>JAFNIQ010000012.1:6220-38003 GCA_017601395.1 Candidatus Brockarchaeota archaeon
TCCCCCGTGATGAAGCCTCTTCGTACAGCTCGTCCGGCATTAAAACACGCTTGACCCCAGCCTCCTCCAGGAAGACTATCGCCTCCCTAGATGGCCTCCAGTCCCTGAAAACCTTAGCGTAGAAGGCGCATGATGATGCTGAAGCACCCTTCTTAAGCCTGCTGCAATACGTTAGGAAGCTCCGGTAGTCCATTCTCCCAACCTCCAGCCTCCCCCTGGCTAGGGGGCACATCTCCTGCCTGCTCACCATCAGCGTTGCCCTAAGGATTACCCCAGTCTTTTCAGCGATCGTTTTAAGCTCCCTAGCGTATATTTCAAGCTCGTTCCTCGTCCTAGTCAGTATGAACAGTTTCCCAACTTCCTCAATCTCCCTAGCCATCAAGTATGCTGTTAAAACCGAAACTGATTTCCCGGTTCCACAGGGGGAGGATAATAAACCTATTCTCCCCGTGGTGAGAACACGGAAGATGAACTCTATCGCTTCAAGCTGGTGTTCCCTGAACTCCGAATAGGGAAAGTATTTCTTGGCCCATTTCTCAACCGTCTGATGCAAAGGCTTCTGCATCCTTATTCCGGGGAACGCTTAAAAGCGTTAGCACCCTGTTTAACCCTGAGGATCCTGGTTTACGCCACTTTTCCCTGTTTTCCTCCCGCTCTCCTTGAAGCCTCTCCTCCTGCGCCTCATTCTCAGAGCGAGAGCAGCCAGCAGCGGGGTTACGGATATCAGTGGAAACAGGTTAACCCCCCGGTTACTCCAAACCCTAACCGAGTGTGGAACAGTGTTCTCAGAGTATGCTACAAGCACGACTGGGTTTAAACCCTGCCCGCCTGGAAGCTCCAGGCAAGTTTCCAGGCATGAGCCGGGTTCAAGGTCTCCAAGGTTTTTCTCAAAACCCGTATCAACCACCTTAACCCTGACGCCTCTAACAACCAGATGCTTAGCGAGAGACCTGACCCTGACCCTGATCATCATGCCTTCGTATTCAGCGTAGTCTATTCTCAGCGCAAGCCTCTCGTCGAAAAAGAGCCCTCCGGAGGGGCTTAGGAACACGGTCATGCTGGAGTTGTCACTCTGAACTTGAAGAACCCTTATCGAGCAGGATGTTTCCGGAGGATAGCCTTCAACCCTAATCCGCATAGGTAGGCTCACCATGCCAGCATCAGCCTCCAGTCTTAGAAAAGCTTCAAACCCGTATTGGTCGCCCTTTAAAACCAGGCTGCTCCAGTCGAGCCTGACGATCCTGACGCTGCAGTCCCCGACTGTCCTCCATATCCCTGAAGGATGCGGATCCCGTTTTAAAACCACTATCCTCTCCACGCATGAGGCATTGTATTCAGAGTCGTTTAAAGCCAGCCTTATTCTACCCTCATCGTCTGACAGAACCCTCTTCGCGGATAGGCTCGTGTAGACGGGTAGGCTGCTCACCGGGGAACCGTTGTGAGCCCAGCGCGCCGTGGCGCAGAAAATCCTGGTTCCATTACGGTCTAAAACATAGTCCGGCGTAATGTTGAAGGCTGTGAAAACAGCCTCGATGCTGAGCACGTCGCTGCAAACGTTTTCTTCAAGCGCCTTCACATAGTAATGGTAAACGCCGGGCTTGGACTCGGTCCAGTTGAAGCTGACCCCGTTGCTTGAAACCAGGCTGCTTCTCACAACCGTCCCGTTTGAAGACACGACGCCGATCCTGATTCCGCGGGCAACGCTCCCGTTGCCCTGCCACACCACTCTAGGTATCGTGATGTTAAGGAGGTCCATTATGTTCAGCATGACCCTGAAGGAATAGTTTTCCAGAGGGATATTGTTCACAAAGACCCTTGGCCCATTATCCTCAGGGTTGCCAAGCCTCACCCAGTTGGGAACCAGGGTTACGGTGCACGGCTCGACGCAAGGTAGGAAACCGGCAGCGTTGAAGGACGCTTTGGAAACGCCTTTCTCAGGTATTCTAAGCCTGAAGGACGCGGGGCTCCTCCCGACGAGCCCGGTTTCAACCCATCTTACTTCAAGACCCTTCAGCGGCATGTTGTTGAAAGAGAGCCTTGCTGAAACCGTTACCTCAACCTCCTCCCCGGGTCTGCCGCCGACCACTGTTCTAGAGGCTTCCAGCAGTATTCTGGTGAAGACAACCCTGAGAGTAGCCTCCCCCTCTATGAACCCGTCGCTCGCCTTAACCATCCCCTCGTAAGCAACATCCCTACCGGTTAGCCTTAGCGCAGCGGTGCCGTCAACCCCCGTCAGAGCGGAGGAGCCTGAAGGCTTAAACTCCACCAGCACGCTGGAGGCCGGTGTAAGGCTGTGAGAATACACTGCTTTAACTGAAAAACTTGATGAACCATTGTTGCAAGCATAGTAGGATTCTTCGAAGAAAACAGCGTCTAGGCTTGAGACCTCAAGTCTGATCTGTGTGAAGACTATTCTCACGCAAGCCTCCTCGCTCAACCTGGCCCCGTTCTCGCCGACCGCGACGAAGGTTAACCAGGCTTCCCGGTCTTTTTCAGCGAATGAGAAAACCGCGTCGCCGTTCATCCCGGTTAAAGCATCTTTGCCTTGGGAATCCCTTATCCTGACTCCAGCCGCCGGGCTGCCGTCATGAGAGAAATATGCTGAAACAGTGATGCTCACGTTGGAGCCGCTCCTTGCCCAGTAAACCCCGCTCCTAAGAACCCCGCCGGAGACGCTCTTTACAGTAAGCCTGTAGGATGACCATGTGACCGTGAAGGTCGCGTTCCCGCCGGTCGTAGAGCTTATACCCCTGTAAACCCCCTTGGGAGGGCTGAAGGAATATTTCCTGACACCTGGGCTGGATTCTGAAACACTGTAGACGTCTATCTTAGAGTATTCTCCTAGACAGTCGGAAACCTTAACCCTGAGCTCAACAGTCTCGCCGAGCATGCGTAAACCTAGATCGGTGGGCCCCAGGGGCTCGATCCTCATCGAGTCGAAGCGCAGGCTTATCTGGGGTAAGCTTATTGTAAGCGTCAACTCGTCGGTCCTGTTCCTGGATGAAAAAACAACTCTTCGGGAGAAGGCTCCTCCGCCCAGTTTCCTCATGACGCAACTGCCGGTTTCAACTCCGTTGGCGGCCTCCTCCACAACCCATCCGCCCGCACTGTAGAACCTTATTTTCTGAGACCAGTGGACACTAGAGCCGCTGTTAGCCCACGCGTCCAAGCCCTCCACGAAAGTGCATCCAGTTATGTTTAAGCCTAGATACTCTATGCTCGTCACAAGGTATTTCCCGGATGTGAACCCAACCTCGTCGCCGTTGCTAATGGCTACGGCAACCCTGCGCATACCGGCTTCACTGGAGCCCTCGTCGAAAACCTCGTCGATAGCGAAACCATCGCTGGCATCTACTGAGGGAGCAGGCTCTCCAACCCTTATCACCACGGGGCTCGTGAAAAACCAGCTGTCCCTGTTAACGCCTTGGAAAACAGCCTTCTGAACGCTTCCCGGCATTCCGCTTCCAGTCTTCTCCAAGCCTTTCCACACCGCTTTCCAGCCCATGTTCTTTACGCCAGTCGCCTGGGGAAGCGTGAAGGTGAAGACGTGTGTCGCTTCCCCATCCAAGATTGCCTCCGCAGAATGGGTTTCAGCCGTTACTGTCCCGCCTCCCTCAAGCCTGATGTCCATCGAAGCCCAATGCAGGTCGCGCTCCTCGAAGCACGAGGAAACCTTAACGGTGATGCCTATGGTGAGCTTAACCTCATGCGTTCCAGGGCTGAGGATAGCGGCCTTAGAATAGCAGTATGGCCACCAGTATTCTTTACCCAGCTCGTAGACCCTGACCCCGTCGACGTGAACCCTGAGATACTTATCCACAACTGTCCAACCGTTTGGAACAGGGTTACGGTCGTCCCCGCAAACGTAGACCGCTGCTGAGAAGCCTTCAGGTATTGTTAGCCTTGCCGTAGTTGACTTACTGTCGCTATAGGTCCCATTACCGGCTCTCGCATCTATATGAAGATAACCTGTTCCACCGTACCATATGCTTTCGCCGAATGAATAGCTTATTTGAACAGTATCCGTCATTAAACCGGTCCACGAGTAGGATGACGGCAAGCTTTCCGGATGCGCTTCAACCTGGGCCAAGCATCGGAGCAGGACTATGGTGGAGGTTAGCAGTAGGGTTTTCCAAACTTTTTTCGAAACCGGCATTCCGATGAATCCTTGCCGCCTGCACACTTAAGCGCCAATATTGTTTGAAACAGCCTTGGCGAGGCTGTGAAAATCTTGGACACTAAGCTCGAAAACCCTACTGGCCTCCGGAACAAGATGGAAAACATTGGAGTAAACCCGTTTACCCCTTTCACCGTATAGCCGTTCAAGGCTGTTTCTCAAAACTGTTCTCGCAAGCCTGTTTCTCTGGCTGAACATCGCTCTAAGCAGGTCTTCCAGAATACGCGTGTCCGCCTCTATCCTAGAAGGCTTAATGTAGAGAACTGCGTGGGCAACCTTAGGCCTAGGGTAGAACGAGGAGGATGGGAAAAAACCTAGTAAACGGGGCTCAGCCATGGTGTTAACAGAGACTGTTAGCCTGCCGTACTCCCTGGTGCCAGGTTTAGAGACAATTCTCTCAGCAACCTCCCTCTGCACCGTGATCACAGCCTTCTCATAATTCTGCTCCAGAATCCTGAATACCACCGGGGTTGAAACATGGTATGGGATGTTACCAGTGTAGACATTACCCTTCAAATCCATCTTTGTGAAGTCTCCTTGAACCACCTCGACGTTATTAAAGGCTGAGAACCGGTCTTTCAAAACCCTTACCAGCGCAGGGTCTATTTCAACAGCCTTAACCTTTGAACCGTGCTTAGCCAGTTCAAAAGTCAGTGTCCCCAATCCGGCTCCAATCTCAACAATAATATCGCTTGGCTTGGGCTGAACGTTTTCAACGACTGTTCTCACCAGAAGCTCGTCTACGACGAAGCTTTGGCTAAGCCTCTTCTTAGGCCTTATCCCGTATTTCCTGATCAGACGGATCGTCTCCGCGAGAAGGTTTTCACGGTAATGGTGGGGCCTGCTCCCGCCTGTCTGGGCGCCTACCCCCATTCTAGCCAACGTGCAGCTCAAGAGTGTACACGCTTATCGCCTTCAACAATGGGAAGGCCATGTTAGGCGGAGTGTGCTCCACGCATAGCTCAACGTTAATCCTGTAAACGCCGCTGGCAATAGTGCTCTTCAACTCCAAGCTTAGGAATACGAATCTCGCTTCCCCGACGGTTATGTTCACCCTTTCAATGCTAACCCCCATTTTCGGAAACCCTTCTCCTGTCGAAAAGTAGAACATGCCTAAATCCGGGTCCGTCGAGTTATACTTGCTTACTCTGAGTAGAACCTCGCCCTCAAACCCGTTTAAAGAGCCCAATAGAAAATCGACGGTGGTCTTCCGGCCGGGAGAAGCGTCGACGCGTGAAAAGTATGCTACTATGCTTGGGGTAGGCTCATTATATGTTGAGGAAACGTTCGCAACCCCCAGCTTAACCCCTTTAACCTCCATCCTTGAAGAGGTTTCCACGATGAACGTTAAAACATAAATGCCGAAGAGGGAGCGCTCATCTATCTGCATAGTCATAACCACCCCGCTGTAGTTCCTCGGTGTTAAAAAGAAGTCGCTGCCGTTAAACTCGTTCAGAATGAGACCAATATGGCTCGAGTAAACATGCACTGTTTCGTCGAAACCGTAGATGGGTTTAACTTTCACCAGTATGTTCACAACGTCACCCGGCTTAGCAATCGTGATGTTCGGTTGGAAGAGTATTTGGAAGTCTGGCGGAGGAGCCTCTGAAACCTCTATCGTCAGGTTCACCAGAGCCTGATGGCTAGTCGAGTTTAAAACAACCGTGAAATTGTTAACGCCCACAGGGATGCTCCTGTTTGTTTTAACGATTATCTGACCTCTTTTAACACCTTTCTCTATAAGACTTTTCTCAGGCGTTGAGCCCGGCAGGCCCATTATGGAAACACCTATGGTCTCGTTGAAACCGGCGTGAGGAGTTATTGAAATGTTTAACAGGAACTCTTCGGTCTGAATGATGCTTCCTGGCTGAAGGCTAACGCTCGCTTCAAACCAGGGCTTCTCAACCTCCTTAACGACTATCGTGAGCCTCGTTTTCCTCTCAACCTCCAGGTAGGAGCCTGAAACATTAATAGGGTATGTGCCCGGGAGGAGACCTGTGGTGTTCAGCGTGAGGATAGCGTTCCTCGAGGAAGGTGTTAAAACCCAGTTTGAAACTGAATAGTCTACTTCGCCGGGTTTTTCAATCTTCAGGGTTACGCTGCCCTGGAAGGCGCCCTCCGGCACGAGGGTTATAAGCGTGTTCACAACCTTGCCTGGGAGAACCTCCACCCGGGTAGTGTTCAACTCCAGTCTGAAATCATAAACGGGAGGCGGGGGGGTGAGAACCTTGGTGAACAGGAAGTAGACGAGGACTACTGCTAGCAAAGCCACTGCGACCATCACAATGATTGGAAGCATTCTTCTAACCTTCTCCTCATTCTCTCCCGGCTCGAACAAGTATCGTTTCTAATGGTGAAGAAGGATTTTTAAAGTTCTCGTTTAAAACAGGGATATCTTTAAAGCCTCCTCCAGCCCATATCTGCTCATGCCATTAGACCCTTACACCGTTAGAGAGGATTTTCCTATTCTTAAGAGGATTATAAACGGTAAAAGCCTTGTCTACTTTAACAATGCAGCGACAACCCAGAAGCCTGTTCAGGTTGTTGAGGCTATAAAAGACTATTATTACAATTATAATTCCGACGTTCTGCGCAGCGTAAACACGTTGAGCTCCCAGGCGACTGACCTCTACATGGAGGCTAGGCGTAAAATAGCCGGGTTCATAGGCGCCGGTGAGGATGAGATTGTTTTCACTAGAAACACGACCGAGGGCTTAAACATGCTTGCGGAGGCGCTTTCAGAGCGGATCGGCAGAGGGTCTCTGGTTGTCACCAGCATAATGGAGCACCACAGCAACCTTTTGCCCTGGAGGAGAATAGTAGCTAGAAAGGGCGGGAGGCTGACCGTAGTGGGGATGAACAGGGATTTCACGATAGACATGGACATGGTTGAGAAAAGCCTTGAAGAGGGTTGTGAAATACTTACTACTCTGCATGTTTCCAACGTTCTCGGGACTGTTAACCCTGTTAAAGAGCTTTCCAAGCTTGCCCATAAGCATGGGTGCCTCTTCATTCTCGACGCTGCCCAGAGCGTGCCGCACATGCCTTTCAACGTTAAGGATGTTGAACCGGATGCTACTGCTTTCAGCGGACACAAGATGCTTGGGCCGACAGGCATAGGCGTATTATACGTTAAGAGGAGTATTCTGGAGGATGTTGAACCCATGCTTCTAGGAGGCGGGATGGTGAAGACGGTGACTCTTGAAACCCAGGTTTACGAGGATATTCCCTTCAGGTTTGAAGCCGGCACCCCTAATGTTGAGGGTGTAATCGGGCTGGCTGCCGCCGTTGATTACCTGCGTAAGATAGGGTTGGAGAACATTGCTGAACACGAGTCGAAACTGGTTAAGCATCTCCTTGAAGGCTTAGACAGGAGCTTTGTTGAAGTCTACGGGCCTGGAGAGGCTGATAAGCATGCCGGAATCTTAAGCTTCAACGTTAAGGGTGTTCATCCCCATGACGTCGCCCAGTTTCTAGACGCAGACGGGATCATGATAAGGTCAGGTGCCCTCTGCGCTGAGCCTCTTGTGAACGCTCTGGGGGCAAGCGCTGTTGCCAGAGTAAGCTTCTACCTCTACAACACTCTGGAGGAGGTCGATATGTTTCACGAATCCCTCAGGAGGATGAGGCTGCTCATATAGCTGCTGAACGGGGTGGGGAACAACGGGGGATTCAGAGAGTCTCCGCGAGCTTTTAAAACGGTTTAAAAACACTGCTAATTACGGTGTGATTGAGAATGCTGACGCCGTCTCGGAGGAGACTGATTACTCTTGCGGAGACAGGCTGAAAATGTTTTTCAAGCTTGAGGGGAGAAATATTGTGGACGTTAAGTTTACTTCCGAGGCATGCCTGTTCTGCAACGCTTCAGCATCCCTAATCGCCGACCTGGCTAAAGGTAGGACTATTGAGCAGGCTCTTAGTATTAAAGAAGAAAATCTTTTAAGACTGTTCAACACCGATTCTAAAAGCCCTCGCTACCGCTGTATAATCCTCCCCCTGAGGGTCTTGAAGAAAGCCCTCCAAGGGTTTGAGAAAAGCTAGGCCTCATTGTTTTCCTCAGGTCTTTTCGACAGGATCTCGACCCAAGGGTTGTCTCTTAAGAAGGATGGGAGCCCCCCAGTCTCAGCCTGTTCCCCCCCGCTTGAGAACGTTTTTTGAACAGGCTGCTCCGCAACCATCGTTTTCCTCTCCACGGTTCTCCTCAGCTCCCTGACTTCCCTCAACAGTGAGAAGTATGCTTTTTCAAGCGAGTCAACCCTTTCAGAAAGCTCTCTGATCATGGACTCTATTCTGACAAGGCTTCTCTCGAGAGACTGGGTTTCAACAGGCCTCTGAGCCTGCCTGCTCGCAGTCTTCCTAAACCTGTTCTCCGCCGGAACCTTCTCCTCCGCGCCGTAGTCATCGTACAGGATTAGCCCGACGCCCTTCTTCATGAAGGAAGCTGTCTCCGCATCCTCCCCGACGATTCTGGGGGCGGCCACGTAAACCATGCTGTACTCCTTCGCTTTTTCAAGCACGGAGGCCAGGGCCTCATAGAGAACAACCCTGTCAGTCTCCTCCTCGAAAAGTATTTTCACCAATGCTTCCTCCCTACCGTTTGAAAAAACAAGCTCCCCCTTCTCCTCGTCATAGTCAGTAGCTTGGAAACCCTGTTTAGAAAAGTATTTTTCAACCCTCTGAATAATCCTTCTGGAGAGGCTCATCTGAACCTCATCCATCCCTCCATCCTGTCCCAGCTCCACCTGAAACCCTCGGGGACAGCGTAGCCGTAAACTATGCATCCTCTCCAGACAGAGTACTTCGGGGAGCTCGCCATCACGACTCCTGCTTCCGAAACTCC
The DNA here is from genome assembly GCA_017601395.1 of Candidatus Brockarchaeota archaeon. Classification (GTDB taxonomy): domain Archaea; phylum Thermoproteota; class EX4484-205; order EX4484-205; family JAAOZP01; genus JAAOZP01. The sequence continues at coordinate 15,238 of JAFNIQ010000012.1, forward strand.
TTTCTCGCCGAGCATCGTCTTAATCTTGTCAACCGCGTTTACACAGGTGTTTTCAAGACCAGGCGGGACTCTCCACTCGAAGTTCCCGCCGGAGAGTATTATCTGCCTGTATAAGTATGGTTGAAGCTCAACCGGGCATTTTTCGATTGACTGCACTATTGCCTCAGCCATGTCAATCATCCCTAGGAAAAACGTGTCCCCCACCTTAACATCCCCGGGACGAGGCATCCCCCTTGTGAAATAGCTTTGAAAAACCTCGTGGTTAGGGTTGAAAACATACTCGCCGATGAGGAACCTTAGCCAACCGTTATCTTCAAGCGTGATCCTCAGCCTTGTTCCAGGTATGTTTACCACTGTGGCCAGCCTATCCGGGTTCTCCTTTCCAAACCTTATCGCCTCCTCAAGCCTCCTGGGCACTAGGCCAACCTGCTCCTTAACCTGTCTGACAACAGTCTCCTCCTTGGCGAGGTCGCTGTATCCACTGTCCTTCAATATCTCTGCCGTTATAGAGTTAGCATCCCCACCTCCCCTGTTTAGAGCGATGACGGCTGTTCTAATAGGGTATCTCGAGATCGGGGTTATCTGAGTGTTGCCATGTCCAGACTCTACGACGACGCTAGTCGGAACCTTGTGGGATATCGCGACGGCCAGGGGCTGCGGGATTATCGTGGCCGCCGCAATAGTGTGTTCCTCAGAATCAATCCTCCTGTAGATGTCGAAAAGCTTCTCATACATGTATCTCGGTGCGACTGCTGACAGGGAGGCTACAACGTAGAAACCGTTGAAACCCTCCTCCTTCGGCGTGAACTCTCTTAGGGCCATTCGAGAAACCTCTTCAACAACCTGCCATGCTCTACTGTCGTTCTTATCTATTACGCCGTTTCTAAAAGGGTAGACGAGTCTTGAAGGCAGGTCTTCCCTAGCCTCCAAGTACAGAGGGATATCCTTGCCTACTACAACCTCCCTGCCCTCTCCCATTATCCTCGTCATAATCGAATCCTTATCTGGGAAATAGCCTCTGTTCTCAGTCACCTCCGGTGTTTCACCCAGAGAGATCGGGCCATACTTGATGAAGCTCGTCCCATAATCCATTCCAAGCACGTGTGAACGCTTATACGTCTCGGACAATCCTCCTTCACACTCTTCTACTAATGCTTCCTTTAAACCATTTAAAAAACTACTGGTGCACGTTGAAACTCCACCGTCCCTGCCTTAGGCCTTCTTAACCGTTTCTAAAGGGTGGGGAACACGGGCTAAAGCCTCAGCATGCTTCTCAGCCTTTCTGAAACAGTCCTGCTCCTCCCTGTTTTTCTGGAAAGAATCCTTGAAACCATGTTCATCCCCCTGTTGGGTTTGAAAAGCCTGTAGGAAAAAGTGGCAACCCCCTTATCAGGGTAGGTTGAAACCCTCACCCCAATCCCCTCGATGAAGAAGTTTTCACCCAATCCTTGGAACTGTTCAATACTGCCCCTGACAGTAACGTAGGCTTCAACATGCTCGCACAGCTCAAGAATCCTGTCGACAATCCTGTCAGCCATCAAGGGGTTTCTCAAACCGGAGAAATGGAGTGAAGCATGCAGGGTTTTCCCAAGCTCCTCCTCGTGGAAAAGCGTAAGGCTGAAATCCTCGTAAACCTCTGTGCGGAGCCTTGTTGAAACGTGTCTAGAAACCTTTTTAAGGGATTCGACCAGCAGGGGCCAGTATCCGCCGGGCTTCTCAAAATAGGCCTCCACTCTCATGAAATACTCCTGCTTCGCCGGCGGGCTGGTCATCAGCCTAATATTGCGGTGCCGGAGGGAGAGATTAAAACATTATCTTAAGCCGCCCTTCTCCTGAAGATAAGCCGTTTGAAAGGGTTGCCCCGCACGATTGGCTTTTAAGCGAATGGGGAAGCTTTAAAACAGGAGGTTAAAGCCCAGTTTTAAAATGGAGAGCAAGTACTCTGAATACGTTAAGGATGCTTTGAAAAAGTGTTTTGAAAAGATTAGGGGGATGGATGAGCATTCCCTTCATGAAAGAGTCGCGATAAACCCTTTCGGAGACCAGACCTTCATGGTGGACAGGATTGCTGAAGAAGTGGTTTTTGAAACAACAAGGTTTTTCTTTAAAGACGCTACGCTGGTTAGCGAGGAATCGGGGCTGGTGGAGATTGGAGGCGGGGGTCCCCCTTTAATAATCGTCGACCCTGTTGACGGGAGCGTCAACGCTTCAAGAGGATATCCCGGTTACAGCTGTTCAATAGGGGTTGCAGAAGGGGAGCACCTGGGCGACTTAGTATGCTCCGGCGTTGTCAATCTTTTAACCGGCGACCTTTACTTGGCTGAGAAGAATCGCGGAGCATTCTTAAACGGGCGTAGAATAAGGGTTTCAAACGTGAAGAGGATCGAGGAGGCTCTGATATCTGTTGACTTGAACGTCCGGGGAAGACTGCCTGGCTACGTTAGCAGGGTGTCCAGCATAATTGAGAAGGCTAGGCACGTTAGATCTCTGGGTTCTGACGCGCTTGAAATATGCCTGGTGGCCTCTGGGGCGGCTGACGCCTTCCTAGATCTAAGGGGTTTTCTGAGGAGCCTCGACTTCGCAGCGGCATTCTTAATAGTTAAGGAGGCTGGAGGAGTGGTGTTGGACGGTGAGGCGGAGGACCTTAATGTTAAGCTGGTGCCTGTCTCGAAAAGCAGGGTTGTAGCAGCATGTTCAAGAAGCCTTGGCGAAGAAATAATTCGAGCCTTCAGAAGCAATACTTAGGCCGGTCGGAATGGGGTTTCTCATCATTATTCAGAGATCACCTCCATTCCTCATCTGATTATCCTCTAGATCGCTTTATTAAAAAGTTTTCCAGAGTGCTTCTTCAAAAACCCTGTATGTTTCGTCATCATACAGGCAGAGTATGATTTCCATAATCTTCCCTCCTGAGGAAACGTATTCCTTGATCGTCTTCAGCATTACCTGCGCACACCTATCCTTAGGGTAGCCGAATACGCCCGTGGATACGGCTGGGAAAGCTATTGACCCTAGACCAAGCTGCTCAGCCAGCTTCAAGCTGTTCAACGTGGCACTCCGGAGCTTCTCATCCTCGTCGCCCTCTCCCATTCTCGGGCCCACCGTGTGGATTACGTACTTCGCCTCCAGAGAGCCTGCCGTGGTGTAGACCGCCTCCCCCACTTTCACCGGTCCCCTCTGCTCAACTATCTTGCTGCTCTCCTCCTGAATAATCCTTCCTCCTGCCCTGACTATCGCAGCCGCTACTCCGCCCCCGTGTCTCAGCCAGCTGTTGGCAGCGTTAACGATCGCGTCGACCTTAAGCTTAGTAATATCGCCTTTAACAAGCCTTACAACGCATTCTCCTATTTTCACGTAAGACATTTCGGCAATACTGTTACGGGGGATGAAATAAGTTTTACAGTGGATTTAAGACGGGAACATTTAAATCCAGTTTTTATTAGGAGGCAGCCGTAATGGCTCAGGCGCTTAACGATAAGGCTTCGGGAAAAAGGTATAGGAGGAACTTTCTAGTCCTTCTCATAGACTGGATGACTTATGGTTCAGCGATGAACTTCGTCTCCATGGCTACTGTCCTGCCCGCCTTCATAATGAGCCTCACCGATTCTAAGATCGCGGTGGGATTAGTTACGACAATATCGTTTTTAGGATGGAACTTTTTCCAACTGGTTTCTGCCGGAAGAATAGAAATGAAGAAATTTAAGAAGCCTTTTCTACTGAGAATAACTCCGGGTGAAAGAATACCGTGGCTCATAGTTGCTTTTTCAACAGTCCTGCTCGCTGAAAAAGATCCTTTACTCGCCCTCCTTATATTCTACGCTTCGTACATTACGGTAAACGTTTCTTCCGGCCTCTGCACCACCGCTTGGCTGGATATTGTTGCTAAGACGATTCCTGAGGAGAAGAGGGGCTTCTTCTTCGCGACCGCAAACCTCGTCTCATCAGTTTTAGGGCTGGCGAGCGGCTTCGCAGTGGCTTTCTACATGAATTTCTTCAAATACCCTGTAAACTTTTTCATGTGTTTCCTAACAGCATTCATACTCGTCTCCATATCTTGGGTTGACATCACGTTCATAGACGAGCCGCCGTCAAACGTGGTTGGGGAGCCCCGCACCTTCAGGGAATACGTTGGCAAGATTCCAAGGATCATTAAGAACGATAGAAACTATCTTTTTTACACGGTTTCCGGGATAGTGGGCTCCTTCGGGGGGATCGCCTCCTCCTTCTATACTGCGTACGCTATAGACAGGTTTAAAGCAGGAGGCTTCGAAATAGGATTGTTCACATCCGTCTCGGTGGGAACACAGGTACTCGCAAACGTTCTGTGGGGCCTGATTCAGGAAAGACATGGTCATAAGACGGTTCTCGTAGCAGGAGGCGTAGCAGGGCTCCTGGCGACCATTATCGCCCTGCTCGCCACCTCGCCGAATCATTTCCTGCTGGTTTTTGCCCTTTCAGGAGCGTCTTTCAGCTCATTCATGGTTTCAGGCTTTCCGATGCTTATGGAGATGGCTCCGGAGGAGGATAGGCCGACTTACATAGGTTTAAACAGTGCTCTGAGAGCGCCTTCGCAAGCCATCGCCCCTATTATTGGAGGACTGGTTATTGAAGAATACGGTTATCCACCAGCCTTCTTAGCCTCAGCATTATTCTCAACTGCCAGCACGGTTATCTTGGCACGGGTCAGGCAGAAGCCCCGTGGCCCAGCTGAGTCCTCCATCCTAGGAAAGCTTTTAAAGCGTTTTTAAGCATGTTCCGCCATGCCTTCCCCCTCTTGGAGGATTATCGGCAGAGATGTTTATTGGCTGAGCATGCCTGATTACAGTACAAAGTTTTTCGAGAACATTTGGCCAATACCTGGTGGAGTAAACTACAACGCTTACCTGGTTGCTGACGGCAGCGAGTGTCTTCTGATAGATTCTTCTAAAAACGTTTATGCTGCTGAAGAATTTATAGGTTTTCTCAAACAGGTTACTGAGCCGAGCCGCATAAGGCATATCGCCGTGCTCCACACGGAGCCTGATCACAGCAGTCTTATAGGAGAGGTTTCAAACAGGGTTGGAAACCCCGTGTTATACTCGACCCTAAGGGCCTCAGCCTTCATGAGAAGCATGTTTAACGTTGAGACGAGGGTTGTGAAGGACGGGGATACTATAAGAGTCGGTGGAAGAAGGCTCAGGGTTATCGAGCTTCCCTGGATACACTGGCCTGACACCATGCTTCTCTACCTTGAGGACGAGGGAATACTGTTCAGCTCCGACGCCTTCGGCGCCTTCGGCGCTTTGGAGAAGCCTGTCTTCGACGACGAAACAGACTTCGAACAATACATGCGTAACTCCAAAGAGTATTTTGCAACAGTCGTGGCAGCCTACAGGCAGATGGTTCTTAGAGCCTTGGACAAGGTTGGTAAACTTGGTTTAAACTTAAGGATTATTGCTCCCGCGCACGGGGTTGTTTTAAGAAGCAGGATTCCTGAGATTACTGAAGCTTTAACCTCCTGGTGCGGGTTAAAGAGCAAGAGGAAGATAACGGTGATATACGGGTCCATGTACGGTTTTACGGAACGGCTTGCGAGACACGCGTGCAGCATCCTTAAGAAAAGGGTTGAAGAGGTTGCTCTTCATAGTTCCGTGGAAAGCGGTGTGAACAGTGTTTTAAGCGACATTGTTGATTCAGCAGGCGTTCTCCTCATAACCCCCACCTACGAGGGAAACGTGTTCCCGCCTTTAAGCAACATTGTCGAGCTTCTCAGGATTAAGAAAATGGGCGTTGGAAAGTTTGCGGCAGTAACTGTGACGAAGCTTTGGGGAGGGACAGCGGCAAGCCAGCTTTCGGCGAGATTAAGCGAGGCTGGCTTCGAGGTCTCGCATGTCTGCGAATACGTTAACTATCCGGGTGAAAGAGACCTGACGGAGTACGAGAAAGTTCTCCAAGGCTTCCTTCAAAAGACTTTAGAAAAAGCCGAATAAGGATGTTAGCAAACTTTTATAACTCTGTGCTCGTATAAGTCAACTATGTCTTCAGCGGAGCAGGCCTTGGACGATCTAGATCTTAAGATACTTAGACACCTTATGTCTGACTCCAGAATGTCCTACAGGAAAATAGCTAAAGAGCTCGGGGTCGCTCCTGGGACAGTTCTAGCTCGAATCCGAAGAATGGAGGAAAACAAGGTTTTGAAAAAGTATACTTTAAGCGTTGACTACGAGAAGCTCGGGTTCTCGGTTACCAGTGTGACTGAGATAAGGGTTTCAAAAGGTAAGCTTGTAGAGGTGGAGAAGAAGCTGGCTGAGCTTCCGGGTGTCTGCGCTGTCTACGATGTCACCGGGGATGTTGACGCTATAGTGATAAGCAAGTTTAGGAATCCTGCTGAGTTAAGCAGGTTTACGAAGAGGGTTCTATCAATGCCGAACGTTGAGAGAACTAATACCCACTTCGTCTTAACCGTGGTTAAAGAGGATTTCAACATTTCCATTTAGGGATTTATTCGGGTAAAAGAGTGTTAAGCCTGCCCTTTTTAGAAGAAGTTAGACAAATGTCGTTAAAATTTTATCTCCAGTGAAAAACAGTTTTATAGCCTCTAAAAACAAGTCAGTCAAATTGCTTGAAACTCTATTGATAGAGGGACTGTACGCCGGCGTATTCTTCATATGGGTGTTGTTCGTCGTCGGGGTTTTAACATACGTGTGCTACAAGATACTCGTTAAGAAGGTTCCTGAAGGTGTGGCAGTCTACTACAACAGGAAGATAATCCATATTCTCGCAGGCGGTTTAATAGGCTACCTTGTACCCTTTACTTTCAGCACACCCTTCTACCCGTTGGTCCTCTCAATGGTCCTAGGGGTTTTCACCCTCATCCCTCATCTTCTTAAAAAGCCTATGTACTGGTTTCAGACAAGCGACAATGCTTACGAGGTTCACTTCTGCCTGAGCTGGGGGCTGATACTGACCGCGGGCTGGCTCTTCACCGGTGGGTTCGCTGGTGGAAACTTCTGGTTTGGAGTAATACCAATAATGTTCATGGCGCTCGGGGATGCTGTAACCGGGCTTGTAAGGAACGCGATGTTCAAGAGGCGCACAAAGTCTTGGTGGGGAAACCTGGCTATGGCCATCGTTAATGTCGTAATAGGGTTGAAGCTTGCGCTCCCAGGCGTCGTCGCCGGGCTGTTCAGCAGCGTAATCGAGCATTTCGAATTCGGCCCTATAGATGATAACATAACTGTCCCGATCTCCGCCTTTCTAATCCTGATGCTGTTCTACTTTTTTATTCCTGAAGCATTCTCGATTCTTAATTTTTTAGCCTGAGACCTGGTTACTCTTCATGGATAAAACCTTTATTAGTCTCGAGAATTCTGCGGGCAGTATGGAGTCTCACGAGGAGGCTTATGAGAAAGCCCGTGGGAAAATTGATTACGTTGAAATCAGCAGAGAGGTCGGCAAGGGGGTTGCCCTAAACAGGTTTAAAATAATCGGGTATGACGAGGATATTCCAGGCTTGGCCGCGCATCATCCTGCAGGCCCCTCTGGCAAACTATTGCTGTTTCTACACGGCTTAGGGGGAAGTAAGGAGGATGCTCTATACTTCAGAGCATTCGTGGAAAACATGGGTTTCTCAATAATGGCGGTTGACGCTAGGGGACACGGGGAGAGGAAGCTGAGCCTTGAAGACATCAAGCCGGAGCTGATAATCGAATACTTAGGTAAAACAATAGTTGACAACAGGCTTGCGATAGATATTGCTTTCAGAAACCGTTGGGTTGAAGAGGGGAAGCTCATTCTCGCGGGGGCAAGCATGGGGGGAATACTGGGAGGCGTATTGGCGGGGGTGGACAAGAGGATTAGCGGTGCTGTGCTCTATGTTCCAGGCGGGGATCTTGTTGAAATAATATCTGAGAGCAACGTGCCGATGCTGGTTGAACTAAGGAGCAAAGTGCCTCGCGAACTACTCTCTCTCGTTAAACCGGTTCTTGAACCAGTAGACCCGATAAACTATATCGACAAGGTGTCTCCACGGCCTCTTCTGATTCAGCTGGGCAAGCATGATGACATTGTTCCCTTTAAAAACGGCATGAAGCTTTTCGAGAAAGCTAAGGAGCCGAAGCAGCTCGTGGTACATGACTCGGGCCACGCATTGCCGGTGGATAAGGCTGTTGACGAGACAGTCAACTGGCTAAGGAAAAATTTCCCACAGCTAATGGTTTAAAGAACGCAATACCAGCGTGCTTGACATTCTCGTATAAGTGGAGCACGTCTTAGAGATTTAAGATCCTCAGTATCCTTATTCATTTTTAATAAACAAGTATTCCAAGATTTTCTTTGCGTTACCAGGCATGCTGTGTCGACGATAATTTATCCGTGACGCATGTTGGGAAATGAGGTTCGCGTTTATGCCTTCAACCAAGCGAACTCCAGGAAATATCTCCTTGTTTTCTCGCATGCCGTGGCACTGTCTTTAATAAGTTTTATTATCTTTGATCCTATTACGATAGCTCCCAACACTCCGTTTAGAGTAAATCTTCTTTCCTCATACGGGCCATCTCTAATAGCGAGATGATTACTGAAACCATGATTAGTATTGCGCCGGCCGATTCGGTTGCCCCAAGCCTCTCACCTAGGATCAGGAAGGAGAATAATGCTGCTGAAACTGGTTCAAGAGCGTAGATTAGAACGGCCTGGGAGGCAGAAGTGTGTTTCTGTCCCAATACTTGTAATACTCCGACAAGTATTGAGCATACGGCTGCCAGGTAGAGAAGAGGCGGGATGACTTCGATTAAACTTTCAAAGCCTGGTGAGGCGGGGAAAAACACTAAACCGGCGATGGCCGTCACAGCATACTGGTAGAAGACTAAATCCAGTGAGAAGTATTTTTTGGAAAAACTGTCGACAGCTAAGACTTGAAGCGCCCAGAAGAAGGCGCCTGCTAAAACCATCAGGTCCCCGATCCTCGACTCATAGGTTCCGCCTGATATCAAGTACATCCCGATTACTGACAGGATTAACGCTAGCGTAAATTTATGATTATAGTTGAACCTTCTCCGTAACACGTCGACAGCGTAAACTATCGGTATGTAGAGGCTGGTGATGAAGCCTGAGTTGGATGCAGAAGTATATCCTGTTCCAAGCCCTTGGAGGAAAATCCCTCCGAAGTATAGCAGCCCTAAAACTGCTCCTGGCCCCGCTGCCTCGCGCATCTTACTCCTGTTCTTTAAAAGGCTGTGGACAAAGTACGGCAGTAGGAGAATAACTGATAGTGTGAACCTTATGGCAACGTATTCCCCCGCGTTTATTCTGGAGACGACTATTTTAATCAGGGGGAAAGATGTCCCCCAGAGGATTGAGACAATAACCAGTAGCAAGGGCCCCAGGATCTTTGCGCAAGATTTCAGCATATGCGGGGAGTTAAACATGGTGCTTAATAACTTGTGCCCTTTGGAGTACACTGGTTAAGTGAGGCGGGTTTTCACTGGGAAAGCATTTCCATCGCGAAACGGATGGGCGGCCACTGGGCAAGGCTCCCAGGCTTAACGGCACCCCAGGTGGTGCAAAGGTAGCCGAGCATACGCTCATTACCCATGAATCTCCGCGAGAACCCTATGAACGCCTTAGTTGCTTCAACATCCTTCCAGCCGCTCGGCAGGACGCGGAAGCCTTTCTCAAGGAAAAACGGGATTGAAGGATAGTCTTCGCGCAGAGTATAGTGCCAGTCGCATATCACTATGTCCCTGGGAATCATGTCGACCGCTGGGTGAGTCTGGTTCTCAGAGGCCTCCCACATTCCGTAGCCGGTGGTTTTACTGTCCAGCAACCGGTCGCCCCACATCAGCATCTCAACCCCCCGCTTCTTCAAATGCTCATAGTAATCGTTAGCAGCCTTCGCGAAAAGCCTGCTTGGACTCTGGTTCCGGCAGCGCGGGCAATGCTCTGAGGCGATTAGAAAGACCTCATCCATCCCAACGTGCAGCGCGTCTGCTTCAAACACGTCTATAAGCTCGTCGAAAAGGCTGAAAACAATCCTGTTAACATCAGGATGCTGGGGGCACCAGCTCCGGCAATATATGCCCTCGTTATTCGGAAACTGGCCAGGAGTCTCGTCGAACTCAGGGTATTTGGTTAAAAGCGGGAAGGTCGTTTTACCCCACGACTGGTGCCCAAGGCACTGGAACTGTGGGATCAAACGTATGTCGTGGGAGCGGCACTCTTCGACCAGAGCACGCGCATGGTTGAAAGTTATTGGATCCGGGCCTTGTAGCTCGGGGTGTGAGGAATAAGCGTAGCTATAGTCCACTTCAACTATGAGAACGTTTACACCAATATTTGTTAGCTCAGGCACCTCTTTAACTAAAGCATCAATATCATCATTGCTGTTGGATATTAGGTGAATACCGCGCCACAGTCTACGCTCCATGTTGTTTCTATAGGATCCAGGTTTAAAAATATTTCTATGTTGCCTACCTCCCACTCAGCATTATGATGCTTGTCGCTCCTCTAATCTCATGCTTAACAAAGCCCGTTGTCAGTTTAGATTCCTCTTAATTTCAAAAATTTTAAGCCTCGTTCTTCTGAGAACAGAATCTGCGTTAGGCATGCAAGGTCCCCATGGGCTTGAACCGTTAAAAAATAAATAAGGCTTAAGATATGCTGGAGCATGCCTGGCCCTCAGGTTATCGGCATCGGGGAGGTCCTGATAGATTTCATAGGGGTTGAACACACTTCCCTCGACAAGGCCGCGACCTTTAAAAAATGCTTTGGAGGCGCTCCCATGAACACTATAATGGGGGTTGCGAGGCTCGGGGTTGCTGCGGGAGCAATAGCCGCGGTTGGCGACGACTTCTTCGGAAGATTTATACTCTGCGAGTTTGAAAGGAATAATGTTGACGCGTCGCGCGTCAAGGTTAAGAAGGGAGTTAGGACTACGCTCGCATTCATAGTGAACGATCCCGTTAAAGGATGGGTTTGCATCTTCTACCGGAGCCCATGGTTGAAGCATACTTCAGACACCCTGCTTTCCCCCAAGGATATTGATTACGACTACATATCTAAGGCAAGGATTCTACACGTATCGGGGTTCGCGCTTTCGCAAAACCCTGCTAGGCAGGCAGTAATCAAGGCGGTGAAGCATGCTAAGGACTCCGGCGTCAACGTTTCTTTCGACCCCACTCTGAGGCTCGACGTTTGGCGTTCGGCGACTATCCTCAGGAAAACATATGTTCAGATGCTTAGGTCCGCGGACATCGCGACTTTCTCAAGGGAGGAGGCCAGGTTCATCTTCGGAACCAGTAATCCGAAAAGGGTTGCTGAAAAAGCGTTGAAGTATGGGATTAGAATAGTGGGTGTTAAACTCGGCGCTCACGGCTCTTTCCTGAAGGCTAGAGGCTGGCCCGAGACATATGTGCCTGCTTTCAAGGTTAAGGCTGTGGACGCCACTGGAGCCGGCGACGGCTGGAACGCGGGCCTGCTAGTAGGCCTGTGCAAGGGTTTAGACGTTGAGCAGTGCGCTAAGGTTGCGAACGCTGTTGGAGCCCTGGTTGTCACGAAACCCGGTGCAATAACAGCCCTTCCTTCAAGAGACGAGTTAAACAGGTTCCTGAAGGCGAACAATGTTAAGGTAAGTATTTAGTTTTAAAATAATACGACTGTTCTACTTGTAATGCCGCCGCATCTCCTCGTGATAGGGGATTGAAAGAATATCTTCTAAAAGTCCTCTAGCCTGCTCCTCGCTCCTAGTCCAAGGATCCATCTCTATTAGCTCCAGCAGCCTCTCCCTGCTTCCACTCTCGTATGCTTCAAGCTCCACCTCTACGGGCGCCACCCTGTCTCTCAGAATGTAAGCAGTCAAGGGTTTCGGCAGCCCTCTGACCCTGATCCCGTGAACCCCCGTCCCGCTCACTTCAGCTTTCACCTCAACCTCGAAGTCGCTGGGAACACCCGGCACGAGCCCCTCTGAATTAACAATGTTAACCTGGAACACTCTGGGAATATTGCAGGCTATGGACTCTATAATGGGTATGATGATCTCACCCGATTTCTCAGCGGGGAAAACGCTCGTAACCTTTTTAGAAGCGTCTAAGGATACTTTTACTATTTTCTCCACGGTTTCCCTGTTGTATGTGAAGAAGCCCTCCCACCAAGACTCAGGATCCTCCCTCCATCTTCTCTCCGTCTCCCCATCCGTATGGTACCACCATGGCCACGAGCCCCCGCCTGGAGTACAAGTGTCCCCAACCGGGAAAACTCCAAACCTCCTGTAGAGGTCGAAAGCCTTGGGACCGAGGTCGCTGCTGAAACCCACTCTTTCCCAATGTTTCCCAGCTTCCCTGGCGATCCACTCGTCCAGCAGCGGGAGGACGTCCCTATCCTCGTAAGTAAGGCTTACCAGCCATATGAAATGGTTTACTCCAGGCGCGTCGAAACCTATGCTGTTAGCATCGAGCCCAAGTAGGCCGGCAACCCGGTATACTCCGTTAAAGCCGTGGCATAGGCCAATGGTTTTAACTCTACTGTGCCTCCTGCCCAGGTATGTAACTCCTGCTAGAACAGGGTTGGCCAGCTGAATATGCCAGGCTTCAGGGCACTCCTCAAGAATATCCTCCATCAAGGAGTCGAAGAACCTGAGCTGGTAGAAGTTTATCCAGAATGCTTCATCATGCATTATGTGGAGGCTTCCGCCAAACCTGTACCCCCGTCTCCGGGCTATCGACCAGCCTTCCCTAAGCCTAGCGTAACCGGCTGTGAGCGCAGTGTTTACGATGAAATCGGCTTCCCTCAGGGATTCCCGCCGGTTGAGAGTCTTCTCAATCCTCAGCCTGCTTCCGGTTTCCTCAGCATACTTTCTGCAAATCGCGTACACGGCGTCAAGCCTCTCCCTGTTTACATCCATCAGGCTGACAGTGCTTCCAGACAGGCTGGGTGTTAAACAAAGGTCTTTAATCAGGCTTATGGAGAAGACTGCGCTACCCGCCCCTATTATGCTGATTTTAACTTCAACCATCTCCTGTCTCACTCTCCAAGACATGTTACGACTAGTCTTCTACTCCTTGGCCTAACGTCGAGCTCTATGAATACCACTTGCTGCCACGTGCCGAGTCTGAGGGCACTATCCTTTATCGGAATGGTTATGCTCGGCCCAATTATCGATGCTCTCACATGAGAATGCCCGTTCCCATCGCGCCAAGTCTTCTCATGCTCGTATTCAGCGCTCCTAGGGGCCACTCTCTCCAGAGCATTCGGCAAATCCTTAAGCAAGCCGGGCTCATACTCCATAGTCGTCACGGCTCCCGTGGACCCTGGTACGAAAACATTAGCAATACCGTTTTTAATACCGGTTTTAGAAACTATCTTCTCAATTTCACCCGTAATGTCCACAATGTCAAGCTCCCCGCTGGTCTTTATCCCAAGCTCCGTCTCAACCACGATCACCATTCACCACCGTTTAAGCGGAGAAACCAGTATTTCTTAAGCTTGTTTGGCTCAGGGCTTGAGAAAAACAGGCTATTCCCAGATGTTCCAGTAAAACAGCGTATCCTGTGAAAAACTGTTTCTCACGGGTTCTGTGCTGACATTTGGACAAATTATCCGGTAAATATTTTTCTTTTCAAACATTTTTTAAAGGTTGAGTCTGTTTGTAGGCAGAGTTATGAAACAATCCTAATTAAAAGATTTTTCTTAATTTTCTTGGAACACTAGGGGATGGAGCCCGATCCCGATGGTCTGAAGGAAAGATTCATGGAAGGATTAGCGTTCTCCCTGCTTATAGTCCTTTTAACAAATGTTTTCTCATTCTTTCTAACGATCGGGAGCAGGGAGGATTTTGATTCTTCCCCCACTCCTTTTCTGAAGGAAGAATCATCACCCTTAATAGGTTCAGGTGCCGGCAATGCTGGCGGTAAAAAGCCAGAATCCGGGGAAGGGCTCTCCCCCCACTCTATTTCAACGAGTTATGAAAATTCGACGAGCCAAGAATACTCCCCGTTCGGTAGATGAACACATGTTCAAATCCCGTACAATATGTCGTATTGAGGGGATAGGCCGGCGTGACTACTTGCGGCTGCAGCTAAACCAATCCGTCAAGGGCTGGGAAAAACGTGGAGCAATAGGCGTAAAACCCGGCTTAACGAGGCTGGAAAACGCGTAATACCTCTGTTTTTAGCTATTTAAAGCATTGTAAAACAATGTTTAAACCCATCTCCCCAGACTGGTAAGACAGATGGAGGGGAGGAATAGCATAAGGATTAATTTGGCGGCAGCATTCTCACTCCTATTGGTAATAGGCTTTTTCCAGTGGAGCGGCTTGGAGGTGGAGCAGGCGTCAGGGTGGAATAGCACAGTAGTATACCTAGACTGGAACGCTAGGCTCATGATTACTCTGGTCGCTGAAGACGGGAGGCCGTTGGAGAAAGCATGGGTGTACGTTGTCGACGCTTACACTGGGGAGAACGTGACCGCGGCGATGACAGACAACTACGGGCATGCTGGAACCCTTACTGTTGGAGCGGGCAACGCTGCTGAACACTTGAAGATTGAGCCCGGCGACAGGGTTGACATAGGCTTCAACCTTCTCAGAGGATGGTACTGGGTGGACGAGCACAAGAGGCTTACAGGTGAGCCGGTAAATCCCGATTGGGACCCTGTTTCAAACAATGTGCCCCCGCAGCCCGTTGGAGACGAGTATATTCAATACGTATCTTTCAACGACAGGTCGGGATGGGCAAGATTCTACGGGAAATACTACGTCGTAGTATACTATAAGCCCGCTGGTTGCAGCAGTGTTCTCGGCCCAGTTTCGACGGTAGTGGTGTTCGACAGCTATACTGCTGAAGCCCAGCACCAGTACATATACTTGGGCATACGTCCCGAGTCTTACGCCGCTACCTCTGAATACAGTGTCTCGCAGGCTAAAATATTCAGGGCTAACGTTGGCGACATGGTTATGTCTTTTAACGATGCTAATGGTAGGCCGTTGAAAAATGTTCACGTCGTGCTTGAGGAATGGGGTTTAAGCGGTTTTACCGACGAGTCTGGAACCCTGCTTTTCGAGAGGATGCCAAGGATAAGCTACAGGCTTACTGCTGAATGGGTGAGCAGGTATGGCAGTAAGGCTGTCGTGAAGACAACTGTAACGGAAGACACCTTGATAGTAATGCCCATCTACGACATTGTTTTAAGACTACTGTCTCCTAGGGGCAGGCCCATGACGGCTGCCGATGTTTACCTTGAAGAAGTATACTTGGGTAAGGCTGATGCTAATGGTGAAGTCCTGGCGACACAGGTTCCGTCGGGGAACTACACGGTGTCGGCTAAATGGCTTGACTCAAGCCTCGTGTTTCAGAAAATAGGGGTTGCGACAGGCGGGGAAATAACCTTGACGCCTTCAAACGTGCACAGTCTAACCGTAATGGTGAGGGGTGCTCAGGGACAGGCTTTGGAGGGTGCTGGCGTCGTGATTATGAAGAATGGTTTTGAGCTTGCCAGGGTTCTCACGGATAAGGGTGGCAACGCTGAGGTTGAGCTGCCTGATGGAGACTACACCGTAAAGGTTTCATACGGTCAATTCCAAGGGGAAAAACAGGTTTCGATTACTCGCGACAGCTTCGCCAGGTTCCAGCTAGACGTGTTCGTAGAGCTCCTAGGGGTTGGAATGACTCTCTCCCAAACCATTCTCCTGATACTAGCCTTTATGATACTGGTCATCGCTATAGCGATAATACTGCACGAGTACCATGTTTACAGGAGGAAGAGGCTTCCGCAGTTATTTGTCAAGGCTCCAAAGTAAATGCCTGAAATTTTTTATGCATGTCCAAAGTTTTCTTACACAAGAGTAAAAAAATTTGAGCTCTGAAATGGAAGCCTCTTCAAATGCCAGAGCTGCAACTACTCTTGTAACGCTGACTACAATGGTGCGGTGAACATTATGAAGCAGGCCATTCGCCATATGCGGGTGGCAGGGGCTGGTTTGACACAGCCCATAACCCGGTAGGATGAGCCCCCAAGGGCGACGAATCGGAACTCCTCACTGGGAGATGTCAAAGGAGGAAAGCACCCCCGCACATGCTGCAGAATACAAGTGTAAAAGAAGACTCCTTGGCTGATTGCTTTACCTTGGCTCTAGCTAAGAAAATAGATGTGCCCGCCCTCTTCGCTAAGAGGGAGGCCGAATTAATCAGAGAAATTTCAAGCGAGCCTTTTGATGTAGAGATCCTGTTCTTGGAGGACTTTTAGCATGGAATCTTGCCTGCCTATTCAAACCTTATCGTTAACTAGAGTGCATTATAGAGTGATGAACTACTGGAGAAGAAAAAGCAATATGAATCGCATATGAGGAATGCTGCAATCATTCTCATGTTTCTCGTTATTGTCATCAGTCTTCTCACTACCCGATTAATATTAAAGCGGAGGATAGTAGGAGCGCTGCTACGCTTCTCAGCAGTTTGAACCCTTTACAAATTGTTTGATAGATAGGGAATAGCAGTGAACATTCGACGTGGGCTTAAAAAAGGTTTAATCATTTTAAACTATTTTTAACTGGTTAAAGGGGTTTCCCACACTTGATGCACTTTGTGCTTACC
The DNA here is from genome assembly GCA_017601395.1 of Candidatus Brockarchaeota archaeon. Classification (GTDB taxonomy): domain Archaea; phylum Thermoproteota; class EX4484-205; order EX4484-205; family JAAOZP01; genus JAAOZP01. The sequence goes on from JAFNIQ010000012.1 coordinate 31,797, forward strand.
GGCGGCTGCACCGTGTGACATTTCTTACACTCAACGACCAGTCTCTCCCCACAGCTCTGGCAATAGTCGCCGAAGAAAGTGGGCTGGCCGCACTTTGGACAGTTAATCATTAGAGCAAGCCCGCATGAGTTACACCTGACCCAGTGGGGCTCAATTGGTGCACGGCATTTAGGGCACCTGGTTTCTAACGGGTTTATTCTCCCACAGATTGGGCAGGTGTTTGAATTAGGAGGAATCAGCTGGCCGCAATACTTGCAGGGTTTCCTATAGCTTGCCACAGGTGTTCACCTATTGTTCTCCAAATGTGCATAATATAACTCTATCTGAATAAGGTATAGTAAACTTCATATAGCTCCTCCAGCCAACTTACTAAGAGGAAGTGTTAAAAACATGCCTTTCATTCCTTTCACGAAGAATTACGCGGATAATAGCACGGAGGCTGGTTTTCAATTCACCTTCTTCTGCGACATATGTCATGACGGTTATAAGACGAGCTTCATCGAGTCGAAAACCTATAAGAAGGCGAGCCTGCTGAGAGGCTTGGGTAGAGCCGCATCCATAGCTTCATCCGTGGCGGGAAGGGGAATAGGCTATCATGTTGAAGAGGGTGCTGACGTTATTGCTGAAAGATTCAGGGGAATGTCTCCAGAATGGCATAAGGAGCATGAGGAAGCGTTTAAACTGGCTCAGAACGAGGCCATGGGGCATTTCCACAAGTGTCCGAAATGCATGAGGTGGGTTTGCGACGTATGCTGGAACGATGAGGAGGGCCTGTGCGTGGACGATGCGCCCAGGGCTGCTGCGGAGGTGGCTGCTGCAAGAGCAGCCGTCCGGAGGGACCAGATATGGGAGAAGGCGAAGACAACACGGGTTTTTAAAGGGGAGATCGAGCCTACGCAAACAGTGTGCCCTGTTTGCGGGAAGCCGGCTGGAGCAGGCAAATTCTGCACGAACTGCGGCGCGCCGCTCTCAATGTTGAAGTGTCCAAAATGTGGCGCTGAAAATTCTCCCGGTGCCAGGTTCTGCTCTGAATGCGGTTCAAAGCTTTAAACAGTAGTGTCTTTTCAAAAAGTTACTTACAATATGGTTTTCAAAAAACTTTTTCACATTAGGGATATTGTTAATGTCGTTTTTAAACCATCTTGTCGGAAAACGCCCGTAGGAGAAGTTCGTGTCGAGAATTGTAATTTAGAAATGTCGAGCATAGTAAAAAAATACGTTTAGCGAAAAGTATATATTTGGAGCAAACACCAGTCAAGAATGAAAAATGGACCCGTTGGACAAGCTGGATTTAGAGATACTCCGCATACTGTGCAGCAACCCTAAGCAGAGCTACCGTGACATTGCTAAGCGTCTCGAAGTATCAGACCGGACGATAGCCCGCAGGATAAACAGGATGGAGAACGACGGCGTAATACTGGGCTACCAGCCTGTTTTAAGCGACTACGCTAGGAGCCTCCTGTTCAGCTCGAACGAGACTGTTGAGTTCAAGTTTTCACCCATGGAGTGGAGCGAGTTTGAAAAGTCCTTCAAAACAATGTATTACAGTGCCTCAGACGTTATATTATTCTACGCCGGGAAGGGGGTTGGAAAAGCATTGATGGAGGAGATCAAGGAGATGACTGGCGGCAAAACTTCTGTTGAAGACTTTTTAACAAACCTTTCAAAAATATGTGTTCTAAGAGGGTGGGGCGGCGTTCTCTTTGAAAGAGTGGGGAGCGGGGCGATAAAGGCTACTTTAAACAACCTCAGGATAAACCGTTTCATGTTCAGAGGCGTTCTGACACAGCTGCTCGAAGCCCTGACGGGGGGAAGCGTGGAAATATCATCCTTAACCGAGGACAGCAGCGTCATACTGATGAAGTTCTCGGAAATACTTTCGGAGGTTTGAGAACCATGGAGAGAGTACCCTTCGGCATAGGCGAGCTCGACAGCCTGATAGAGGGGGGAGTACCTAGGGGCGGGCTGATCATCGTCGCCGGGAACGCTGGAGTAGGCAAAACCATTCTCTCAGCCCAGTTCATATACAACGGGGCGTCGCAATACGGTGAGAAAGGCCTCTACATCTGCATGAGCGAGACAGGGGAGCATTTTAAAGCCGGCATGGCTAGCCTAGGATGGGACTTTTCAAAACTTGAGGAGAAAAGCATGGTTAAGATAGTTGAGTTCCCAACGATGGCTAAGATCGGTGTTGAAGACGTTGTAAGCCTAATAGTGGACGAGGCGAGGAAGTTTAAGGCTGAGAGGGTTGTCGTAGACTCTGTTTCAGCCCTAAACATGGCTTTAAGCAGGAAATCCGAGGTTAGAGCAGTCGTAAACCTCCTAGCCAGAATGTTGAAAAACCTCGGCTGCACAACCATAATGGTCACTGAAAACCCCTGGGGGAGCAAGGGAATAGGCCTTGGCGTTGAGGAATTCGTATCCGACGGAATCATAATAATGGAGTCAGTCGTGGTTGGAAACAGGCTTGACAAGAGGCTCATGATACTCAAGATGAGGGGTACAAACCATGACACCAGGTATTACAGGCTCCACGTTAACAAGGGCTCAGGAATAGTGCTAGACCTATACCCTGAAATCCGATGATTCGAGCATGTAGGCATGCTGCGCCTCGACTACGAGCAGGCTGATTATCCGGCTGGGGAGGCAGGAGAAAAAGCTTTAAGAGAACCCGGCGAAGATAAAAGCTGGACCTTGGCTAGCAGTGCTGACCTATGGAGGGAGTACTGTAGTTTCTACGAGAAGCCTTTCGAGCAACAGCTGGAGATCAACGAGGCCCTGCTGAAGGAGCACCTAGCAAGATGGGGGAGGACTGCGCAGGCTAAAATCCTGTGCCCAAACGGTTTTCAGACGATTAACGATGTTCCAGTTACGAGTTACGGTGATTACCCTGCAATGCTTGAGTTTAAGAAGAAGATAGAGAGTTTAGAGAAAACCTCACCTAGAATGCCTGGTGAACTATACTGGGACTACTATGAGAGAATTGGAAGAATTGCAGCAAAACCGTTCTCAGAGTACATTCTAGGCGATTTTTCCTTTGCGGCTAAGACTACCGGCACCGTGGGTGAACCGAAATGGGTTATTCATGGCTCGATTTTTTGGGAAAATCTTAAAAAGGATATCATAGCTACAACCCTATTTGCCTGTAGTGATAACTGGGGGGAAACAAAATTTCAACTTGGAGATAAAACACTAAATTTTACTCCTTCTGCCCCTTATTTTTCCGGCTGGGGTAGAAAAGCTACTCAAGGTATAATGATAGATGTGCCGCCAGTGGAAGTGATGGATAATATCTCTGACACTAGGAGACGCTTTTTCATTGCCCTTGAGTATTTAGAAAAAGGCCATAAAGTTAACATAGTAGGGGGTATTGCTCCAAGCGTTTACCTTATGTGTGAATATTTTTCAAACGCTGAGGGACTCTATAAGGAGTATTATGATTCTGTAGATTCTGCTACAGCGAAAGTTTACCTTCTACAGAAAATGGCTCGTGCTAAACTCTCCAGAAGGTCTAGGAATATAAAAGACTATCTTGACCTAAAGGGACTTATGATAGGCGGCGTTGATACTGCTCTTTATGTTGACTACATTAGGACCAAGCTAGGGGTCGACCCTTATTGTGCATATGGAGCCACGGAGTTGGGAATTCCAATGTTCGGATCCCCCGAACGTAAAGACTACCTTCTACCGAATTTGAGAAGTTGCTACTTTGAGTTTTTAAACAACAAAGGGGAGCTCGTAGGATTGAAGGAAGTCAAGCAAGGAGAAACCTACGAGGTCGTAATAACGGCTTTCAACGGGCCTTTTACAAGGTATAGACCTGGCGATACGGTTCGTGTTATAGATCTCATGGATGATGGAATGCCAGTCTTCCACTTCTGGGGGCGTAATAATGCAATTCTTATTATCGGAGGATATCCTTTGATAACCGAGGCTGTGGCGACGCAGGTTATGATGAGAGCTGGCTTGAGCCTGTCGGATAAATGGGCCTTCACGAAGAGTTTTGATGGAAGAGAAAAGCTTTTAGTATTAATGGAAAACACATGGGGGTTATCAGAGGACGATGCAGCTAGGAGAATATTTGAGGCATTATATTTCCTCGTCTATTACTTCAGGGAATACGTCAAACAGTACCAAATTAAAGACCCTTCAGAGATCATTAGGGTAGAATATCTTAAAAAGGGAGCTTTTATCAGGTATTCTATGAAAAAAGCTAAACAAGGTCTCCCATTAGGACAGATAAAGCCTCCGAAAATAATACCTACGGAAAGACAAGAAATTACCAATTTACTGAGGATGGTGTGAGACTATTGCCGCTTCTGATGTTTGTGCCTTGGTCTTTAACCTATTTAGGTTCGGCTCTTATCTCACTTTCTACAGCAATCTATATCCTTATGAGAAATCGAAAATCTTCATTACATTTTTTATTTTTCATGTTTGGCATAATCTCCTCATCATACTTATTCATGAACTTCTTAGTTGTGAATAGCGTAGATGCTGAATTTGCTTTCAAACTATTCAGATTCTCTAATTCTCTTTATTTACTCTCTGCAGCGTTATTGCTAATCTTTAGCAGGTCATTAGCCCAAAAAAAAGAAAATTGGCTATACATCATTCCGCCGATGCTTATCATTACTATTTCCGTCTATATTCCTTATGAGACAGAATTGTCTATCTACGGTCGGAGAATCTGGGTAATTCCAAGTATAGAAGGAGTGTTGGCATTCATTTATGTAATTTCTTACTGCCTTTTAGCCATTTTTTACCTTAACAATTTAAGAAAGAAAGCAGAAGTGCACTTATTACGAAAAAAGTATAGCTTTATGATATTAGGTATCCTTATCTTCCAATTCTTGGGCCCAATTCTTTTCAACGCCATAGTATTAGTTTGGAGGAACATTCCACATGTTGGAGGGTTTCTCTCTTTTCTTTCATTTGTGTTTGTTTGGTATGGTTTCCAAATGCGGTATGAGAAGGTAGCTTTAACAAAGAAGGGAAATCCGGTGGCTGATTCTTACCAAAAGCTTCTTAATAAACTGCTTGACATTGCTCCGCCAGACGAACTCGGTTTAAAGACCATAGACCTATTAGAATACTTAGATAAAACTCGTCTCAACAATGTAGTGACCTATGACAAGCTAAGGATCATATTGAATGCTGAGAAGATTGAGAGTCTTGACACTATTCAGGCTTTGGATAAAACATTGGAGTATTTTGAGAGTAGAGACTGGACTCATACTGCTGCAGACGAGTTAATGGGGGTTCTTGAAAACATTTATTTCAATTTAATATCGCCGGAGGATAAGGAAGCCTTCAAAACCGTCATTATGAATCACCAGGAGTACCTTAAGAAAACCGATATTATATATGGGTTGGCTTCAGGCGAGTTTCTAACTTTAATCAGTCCCGACGTGTCTTTAGAAGGCTTGCCCGAGTGGGAGGCTGTTCTCCGCCTCTACAGGCGTCTTCTTCTGCCTGTTCGAAAGCTTATCGCAGGCCCACTAGCACCCGAGTTCTTCAAGAAGGTGAGAAGCATGGATGTGGCGAAGTATCTTGATGTTTCGCCAGAAGGGGCGATAGGCATTGATCGCGTCATCGCATACGTCAGGACAATTCCTAATGGGAGGAGGGTTGAAACGATTACGGAAACATTCAATGCGCTTCTCTCAGCAGTCTTAAATCATCTGGTGAAAGAAGACCCTTCTCTGTTCGAAAACTATCTTGGAGTGATCAGAAGAATATTCATGCTTAATTCTGGAGTTAAGGGTGTCTGGAAAACATATTGTTCTCTGGTTGACAGGCTGACGGTGGAAACGGGTAGGCCGCGGATAACCAGGCTTGTCCGCATGGAGGATAGCGACGTCAGGGATTTGAACGCTTTCTCAGAGGCCTTCGGCTTAACGCATGATAGACTCCTCCGTAAAAAAATACTTTTAGAATACAATCCGAAATACCTTTACGAGCCCTATGTGGCTAAGGCTGTGCGCGAGATTTACGCGAACACTGAAAGATGCGTCATGCTTCTTAGGCCTGCGAGCGGAATATTGTCGCAGATCCCTGCTTTAGAGAACGTTAAGATCATACCTGTGGTGACGATGGGCGCTAAGCCTGGTGAAAGCGTTTCCTTTGACGATGTTACTCAAATGATTAACGCTATCAACAGGTCTCTGGATTCAGAGATGCACACATGGATTATTCTAGACATTT
>JAFNIQ010000060.1 GCA_017601395.1 Candidatus Brockarchaeota archaeon
GAGAACAGCAGCATTCTTCCAATTGTCCACCCCCACAGTAGCGACAGGAATCCCCGGGGGCATTTGGACGATTGAAAGCAGTGCGTCAAGACCGCCGAGCTTGACCTCCTTCGGAACACCTATCACGGGCTTCACTGTTTCAGAAGCCATCACCCCCGGTAGAGCAGCCGAGAGCCCTGCAACCGCTATGAAGACCTCAGCATCACTATTCTTCACGAACTCGCGTAATTCTTCAGGGTTTCTATGGGCGGAAAGGATCCTATAATCACACTCAATTCCGAAGTTTTCTAAAAAACTCACTATGTTCTTTCCAAGTTCTTCATCCGACTTGCTTCCTATTACTACAGCCACTTTAGCCATGTTCTAGCCAACCTCCTCCAAGCCCTTCCCAGGAACCCATATAATCCTTTTTCCAAGAATACCTTTCCTCTCCCTATATTTGTATATCTCCCTAGCCATGTTGGCAAGCATCATCCTCCTTTCAAGAGATTTTTCCGAGCCGATGTCGCTCCTGTGGAAGAGACCCCAGCCGTCCGCTAGCCTAGCTTTAGAAGTTAGCCTCTCAGCAATAAGGCTTGCTTCTGGAATCGTATCTGCAATCCCAAGGCATTCTATAAGCCTTGATCCACCGGTCTCTATAACACCGTCTTCTTTTAAATGGGCCGAAGCCCAGAAGACCCCTTCCTGCTCGTCAACCACAACAGGATGCCCCTTTGCTAAGTCTCTGCTCAAAGGATATCCTTCCGGAGAGACTGCTTTAACAACTGTTGCCCTCTCTTCGAATTCGACTTTAATACTGTTAAGTTTCTCGCTTATTATCGATTCGCATATTTCAACCAAGTCTGTCTTCAAAACTGCCAATACGTTAAGGGCTTCGGGATCGCCTAGCCTAGAATACATTTCTATTATCGTAGGTCCCCATACGGATGTGAGCATCATTTGTCCGGCGACAAAGCCATGATATTTACGACCAGTTTCTTTCTGAATCGCTTCAACCATCATCCTGACTATTTCAGTGGACTTCTTAATCTCCTCCTCGGTAAGTATTGCCCTATCATCGTCTACACCCCATTTAAGGTTCATACCGCAGGCTATAGAACCCATTCCACCCGTCTCAGGGCCAAGGTCACCGTCAAAAGCGTGCTTATTATCCTGGACCGCTGGCATTGGGACAACCGTCCTGCCGTCAGTAAAGCATTGTAGCGTATACTCTGGTCCCCAGACCCTCTCCTCTATGAGTATTTTAAAATCCATATCTTCATAGCCCTTCATGTAATCCTTGTAGATTGATTCGATATGCTGTTTTTTCACCTTCTTCTTATCATCTCTCAAATACACTTGGAAGTCCTCTATCACCTTAACACCCTTGCCACCAACCTGTCTCGCTGGCTTTAACGCAACGCTCTCGGCGTATTCTTCAACATAGGGTACAGCCTCTTCAAATGTCCTAAACTTCTTGTACCAGAGCCTCCCTGGAATCATATACTTCCACTGCAGGTCTCTCATACTCGCTTTAGACATCTCTATTTCAGCGACATCCTTGTTGGCACCTATGCAGGGTATGTCTCCTTTCTCCAGCTCGTCTGGAATACCTCGGAAATTAGGCTCTTCAGGCCCAACGAATACGAAGTCGACACCAGCCTTAAGAGCTGCTTGAAAAACCGTCTCAGGGTCATTCGGGTTACCAACATAGTATTCACCGCCAGTTTCTTTAACAATCCTGTTTATACCTGGGTTTACAAGTTCTGAAACGCAGAAAAGCCTAGGTTCATAACTACTCCTGTAGAAGGCTTTTGCTATAGCATGCTCTCTTCCACCGCCACCAACCAGAAGTACTTTCAAAGCCTACACCTCCGGGTAAACGCAGTTGAAACAGCCCAGACACAACTCTTCCTCCTTTAAACCTATTGCTTCCACAAGGCCGTTTAAGCTAAGATACTTGAACGAGTCTGCGCCAACAACCTCGGCTATCTTCTCCTCGGACAAGTGTCTCCCTATGAGCTCATCTTCAGGAGGAACTTCCACTCCAAAGGGGCAATGCGAAATTATGTGGGGACTGCCTATCCTAACATGTATTTCCTTAGCGCCCTTCTCTTTCATCAGGTAAACTATGTTGGCAAGAGTGTTTCCCCTTACAACACTGTCGTCAATCAGTATAACTCTCTTACCCCTAACTGCATCGCTTATCACATTGAGCTTAAGCTGTACACCCTTAAGCCTCTCCAACTGATCCGGCCTAAGCGCACTCCTAACCCTCCTACCGGTAAGCTCAAAACCCTTCTCTATAGGTATTCCCGTCTCATTAGAATAGGCCATTGCGAAGGGTATGGCTGTTTCAGGCACACCTATTACAACATCCGCGTCAACCCTGCTTTCTTCAGCAAGCTTCCTACCTATGCTTCTCCTAACCCTGTAAATCGGGATATCGTTGACATAAGAGTCAGGCCTAGCGAGGTAAACGTATTCGAAGCTGCAATACGCTCTCTTACAAGAATTGCTGCTCTTAACCCATTTCGCCGAGAAAGATGTGAAAACCATCGCCCAGCCTGGCTCAACGTTTTCAGCAGGGCTTATCGGCACTCTCTCCCCGACAACATCCATGACGCAGGTTTCAGATGCAATTATGCCCCCTTCAAACCCGAATTTACCTAAGGCAAGGGGTTTAACTCCCAAAGAACCCCTGCCAGCGACCATCTCATTCTTATCGTTGACAGCGATATAAGCGAAACCACCTCTGCAACTATAGAAAAACTCTTTAAGGATATCTATGTCGCTTCCGCCTTTCGAGAATCTTTCGAATGCTTTTCTCAAGTTTTCCTCGTATCTAAGAGAATTGTCCCAAGTGTAATTCTCAATGGAAGTTACCCTACCGTCTATCGCTACCGAAACCTTTTCGCTCAGCATGAAGGGTGGAATATCCTCCTTAACTTCTACGGGATAGGGGGAAACAGCTCCCAAGCATATGTGGCCTTCAGCATCTAACTTGTTTAAAACATCGTCGACAAGTCCTTCTCCAGCGATTTTTCTCCTGTTTTTACCGAATAGTTCAAGACCAACTGTCTCCTGACCCCTATGTTGAAGGGCCATTAAGCCATAGGCTCCAAAGCTTCCAGCATTCCACCTCTCGTCGAAAAGATATATTCCAAGTATTCCCGTCATACTGAGCCCTCCAGTTTTGCGAGCTCAGCCCTCTCATATATCCTCCTCGCATCCTTAACGTCTGCCGAAGCCTTGGCTGCGTCAGCCATCTTCTGAGCAAGCTCAGTCGGATACTCCCCCGTGACGCAGGCTATGCAAAGCTCGTTGAACCTCATTCCCGTTGCCCTGACGTAGTCTTCCAAAGGCTGGTAGAAAACCCCGTCGGCGCCAACCTGCTTCGCAACACCCTCCTCGTCAAACCTGAAGCCGATAAGCTCTGTGAAAGTAGCCATGTCAACACCGTAGAAACACGGGTGCGTTATCCTCGGGAAAGTAATGAAGAGGTAGATCTTTTCAGCACCAGCCCTTCTAAGCTTCCTGACCACGGTCCTAGTTGTGTCACCCCTGACAATACTGTCGTCAACAACAATAACCTTCTTGCCCTTAAGCCTCCCATTCATAATGTTCACCTTCTTGTCGATGGTTGAAACCCTTTCACCAGGCTCAAGAATGAAAGCCCTCTGAGTAACATACCTGTGCCTCCTAAGTATCCTCTCCCATTTCAAGCCGGTCTCCTCATGCAGACCGTACGCAGCATCCTCAGCCGTCTCAGGCATTGAAAGAATCACATCAGACTTCTCAACGACATCCCTAAACCTCCTCCCAAGGTTTCTGCCAAACTCCTCTCGCACGCTGAAAACATACTTCCCGTTAAGCATGGAATCCGGCCTAGCGAAGTAAGCGTATTCAAAAGCGCAGAAAGCAGCCCTATTCTTCTTCACAAGCATTTCCCTTTTCACACCATCCTTGCCGAATATAATAATCTCACCAGGCTTAACATCACTCGTAAACCTCAGCCCGTTAATGTCCAGCCCTACGGTCTCAGAGGAGAAAGCATTAACACTGCCTTCCTCGCTAACCCCGATGCTGAGAGGCCTTATTCCCAACGGGTCCCTGAAGGCAAAAAGCTCCCCGTTAGGCCTCAGGCCAACGACAGAAAAGGCTCCTTCAACATCACTCATGCAGCGTTCAACACCACTCGTCAAACCGCCACCAATACTCTCGACAAGATATTTGGCGAAAACCGCTGCGTCACAGCCTGCTTCAAACCCCCCTGAAGCGTTCAACCGGCTCCTAAGCTCGTTAACGTTAACAATGTTACCGTTGAAAGCGAAACCAAGCTTCTCACCAGCGTGGGAAGCTATAAGCGGCTGCGCATAATTCAGCCGAGACGAGGAACACCTTTCCCCCGACGTGCCATATCTCACGTGAGCAATACCAGCAGAACCCTGGAGAAAGCCACGCCACCTAGAATACTTTTCGCCAAAAATCTGTGGAACAAGCCCAACGTTCACATGGCGCCTGAAACCCTCCGCATACGTTAAAAAACCATAAGACTCATGCCCCCTATGGTTCTGCGCCACAAGCCCCCAGTACAAAAAGTCAAAAACACACCTGCCGTCTAAACACTTCGCCCCAAACACGCCGCAGCTCTCCGCAAGCATTACAGCAAAAGCCATTTCCAGAAGGTATTTAAAAATTATTAACGCAAAACCCGTAAAATTACACACGTTTATGTTAAAAGACTTCCGGAGGGATTGCGCACGGTTTTCGCAATACATTACCTCCTGGTTCTCTTGAGGCCGGTTTACTTTTTACTACCCATAAAGCTTTTTTGGGCGTTTAAACCACTCAGTTACCGCCAGCAAGTGTGTTTTACAATCATCCACCCTGCTTAGCGCACCCTGATTCTATGCTGACTTCGATAATCCGCTCCTAGCATATGCATACTACAACTTTCTTCCTTCAAAAACTTGACACGCATCCGGTACAAGTCTCTTCTTCATCACCCCTGCCTACGTAGCGCACGCTAAGTTAGAACATCGTCAACGCTGAGCAAGCCTAGGTCGTCGATGCTAACTCCTTCAGCAAGAACCCTGTATGCTCCCACGCATCTTTTAGCAACCTCCTTAACAACCGGTTTAGGCAGCTCCGGCGGCTCCCCCTCCCCGGTGAAACCCATTCTCCTTAAGCATTCTCTGAGAAACTCTTTGTCTAGGCAGTGCGACTCCTGGGGTTCTCCAACCCTGTAGTATTTGACTGGCCAGAGCCTAGCAGAGTCGTGCGTAGGCGGCTCGTCTATCTGAATCAACTCATCCCTGTGGAAGCCGAACTCTATTTTGAAGTCGGGTATTATTATCCCTGATTTCCTGGCTTCAGCCTCGTAAAACTCGTAGAGCTTGAAAGCAGCTTCTTCAAGAGTACGCCAAGTATCCGCGTCGAGAAGCTTCTTTTCCAAGGCTTCAGCCCTAGTGATCTCCCTGTCATGGCCTATATCAGCCTTCGTAGTGGGTGTTAAAACTGGTTCCGGAAGCTCTTCAGCCATCCTTAGGCCCTCTGGGAACCTTAAACCGTATATTTCCCTCCTGCCCTCGCTGTAAGCCCTCCACAATGACCCGTAGAGGTATTTCCTAACAACCCATTCAACATTGATCCGCCTGGCCTTCTTCACCAGTATGCTCCTCTCGTCCACAGCGTCTATAAGATGGTTTGGAAAAACCTTCCTGCTCCTCCTCATCCAGAAGACGGTCAGCTTCTGCAAGTACTCTCCCTTCCTAGGTATGGGTGTTGGAAGCACGACGTCGAACGCTGAAACCCTGTCGGTGTGGTAGATAAGGAGTTCCTCCCCCAGGTCATATATGTCTCTGACCTTCCCCCTCAACGGCCTCCCAATACCAAGGTTTGAGTATTTGACGACGAGGGTTTCCCCTCCAGTTAAAGGATCCTCAGCCAGCCTCATAAAAGCCTTTTTACCATGGAGTTTTTAAAAACTTTTCCAACCGTCTAGGGTTAAAGCTTATCTTTACCTTCCTTGCAGAATTATTCTTATGGAGTACTCTGTTCCTCCACCCCCACCTGGTCAAATCTACCTTTCTACGACTCCCGAAATACCTGGGATGAGAATCGTGAAAAGCCTAGGAATAGTCTTTGGGCAAACAGTTAGGACGAGAGGTGCTCTTGGAAGGTTCGTCGCCGGGATAGAGGCGCTGGTCGGGGGAAAGTCGGAAGCATATCTTTCCGAGATTGAGAAGGCGAGGAGCGAAGCTCTTGAGAACCTTACGAGGAAAGCGGCCTCGATCGGTGCAAATGGGGTTGTTGGCATAGATTTCGAAACATCTGAAATACTGGAGGGCTTCATAGTTATCACTGCCGTAGGAACCGCTGTAAGGGTGGAGTAGGAAAAATCCCCTCACTGTGAACATGATGCTTTTATTTTTGACGCTCCCACGGCTAAAGCCACGCGCGGCATGCCTGGAAGAGCATGGGTTTTCTCGCCGAATATGGTATTATCGATATTGAGACAGGAAATGATTAAATACTTCCTTTAAACATGCTTAACCATGGTTGTTAAAGCATACGTGTTCATAGTGACGAAGCCCGGAACATCCATAGATGTTTCCAATGAGATTAAGAAGATTAGGGGTGTTCATTCTGCTGACCCTATCTACGGTAGGTTCGACGTGGTGGCTACAGTGGAAGCCGAGAGCCCAGAGGAATTAACCAGGCTGCTCTACGAGGTTATTGAAAAGATTCCGAACATAGTTAGAACGGAAACCTCCATAGTTTTGCAGTGACTTGAGATGATCAGGGCCTTTATCCTGGTTAGAACCAAGCCCGGTACTTCTGAAGAAGTTGTAAGGGCGAGAAGGATCAAGGGTGTTAAACTGGCTAATTCTGTCTTAGGAAGATATGATGCGGTGTTGGTGATAGAATCTAAGAGCTTAGAGGAGCTCAGGAAAACCATCTACGAGGTTCTTGAGAAGCTTGAGCACGTGGAGCATACGGAGACCCTGATATCTTTCTCTCTAGATTAACCGAAAAGATAAACTGCAGTCCTTCTCGCTACTTTTTTCATTAAACCTGTTATTGATTATTTAAATTCAACGTTTAGACGCGGTACTCGAATTTACCATCTTTAGAAATGATGATTAGAGAGTTTCCTCCAGACGATTTTTCACACTTGCCGATCGTCTGGGCGCCGACATGAAACTTTTCAGATATATCTGCAACAGTATCTTCATACTTTTTCTCGACAATTATCTCTAAACCAATCCCCATGTTGAAGCTGCGATACATGTTTCTTAAAGTCTCTCGGCTCTCAGCCTGAATCAGCCTAAATATTGGATCCGGTTCAGGAAGATTATCCTTCACATACCTTATGTCCCTACCTATTTTCAAACACTTCGTTAACCCTCCGCCAGTATTATGGATCATTGCTTTAACCTTAACACTTTTCAGGACCTCCAGTATTATCGGCAGGTAGATCCTGGTCGGCGACAATAATGCTTCCCCAATACTTGTGTTAAGCTCGTCGACGAATGAATCTATTTTAAAGCGGCCGTAATACCCTTTGGCTTCTGAACCTATCTCAGGATACTTATCCAAGTATTCTTTCGCTAACAGGCAGTGTCTCGCAAGAGTTATCCCGTTACACATAATACCACTATTCTCCTTTTCTTCATATGTTGACCTTCCCCCGCTTCTCAACCCGATAATAACATCCCCGGGCGAAATGTCTCTGCCGGTTATCACTTTAGAGAGCTCGACTCTAGCCATTACTGTTCCTGAAACGTCGAACGTTCTGACAATGTCTGGCAGGTCAGCCGTCTCGCCGCCGCTGAAAAAAACCTCAATACCCTTCTCTCTGAGCATTGAAAAAACCCTGGAGAAACCTTTAGCCAAGCTTTTAAGGAGCTCCTGCTTAGGGACTTTAAAAGGGTTTACAGCAACATAGTCTGAGAAAGCCGCTGGAACCCCCCCTACGCATGCAGCATCGTCAACATTCATAGCGACAACGTCGTCAGCCAAGGTTTCAAACTTCTCCTCACCAGTCTCCTTATAGTAGACATAGGAGACTACCGGCTTGGTTCCGGCACCATCAGTGTGAAGAATGATCCCCCAGCCAGGGTTTAAAGAATCCTTAACAACAGGGGAAAAGGCTTCAGGAAAAACGTCGTCAGTGATCCTTTTTAAAAACTCTACTCCCTTCTTGCTCACGTCTACACCGAGCTCCTCGTATCTGGAAGCCATCCTGCAAATATTCCAGCCTAGATTTCTTAAAGTTTTAAACTCTCATCTAGAGTTGCACGTAAACCCTATTGTCCTCTCCCAGCATCTCCAATTGGCTAAAGCATTGTGCAGCATACTTTAGCACGCCAGGGAAAATCTTAAATATGTGGCGCGTAATCCCGTCCAAGGGGGATGTGAAGGCAGAGGGCATATGAAGCAGGATGAAACTGTAACTCCAGCAGAGTCTGCGAGGGTTTACTATTCTCAGAGCGTTGAGGAGGATGAGGAAAAGCTATTGAGGCGTCTGGAGGCTGAGCTCGAAGACGTTAGAAGAAAGAAGGAGCTAGCTATAGGTTATGATGCTTACGCCTTCTTCTACATGAAGGAGAAGATGCTTGTGAAGGAAATGCTTAGACTCCGCATCCGGCGCGCGGTTAGAAGGCAGGCGCAAGCCAAACTCCTTGTGGAAGAAAAGAAGCATAGAGACAGAGAAACCCTTATTATGGCAAATACTTAGGTAGCGTGCGTTACTCCTCAGCATCCCCTTATCCACATGTTAAGGCAGTTCAGCCAGTATAGACGCAGCTTGGTTAGGCTACTTTTTTCTAAGGGCCTCCATAAATCTGCAGGCTTCCTCATATGTCTGAGGAGTCCCGATGTCAAACCAGTATCCATGGAAAACATAGCCGTATACAGGCTCCTTCCTGCAAAGCCAAGATACGAAGTGACCTGGGCTATCCCTATGGCCACCCTCCTCAACATATCTCTTGATTTTTACGAGCGACTCCCATGGAAACATGTAGATAGCAGTAGCAATCATGGTTGAAGCCGGGTTTACAGGCTTCTCCATGAAATCCACTATCCTATCGTCTTCAAGCTTTACGCAGGAATACATTTTAACAAGCTCAATATTGCCAACATCGTACAGTGCTACAACCGGTGCATTCTTACTACGGTAGAAGTCTAGGAACTTTGTTAAATCGAGTGAGAAAAGGTTGTCGCCCGCTATAACTAGGTATTCATCCCGCTCAATACTGTCAACCAGCATCGCTAGCGAAAGTATTGTTCCAGGCTTCTCCTCCTCCCGCGTACTTCCCTCAACCTGCAGCCTCGTGTTTACATAGCTTCTGGATCCAAGCCATTCTCTGAAATCCTTTTCAAACTTCCTGTTTACTGTTATGATAACCTCGCTCGGGTTTAAGACACTTATTTTCTCCATAGTGTAGTCTATTATTGGCCTGTCGCAAACCTTAACAAGCGGCTTCGCCATGTGCACTCCAAGATGTTGAAGACGCTTCGCAAAGCCTCCGGCAGGAACTATTACTCTCAAGACTCCTAAGCTTTACTGTTGAAGAGGTTGAAATAAACTTTCCCCCAGAATATTAACGTGAGAATGGAGAAAACATTTATATTTTAAGGGTCTTCCCCGTGAACATGGATGTGGAAAAGAAAGCATGAGTGAGAAAAACATTCTTGTATTCACAATAGACGCGCAGATAACTCCTTCAGACTATACGGATCTAGTTGACTTCATTTATCGGAACTATGTGGCTCCTAATTTGAAGCATTTTACGAACATTGCCAGAAGCACCTCTGAAACAGGTTTCTTCCTCTTTTTTACTGCGGTTGATCCGGATAGGAAATGGTATATCGACGTTCAGATAAGCATTGGAAAACCAATCAGCGTTAGAATGGTTTTAAGCAGCAGCGAGGTTCCAGGATCTGTCGTAAACTGGTTGAGAAGCAACCTGGTTGCTGCAGTCAGGTTTTTCGAAGAGCAGCTTAGGAAGACAACTGTCTACTTCACTTGGGTTGAGGGCGAGGAAATAATACCTGAAAGGGTTCTCGAGGCCCGTAAGAATTTCGTCTACCGGATGTTTTCAGAAAGCATGCTTCTCCTTTTCATCCTGTTCACCTCGTTCAGCATTATTCTCTTCCTAATATTAGGGTCGTATGCTCCAATAACACTCGTATTAATGCAGTTCACTCTCATTCTTTTTTCAGACAGGATTATCGGGAGAATGGGGGATTGGCGTATAACCGAGAAAAACCCTCTGATACATGTTTTCCAGTATAATATTCCGGTTTCAGAATACAAGTCTTTTCTGAATAAACATGGTGCAGAAATATTCTCAAAGATTAAGAAAGAAATCTACAGCAAAACCCTCGCACTGGGGAAGCCGATAAACTACGAAGTGTGCGCAGAAGTCCTATCACAATACGGATTAGAATATAGCTCTGAAAGGGTTTCAGCAAAGAGTGTCAACCTATACGAGATTGTAAAGCAGGCGGCTGAAAAATTTGAGCTTCCAGTGCCCAAGATAGTTGTTTCCAACACGACGCTGCCTAATGCGGCAGCCTCCGGGGCTTGGCCGAGCCGGGGAGTAATCCTGGTTACCACAGGGCTGCTTGTCCAGCTGGAGGATAAGGAGATACTGAGCGTTATTGGACACGAGTTCAGCCATCTTAGAGGGAGGGACCCATTGTTTCTCTTTCTCCTAACATCCATGGAGTATCTTCTGAGGTTTTACGTTTTCTGGCCGCTACTATACTTCCTAGGATACTTCTATCTTATAATTGCTCTTGGAGCCGTCTACTTTGTAGCCAAGTTTTTCGAGTCTAAGGCCGATTTAGAGTCCGCTATTAAAATAGGTGAACCGCAGACCCTTGCCAACGCGTTGAGAAAAATAGGTTTCCGCAGGCTTCAGCTTGAAGCGAGGCGCGGATACGCTATTCAAGAATGGTTGGGTTGGGACCCGCATCCGCCTCTCTACTTTAGAATATATAGACTGGAAAGCCTTAGAGACCCCAGCAGGATAAGGCATCCCTTGATAAGATCTGTAAAAGACAATATACTTGGTTTCTTAGAAATAATCGGATGAAACCGGGAAGATTAGTTAAGATTTTAAAAGCCATCCTCTACTCTTATTCGGAGTTGAAATTAAAAGGAATAATCTTATTATTACTTGTCTTAGTTCTTGTCATCATTCTTTCTATTTCTACGATGCATACGGATATCCCTCAGGCAAATTATACTAGCAGGAAAATATTAAATGTTCCTTTCGTCAAACAGGGACCCGACCTTTGCTCTGAAGCCTCCGTCAGCATGGTTCTTCTCTATTATGGTCTAAACTTCTCGCAGGAGGAAATAAATGCGATGGGGTTCGATAGGTTTGAGAACATGTTGCCGTTCTTAGACAAGTATGTTTATTGCTTATATAAATCGCTTTCCGTGGAAGAATTGAGAGAAGAAATTGGGAAAGGCAATCCTGTAATTATCAGGCTAAGAATTGGGATTAGCCTCCATACGGTGGTGGCTGTTGGATATGAAAACGACTGGATAATTGTGCATGACCCTGCATCAGGACCCTTCGTACTGCTAAGGGTGGATGAATCGTTTATTTCTTCTTGGGCGGCGACTAACTACGCTTCAATAGTTTCACGTGGCCGTAAGCCTTGAAACATTATTTTTCCCTCCTGAGAAAGTATTTTCCCAGCTGCAGAAATTCATAAATCTAAGCATCCAACAGGAAGGCGGAATGAAACCGGACCCATTATGCATCCCATGCACCGTAAATGCCGCTCTAGACATAGCCCTTAAAGCGACTAATGATCAAGACACTATTAGAGAGATACTTTTAGAGAGCTTAAGATGGATTCCGAAGGCCTTCGAGGAGGATGCTTCACCGAACGTCCTCCACTCGCAAGTATGCAGGATTACTCGGGAAAAAGCCGGAGTGAGAGACCCGTTTAAGCATGTAAAGAATGCTTCGAATGAAATTGCCTTAAAGGTTTATCCAAGCCTATGTGAAATGCTTGAATCAATCAGGGATGATGTTGAAGCACTGAGGTTTTGCCTAAAAGCATCCATAATTGGAAACATGATGGATTTTGAGGTGAAAAATTATCGCTTCAATCTTGAAAGCCTAGAATCACGGTTTAAAGACTATTTGAAGGAGCCTTTGGTGATCGACGATGTTGATAAGCTGTGGGATGCAATCAGAGGCGGGAAGAAGATCCTTTATCTAGCGGATAATGCGGGGGAAATAGTTTTCGATAAGCTTGTCGCGAAATGCCTGAAAGAGAGATGGGGGTGCAGTGTTACGATGGTTGTTAAAGATGGGCCTGTTTTGAACGATGCGACTCTGGAAGATGCGGAATACATCAGGCTTGGCGAGGCATGTGACAAAATCGTTACTACGGGGGACGACACTATAGGAGTTGTTTTTGATAGGGTTTCAGAGGAGTTTAAGCAAGCCCTGAAGGATTCAGACATAGTGATATCTAAAGGGCAGGGAAACTTCGAGTCTCTCACTGGGCTTGAAAAGAATATTGGTAAGCCTGTTTGCTATGTGCTGAGGGTCAAATGTGAAGTCGTTGGCAGAAACCTCGGTGTCCCAAAGGATTCTAACGTGGTTAAGCTTATAAGGTTCCACAAGTTTCAAAAACTTTATTAGGCTTTACTCTTAAATTACCATCTATGAAGAAGGGGATAAATCTTTGGAGCATTGA
>JAFNIQ010000061.1 GCA_017601395.1 Candidatus Brockarchaeota archaeon
CGCCCAGAACCCTGGTGAAGTAGATGATCCTGGGGCAGAAATGGTACTGCTTTATGTCCGTCGCCGCTATGAGTTCAGGCTCCTCCTCAGACAATCACTGTCCCCATCTCCGGAGGCACTACGTATTTCCCTATTATTTCCCTTAGGGCTATGCAAGCGTTGCATAACACGAAGATCTGAATGTTGCCCTCAGCCTCTCCCAGTATTCTCTGCAGCTTAGACTTAAGCTCTTTCCTGGCTGAGCTCACGAGATCGCCTAGGAACGCGCTTTTCTGTATTCTGGAGAGGCCGAAGTTCTTGCAGACCTCGCTGACAGCGTTCCTCAGGCTGTCGTCGGTTATATCGTATATTACAAGGGTCTTCATGACTCACCATCTCTCAGTGTAAGGAGTGTAGCTGGCTGCTCTACGCATTAGGAATTCTGAGAGCCTTCTGGTCTGAACGTAAATATGAGCCTCAAGCGGGAGAACCCTGTTCATGAAAGTAACCTTCTCCCCCATCCTCCTGCTGAATTCTTGGATAATTGTTTTCCGACCTTCTTGAGTAAGCCTTCCTTCTTCGACTAGGCTCTGAGCCTTCTCCTTAAGGTTTGAGACTAATCTAAGCACAATCCTGTCGACTACCGGTTGCCTAAACTCCTCCATCAGGTCCATGACTAAGGCTGGTCTCCTAGGGCTATCCTTATGCAGGAACCCCGCGTAGGGATCTAAGGCCGAGTGTTCAACAGCCATCCAGACGTCAGATGCTAAAAGCCCATAGCCATAGTTTAGAAAGACGTTCACAGGATCCTTAGGCATGTCGAACCTCTTCATCCTCTTAGGGAACTCGACGTACTCGTTAAAAACTAGGCCGATTGCCTCCCAGTATGCGTCTGCACCCCTGGCTTCAGCAGACATCACCTCAGCCCTAACCCTTTCTAACGGGGGAGCCGTATCCACTTTCTCAATAAGGTTTACGAACTCAAGGACTATGCGTGAAGCCTCCTCCAGCTTGGAGGCTAGCTCCGGCTTAGTGCTCCTCCTGTTTTTTGCGAGGGATTTCAAAAGGTTTGACTGATTCACCAGCTTACCCTTGGCGAACTGCTTAGCCAAATGCTTGCCCCTCTCATCGCTCTGCGCTTGAACCTGATTCTTCCTAAGCTCTATTGCCCCGCCCTTCTTACCGGTCAGCCTGCCAAGGGGGCTTCCGAAGCCAGAAAGTATTACGAAGTCAACCCTGTGCTTAAGCATCAGCCTTAGGAACGCGGAGGACATGGATACTCCTCTGGAGGCTATTAGAACCTGAGATATGTTTCCCGCGGCAATTTCAACCATCTTTTCCCCGCCTTTCTTAACGACAACCCGGTCACCCTTGACGCCTACGAATACACCGTAATCGTTAATCACAAGTCTTCTCATCCCACTGGATTAGGCTTGAAGCCTGAAGATATGCATTTAGAGAACAGCTTTTCCTCTACTAGCTTAAGTTATCCTAATCTTTTCCTTTATGCCGGCTATTTTCACCTCTATCCTCTGAAACTCCGTCCATGTAGGCCTTTAGATCCCATCAGGTCTCTAACCTTGCCCGTCAGGATGTTCCGCTTTTTCGGGTTTTAAATGTCTATCAAAACATTCCAGCATGCTCTCCCCGATGTTCACTATCTTCGCTAGCAGATAGGCGTTAAAATACCTGAGGAACCTATCTATTTGCATAACGATTCCATCGTAATCCTCCGCAATAACTTCCTTAACCTTAACTTGTTCCGGGTGGTTTGTTTTCGCGAATTTTAAGAATTCTGAAACCTTATCCTCGTCACCTTCAACCAAGAATTCCGCGTAATCTTTAAAGTCTTTAGCATGGAAACCCCTTAGGCCGATGGATTCAGCCACCTCGAAAAGGAAAAACTTGTATTCATCGTCCTGAACTTTCTCTCCTTTTATGACTATCCTCTTAGCCAATTCCTTCAAAATAATTGCTGTAAGGAGACTTTTAAGTCATAATGGTTTCATTTTTCAGAAAAAAATCCAAAGAATTAAGACCTGAGTCTTGCGACGACCATTAAGTCATTTAAACTGGCCTGTGCAGACAGGGTAGTAGGGACAGTAATCAGGGCAGACAGCAGGCTTACCGGGATCCCTGGCGTTAGCAACTATTTCGAAGGCCTCGTCCCTAATCTCAAGGAATTCCCTCCTCAGCTCGTCGCCTATTAGGAAGCACTTCGTATGTATAGTGGGGACAGGTCTTTGGGCAGAGAGCCTGATGTAGATGATCATGCCGAAGTTTACAGCAGTCTCCTCATCAGCCTCTATGGCTAGGGCGTAGCCGGTTGGAGCGTAAGGGTGGAAATCCCTGACCTCACCGGTCTTCAAGTCTGCGACAGCGTAAGCAGGAGTATAGACGTCGGCAGAAAGCTCCTTGGAAAGGCCGACTAGACTACCGTCAACCTTCCTCTCCACAATGGGAGGTATAGCTTGGTTTACGAGGCTATCGACATCTATATGCGGAAATTTCGTCAGGATCAAATTAACTTGGGAAGCCGCCTGCACGAGGAGAAACCTGTAGAAAGACCTGGCTTTCTTCTTAACAGTCTCAATGTCTTTATCCTCAAGCCTCCCCACGGTGTTCAACGCATCCCAGGTTAAGCGTTCACAAGCATTCGCAACTCTCGGCATCAACTCCTCCACTATGTCTGCACCCCCAATCAACCCTTTTTCAAATAGAATGGACTTAACTTTCGTCACAGCATCAGTAGCCACACCATGATAAACAATACCTTCAAACATTTTTAGGTTTGGTGGAGGTTTGATATTCTCAACCTTCTTCAAGTAGATATCCCTAAGCGTTTTACAATACCTAGCAGCTAAATCACCAACTCCGAAAAACATGTTCCTAGAGGGGGGTTCAACCGGTGGATTCTGCCAACTCCAGCCCCTAAGCTCTTCAGAAATCCCTAAGCTCTGAAGGTTGACCCTAAGAATTTTAAACTTTTTATCCAAATCTGATTTGTTAAGAAAGAACATTTCATCACAACCTCATTAGATTCTGTACAATTCTTCTTTTGGCATCTAAATTTGTAATATCTCTGAGATGGACAGGTAAAGTTTCTCCTTTTCTATTTTCAAAAGCAATCTTCGAATCTGCGATTTGAAGGGCGGTCAATAGAGGTAATGCTGCAAAATATATTGTGTAGGAATTACTTTTCTCTTTGCGCAAACTTTTTCCCATCTCATCTAACAAGTTTCTGGCATCATTCACTGTAATTATCTCTGGAATATTTGAGAGACTAACCTCTTCTCCGCATTTAAATTTTAAGAATGTGCTATCAAGAATTCTAAACAGCATATTTTTCGAATATTCATTTAGCTTGACCGAATCATCTTGCAGATATTTACTTGTGGTTCCTCCTATTCTCTCAAGAACTGTCCCCCTCGTGGCAGAATGATGCCAAGCCATGGCCAGCAAAACGATTGTTTTTAAGTCTTTCCTCATTTTAGTTAGTACCATATCTGAAAAGAAGACCGAGAAAATTTCATGATGAGGAGCCTTTCCTGTCTCCTTTAGCATTTTTTGAAAAGGTTCGTAGGCTTTACCTACATCATGAAAAATACCGGCATATAATATTGCATGTTCAACACTCTTTGAATCGACATCGCCATAAGGTTTTAAAAGTTTGACTAACAACTTTGCCCTCTTAGGAAGAAAACGTGTTAAAATTTCTTCAGTAACATCTTCCAAATGTTTCTGCAAAGGTTCGTTGGGAGAAGCAATTAGACTCATAACTTAAGACCACGCTCTTCATCATAAATTTCTCTTTGAATTCTGAAGGCGCGGATTTTACCACTGATTATATATACAGCCATGTTCCTTCCTATCCCTTTTACCGGTTTTTCTTCGATTTTATTATCTTTTTCTATGAACAATGCCTCCACCTCAGATTTTTTATAAATAATCCTCAAATCGTCTTCTTCAACCGGAATTGATGAACTTAATCTATTCATTAGATCTTCCAAATTCCTTATTTCACCTTTTTCGCATACTATCGCTGGCATTAGTAGACTGTCGCGTGTAAAACTACCTAATTCTAAAAGGTAATCCAATGCATCACGAGATTCATAATATGGATCTTCAAATATGCTCCGTATACTACTAAATACGTGTCCAAATTTAAAGCTTGGTCCTTTACCATATACCTTATTAATCAAAGAGAAGTAGTCAGAGTAAGAATGCCAATGGAAACCTTCGCCAATATTAGTCAACTCCTTATATGTAGTTTCAATAATATTTTCATCATATATCTTTTTGGCAGCATTTATACTTTCTTTGCTTGTACATATCACAATTTCACTCGCTTTCTCATAAGTATGAGAAGGTCTGCAACAACGCCCGGCTCTTTGTACGATTGAACATATTGGTGCTATATCTGTAAAAAGTACGTCTGAAGAAATATCAACACCAGCTTCTATAACTTGAGTTGAAATACAAACCCATTTACTATCCCTTTTCAATTTTTCAAGCTTGTTTATTCTATCGTTTTGTGTAAATTTAGAATGTAGCAATATAGATTTAATGCCTTTGTTTTCAAGTTTATTAAATAAATCTATCGACCTATGTATAGTATTTGAAACAACTAAAACGCGATCATAACTATTACATGCCTGTTGTATGGAGTTAATGTATTCTTCATCATCTTTTTCAAACTTTGTTTTCAATTTAACAGAATGAATCTCGACTTCAAAATCTCGATCTACTTTGCCTTCACAACCATATTCAAAGATCTTGAGGCTTATTTTAGGAATATATTCCCTAACCCATTCTATTATTTCTTTCTTCAAAGAATCCGGAAGTGTTGCCGTCATTACAATAATTGGAATACGCCGCTCAAGAAGTGACACTATGAGAGCAATTAATGCCTCCGACGCTCTTCCTGACCCGTTGTGTTCTTCAAAGAAAAGATGCGCTTCATCAAAAACAATTACAGAAGAAAGCATCGCACCTCTTGCAATCTCATAATGCCCATATAGTTCATATTCTCTATGTGCAATTTTTGAAATCTCATGAGTAGGCAATTTACATGCAAGAAGTGTAAAAGTATCTAAAGTTGTGCTAATGAAACCTTCCTTTTGAAGGAATGGTGATCCATGAATGAACATGCATTGAGCGCCGGATATACTATCTGCATCCTCCTTAGATATTCCCAGTGCTCTTAAACCTATCGATTTATTTTCAATATTTCGTCCATAGCCAGTAAACCTAGCATTAGCATCTTCAACTATAGCTCTCAATGGTAATACATGTATCGAGCGTTCAATAGGTATTTCCTCATTTAGAATGGCCCATAGGGAAAGCGAAAAAGGTATTGCAGTCTTGCCATAACCTGGAGGTAGTTGAATGAATGTTAGTGATGGCAAATCGCTTGCTATTTGTTTACTTATAATTTGGAGGGCCTCGTCAAGCAACGGTCTATCTTTAGGTTTACTGAAGAAATTTCTTTCTTTGAGTTTATGATACAGTGAGGGTAGAGAGGGTTCCAATTATATCTTCTCCTAAAGTTCTGCTTAAGAGCCCATATCTGCTTCCATAGTAAACAACTTCATAAATAGAATATGCTTGTTCAATAGCCTGCAATAGTAATGTAGTAAACCGATTGTAAACAGTAAAGTCGGGCTCATCGCTTCTTTGTCTGAAACGGCCGCTTGCAAGTTGTATGGTACGCTTACAAATCTCTTCTAGCTCTTTAACCGATTCATCATTTTTCATCGCAAGATCAGAAGAAAACTTTAGAATTCTAGAAAGTTCTACACGTCGTTTATCGACAATAATGAACGTTTTTTGCATTCTTCTAAGCCTACATAGTGAAAGGGGCAATGAATTAATGTCTTCGCTCCTCAATATATCTAATAGACCGTCTTCTTTTGCTATCCTGGAGAGTCTCAAGGACAGAATAAGTATGGTGGCTGGAAAAGGCTCTCCAATAGATGCAACTTCATACAATGTGTTATTAATCTTTTCTCGAAGTCCGAATAAACCGCCAAAGACCTTTCTAATCGTATTAAACATCTCAATGTTTATCTGTTCTGACCGAATGAAATCTTCCGGAAGATATGAAAACAGGATATCTTCACTAAGTTGAGTTGAAATACACCATATAAATCCTGCTAAGACTAAGGGGTACCATGCTTCATCAAACTCTATTTTAAACTTAAGTCTTAAATTTAATCTTCCGAATTCTAATCCATACTCATATTTTTCTGCAGTAAGAAAGTTTAATGCAGCAAAACCACCATTACCTAACTTAATACCTTTAGCATATCTTTCGAGCTTACTAAGGGTAGAGAGTTTTATATTTTCAGAAGATTTTTTAAGAAACTCTGCTATCAAATCTAAGTATGTGCCTGCAACTTTTTCAACATTGAGTAATCTTGAAAAGATACCCTTATCATTTTGAAGTACCCCTAACCGGATTCTTTTGGCCTTATTTTTAGCAAGTTCGGCAGATTCCTCATAAAGACTGCGAAATGTTGTTTCTAAGATTCGCATAGATGCATCAATTTTGACTTCGTCTCCTAACCATTCGAGGTTAATGCGGGACTCTCTTTCCTTAAGATAATTTAATGATGCTAGGATGAAATCCCTCATCAGAGTTCCTTCGGGCGGCAACTTTACAACCAGCAGTGGCCTCATTTTCATATCATCCCTACTACCAATTCGCCACCTACATCATATAGGTTATGTTCATTAGCAAGTTCTACATATACTTTTTCAGAAGCACATTTTGTAACATTATAGGGTACGATAAGTAAATCAAAATTAGCATTTTTGTAGTCGCCTATTTCTACTCGTTCCCAGTTAACTACTTGGGACATTATATAGTTCCCTTTGACTAAAGTCACCGTATGTCTCAGAAAGGAGAAACTAGTTTCTCCACGCTTTAAATCAAGTGATTTAGCTTCTCCAAATGAAACTTTTAAAGGAACTAATATCGATTCTCTAGATCCTGATCGTGTTATACTACATGCAGCTTTTAACAATTCTCTTTCTATATTCTCACTTTTAAGTATAAGATTGGCCTTGGATTTATCAATTATATAGCAAAGCGTAACTCCATAGGGTCTTTCAGTATATGAGGATGAAAGAGAATATGTCTTTCCAACAGCTACTGCGTCAGTCTTAGCTTTCCCTCCTCTATAGTAAAACGAAACCTTGCTCAGATCAGAATATTCAATAAGCGGAGAATCGATCCGGTATCCGACATATTTCAGTGTCTGTCTAAGACGTTCTGCACCACTAAACTCTCCGTAAGTCTCTGGAAAAACTGATGCCCGGTTTATAGGAAAAGCAAGTGCCCCTATAAGCGTTGTTGGAGGTAAAACGCGTAATGGCGGCCTTGATTTACTAAAAGGAACGAGATTTAGTCTCCATCCCCAGTGAAGTAGGCAATCAATCCTTAAATATACTTTGTTACTATCTATGCCCAATTTCACTGAACTCATACATACCCTTTTTCTTTGAGTTGCTTCATAACCGTTTCAAATAATCCTTCAGGAGTATTGAAGTATTTTACACCCTCCACCTTCTCACTTTTTTCTACGTCGTACGCATAGATACTGATTTCAGAATCGACTCCAGCGCTTTTTAGAAGATTGCTAAAAGATTTGGCTCTTTCCATGGTGGAGATCAAATACTTAGTATCATGGGGCGGGGTTACTGAGAACATGAAATTGTCACAGAGCGAGATCGTCAAGCTCTTTATTTCACTTATGGGATTAAATCTGCTTTTTTTAGCTCCAAATTGACCAAGCACAGTAAGGGCCAGTCCACCTATAGCAGCCAATATTCTTTTCTTCTTATCCTCTGAGTTTACTGCTTCTTCAACTTTTACGAGTCTGGTTTTACCAATAGCATCAATATCTAAATTAAAATGTATACCGTAAAGAGCAGAAGCTACTTCAACATAGTAAAGCATTTGAGCTGCGACCTTTTTTCTTCCTTCTTGGTTTTCTTCCTTCTTGGTTTTTCTTCCTTCTTGGGTTTCTTCTCCAGTTTCTCCTCCAGCGATGACTGGAGCATGTCTTACATGGAATTGTGTGTCTATGACGGTAGCGCTAATTGAATCACGTGTCGGGACCAGATATCCTACTTGAAATGCAGAGGTTCTCTTGACTGGAAACTCCTCGGCTGAAAGAAAACCACCGATGTCTTCTACTAAACAGTTCCTTATGACGGCTTTCTCAAACTCATGCTTTTTATCTTCATCTGAAAGATTTTTCTCATTGATTACTTTCTTTGCTTCTTCTATTGTATATTCCATCCTCATTTCTTTTAAGAATTCTCCTCGAGCGCACCATTTGCAAACAGGAGGGCTACCTCCATATATTGCTTTTGCAAACTCAACTACGTTTGCTTGATATGCGTGACCAATGCTTTCCCCACTTATCGCAGGAACATATTTTATGGTATACCTGTTATCCTTCTCATCGAATATGACTACTGGTGCTCTGCGATGCTTTGTAACGTTGCCTATGCTCTCTACAGCATTTAATGCTTCAATATTTGCAACAAACCGGGAGGCTAATGAAAGAAACATACTTAATCACCTCTTTTTTCTTCACCCTTTCTATAAGTAAGAGCAAGCGCCGAGGTAATTGTTGCATAACGGAGATCCTCGCTGCAAAGTTTTAGAAAGTTTTCAACAACATCTTCGGTAGGAATCCAATAGTCAGCCGATCTGGCTTCACGTAAAGCTTCCTGCATGGTAACTAGGACTATCTCTTGATTATAGGGAGCCGAAAGCCTATCAATATAACTATAGCGGGGCCTTTCCGGATCTTTTGATACAAACTGATTCAAGAAACGAGCAATGTGCCGTATTACTTCCAGCTTCTCTTCATCCACTGAAACAACTCCCGACATTTTTCTCGGTACATAGGTACTAATAAGCGTCTATTAAACTTTTCCCTATTTTATACGTGCTTTTCAATTTTTTGAAAATCTTCCTCATTTTTGGAAAATGTTTATCTATGACCCAAATATTAGATTATTCAGATGAAGACTTTCGTTGCGACGATTGGTTGGACCGAGTGGCCTATTGCTTCAGCAATAATTAAACACGGGTTATCTAAAGGTGATAGAATTATTCTGCTTTCTCCGGAAAAGAGGGATGAGAGGTCTAGGGCTGCGGTTAGTGAGGTGAAGCATTTCGTATCTAGGTTTGTTCCCTCTGTTGAGGTTTCCGAGGTTTCCGTTCCTGTTCATTCCCCTTCGGATGCTATCCCTCTTTTAGCTAGGCTTTTTGCGAAAGAGGGCGGTGATGTGGGTTTGATTGTTAATCTGAGTGGTGGAATGAGGATCTTGGTGCTTGAAGCCCTCATAGCCCTGATGCTGGTAAATGTAAAGAACCTTGTTCTAGAGCTGCAGACTGAGGATAAGGTTAACGTTCAGCTTCCCATTCTCTGGAAGCCTATGGGGGATCTTTCACCCCATGCAAGGAAGGCTCTCAAGATACTTGAAGAACGCGGGCCTGTTTCGCTAAGCAACTTGGCTAATATCCTTAGGGTTTCAGTCGCCACTGCTCATAGGCTTTTGAAGAACCTGGAGGAGAACAGTATTGTAATCTCGAAGAAGGTTGGGAAGGAGAGGATTGTGGAGCTTACTCTTAAGGGCAGGATTCTGTTGAGCATCGCTGGTGGAAGCTGATGTCCTTAGGACAGTTGACCTTCAGGCTTGTCGCTGAGCAGGGCCTCAGGTTCCAGAGTTTCTCGGGCTTCGCCGTCAGGGGAGTTTTATTCGACTTTCTGAAGCGTGTGGACGAGCAGCTCGCGTTGAAGCTTCACTCGGAGAAGGCTATTGCACCTTATTCCGTGACGCCGGTTGAGGTCCTGCAGGGACACTATTCGAGCTTCATATTCAACAGGCTGGACAAGCCTGCTATGGTACAGTTCAAAATATCTGTTTTCGAGCCTGGTTTGATGAATGTTTTAACGCAGGCTTTGCTTTCAGCAGGCTCGCCCAGCATTAGGCTTGTCGACGCCGATACTCCTATAACGGAGATCTCTGTGAACCAGACTAGTTTCGAGAGGATTCTTGAGGAGGCTAAGCCCGTCAGGAGGTTTGAAGTATTGTTCAGGACGCCGTGCTACTTCAGGAGGAGCATTACCACGGATTCACCTAATCCTGTTTTAAAGAATGTTAAGCCGCCTTACAGGGCTGTCCCCCTTCCTGAGGCGAGCCTGATGTTTAGGAACCTGGCTAGGCTCTGGAGGAGGTTCTCAGGAATGTCCCTCGACTACAGGGATTACGTTAACTGGGTTGACGAAGGCGGTGTTGCCATGGCAGGCTTCCCAGACGGCATTAGGACAATAAGGGTCTACGAGCATCCGAAGTCGAACAAGTGGGCCATGGGCTTCGTCGGTGCCGTAAGGTTCTCAATACCCGGAGACATGTTTACGGAGAAACATGCAAGGTTCACAGACGCTTTGATGAGGCTGGCGGAGTATTCTAACGTGGGAGGAAACAGGACCGCTGGCTTCGGAGTAGTAAAGTACTTTCTGAAAGACAGTGGATGACAGCATCAAGCCTTAAAGTCATGCGAATACCATCGTACTGGTTTTAGCATTCGGAAAGAATAGCCTAATCATCTTCTAACACTTTAAGGAACCATGTCTTTTAGTTCCTTTATGAAGTATCCGTCTCTGCTTAGCTCCTCCTTATCTGAAACTTTCTTTGCTATTATTCCGTATTTCTTTTCATTCATTTTTACTGAGCGACCTTTTTCAATCAGCTTAAGAATCGTGTTCTTGGCTTCTTCATAAGAGAGGTCTTTCCACTTGACTTCTAATAGGAGCCCTTTTTTCTCTTTTGAAGAGTAGGCGATTAGGTCTATTTCTTCTTCTCCATATTGCCATCTTCCAAAAACGTCTGCGTCAACCTCTATTCCTCCTGATTTGATTTCTGATATAACGTATTCTCCGGATATTTTTTCGAAAACTCTCCCCAGATAAGCGTTGAAATCTCCTGTCATATTGTTCCAAACCTTCTCTTCCAAGCCCAGTTCCAAGGCGGTCTTATTTGGGTTTACGAATCTAAACCAGAATTCGAAAAACGGGTCTGTAATAACGTATCTCGTTTTCCTCTTTTCCACGAGGACGGGTTGTTCTCTTGATATTAAATCCAGGTTTTCCAGAGAAGTGAGGTATGTCGTCAGGTTCTCCCTTTTTATTTTTGTAAAGTCGGATATTTCGCTCAAGTAGCATTTTCCAAGAGATATTGCTGTCAGGATATCCATGTAACGGTTCGGCACCCTTAGCTCTTCAAGCAGGAGATACTCCGGTTCATCGTGTAATGCTCCGTCCTTACTTAAGATTGAGCCGACAATATTCTCTTCAGGCGTCTTATTCTCATCTATTTTCTCAAGATAGGCCGGTGTTCCCCCGAAAGCCGCATAAACCTTAACCAAATCCTCTGGAGAATACTTTGAAAACCATTCTCTCAAATCTAGAAATTTCAGAGGCTTTATGTCGAGTGTAAGCGTTCTCCTACCGTAGAGCGGGGAGTCTCCCCTGAGCGCGATCCTCCTTATCGTGCCTATCGAGGATCCTGAGAGTATGAGCATTCCCTTCTGCTCAGAGAATTTTTCATCCCAGAACCTTTGGATTAGGGAAATAGCCCCATCGATTTCGGAAAGCCTTTGAAACTCGTCGATGACTACGATCGTCTTCTCTTCAAACTTCTTCGAAAGATACTCGAGGAAAGACCTGAAGTCGTGGAACCTGAACCCGTTGAAAAACTCTTTCTCCACTGTTTTTGAAAACTCGCTTAAAACAACTTCCCCACTCCCCCTAGGGGTGTAGAAGTATAGCCCGTTCTTATCTTTTAAAAACTCGAGTAGGAGCCTTGTCTTCCCGACTCTCCTCCTGCCGTAAACTATGATTAAACCAGCTTTCTCCGTAGTGTAGGCTGTGTTTAGAGCAGAAAGCTCTTCATTTCTATTTACGAATCTTACAATCACGATTCTTACAATTATGATTGTACAATATAAAGGTTTCTTTTCACCATGTTGTTTTGAAAAAGCGTCAAATATTCCACAAATTTCGCCATATTTGCTCTTTAAAGCCCTTTGAAGCAATTGAACAGGGGCTTCATTCGCCGATATTTCTCGGTTAATTCAGACGATAGACCGCGTCATCCGTCGTTTTCCAAGTTGAAAACTTCCTTCCTCGCCTTCCTTATTGCTGCAGCCAGTTCTCCATCATGGGCTTCAAAGTATAACGGTAAGCGTTCCAAGGGGGCGTCGCTGGACGTTTCCACCTGGCCTTCAACCTCCTTATTACTCCAGAAGTCAATCCATTTCCCTTCAGGTATGTAGACAACTCTCTCATCGCAATTCTTCTTCAATACCTGGCTACTAGAAGGTTCCCTACCAAGTATTCATCGTTTATGCAAGCACAGGAGAGGCGAATAGGTGAAAA
>JAFNIQ010000062.1 GCA_017601395.1 Candidatus Brockarchaeota archaeon
CCCCTTCGCTGAACTCAGGGACTCCGCCGCTTGGTATCGGGTACTCGAAGATTAGCTTTTGATATTCCCTGCAATCCCCCTGTGATTCCCGTGCATCCACCAGGACCGCAACTATCTGACCCGGACCCGGAATGAAACCAGAATGACTTGCTGAAGCGGTAGCTAGAGCATCGGCTGCGGCCTCTTCCGAGTCATTAAGAGACAAATTACCACGGTCTTCTATTCCTCCGGCACCATCCCATGGGAGCGACGGGTAAATAACGCGCCATATGGCTCCCTGCGTGACCTTCCAGTTTGCATGCTTATTGTTTAAAATCCAGTTTATCCTACCCCAGTAATCCTTTGTCGTAAGCATTACGGTTAAATCGGCATAATACCACGTACCTAGATTTATCGTATGATACAGGTCGACGCACCACCCCGGAAAGTCGCCGAACGAAGGCGGAGGAATACTTTTATCATCGTCCACTATAACTCTGAAGTAGCAATCAGCAGTACTAGGCCAACCGGCAGGCCTGTATAATTTCACCCAAGCATTATCCGGAACACCGTATGGGCCTGCGACAACCCCTATTACGAATAATCCTGCGAGCGTTAAAAGAAGTAGTAACCTTATTCTCATGGCTGCGGCTTTATCCATTATTCTCCATCTATCTTTTTTTACCCATAGAAAATATAAACATTATGGTTTTTAAATACTATTCATAGATTTCAAATTAATCAATGACAAACATGTTGTGAGGACAGTCTTAGACAGAATGACGCTAAATGCTAAGACTTTGTAAGCCGCAGTTGACCCCATGGCGAGGTTTAAAATTAAAAGATATAAACCCTTTCGCAAATTTTCTTGTAAATTGGTCCGGATATCCGCTCTCGCAAGGTTAGTAGATTATGTTACACTATTAGTCTGCATTTTAACCCTAATCTTTCTCCTACCGGGGTTTAGCAGGATCCCGCCTTACACATCTATCCTATTCTACCTGTTTGTCCCAGGCTATGCTTTCGTAAGAGCCTTCTTACCTCAGGTTTCTGGCGTTGAGAAACTGCTGGCACTAGTCGCGTTCAGCATAGCGCTCTCAACCTTCGTCGAGGCGCTTATCAGGGTGCTTCTGGTCAGGGGGGACATACCGGGTGTTGCTGTGTCAAGCTTCCTGTCTATAGTGATGCTGGCGATAGTTACCATTAGGGATAGGCCTCGTTTCTCCAGGGTTTAAAGCCTTTTTCGTATATGGGTCTCGACGAGGGACATGGTGATGAAAACAGCTGAAACCGCTAGGCCGATAACTATGCCGGGGATTAACGAGGCTACTGTCTTGTAGGGCGTCATCTCGGCGGTCCTGATGAAGCCGTTTCCCGCTGCCAAGCTGCATATGAGAATGAGGAATGTTGCTGTTGAGCGTTTAAGGATCGGGAATAGAAATATTGGTAAGGCGGCTGCGTAGAACAGGATCTCGCCCGTGGAGAGGCCGTATATGCCTGTGACCCAGCCTCCGAAAATCCTCCCCATGCTGCTGAGAACATCCTTAGTGTAGACTATCGAGGTCCTCATTATTTCGCTCCTTGGCCCAGATAGGAAGAATAGCAGTGCGTCGTAGAAAAGCTCCCCTCCGGTAAACGGGTCTATGATTAGAAGAGCTCCTGAAACTATGAAGACGACTAGGCCCCACCTGTCTAATTCCGACCTGCCCTTAATCGCGATTAACGCTCCCAAGATGAGGCCGAGCACGCCTGAAACAGCCCTGGGGCTTGAGCCTCCGCTGAAACCCAGGAGGCCGACTACTGTTATCTCCCTACTCCCGCTCGTAACAGCATGCAGTCCTACCGGCATGGCTAGTAGGACGCTTGAAGCCATGTAGACCGCTTGAGTAAAGTAGAAAACGAAGGCTGGCAGCATTATTGCCTCAGGAAGGGCTCCGACACCCTTGCTCCTGCCAACATCTATAAGCCTTGAGGAGAGGAAGGCTAGGCCGAAGAAGACTGTGAGGAAGGAGAGGGCGGCGACAATTGCAGCCAAAGCCTTGAACAAGCCTGTTTCCAGCTCTAGGCCTAACGGGTTTTTAGCCCTAAGTCCTCGTAAAGTCCGTGAGATTTGCGCGAGAGACTCTTGGTTAAAACCCTGGATGAAGACAACCTTCTCCCCATACCTCAGCTTCAGATTGTTAGCAAGCTCCAGGTCGGCCATGTACTCGTCTATAACGATCAGCTCAACCTGGCCCATGGCTTCCAAAGTGTACTTGACTACTCTGTCCAACGCCAGCTTTGGATAGTAGGATATGAAGACAGCCTTTACAACCCCCAGGTTAACCACTGTTTCGAACTCGCTCACAGTGTCCCGGGGACTTATCACTAGTGTTGGACCAACAATGCCTGCTAGAGTGTTTTCTAAGGCTGACGCTGAGTATGGGGGTGCAATAGCATACACTTTAAAACGCGGATCTGGGCCGGCAACCAAGCTCAGGGAAACCATGAGAATTGAGCAGAGCATGTAGAGGGTGAAAAGACGTTCAGCACTCATATTGCGGCGCACAGTATTCATCACCATGCTCGTCTTTTCATAGAGTTGAAGAACCGGGTTTGGCAGTGTCCTTCCAAGGAAATACGATAAGAGTATTGTTACACACACGATTGCGAAGAAGACTATGATCGCTAAGCTAAGCCAGTAGCTTGGCCTATAGTAAATCGTAATGCTAACCGGATATAGGAGAGTGTAGATCTTAGAGTTTTCTCCCAAGGCTACCTCAGGCTTCAAAGCTTGAATATACGGCGAGGTTATTGACGAGACCTCTAGAGTGTTCGGCGCCTCAATCTGAATCCTGTAGCTGACGGGTATGAAGCTTGAAAAAGAAGGAGTTACTAAACGTACATCAAGCATGTTTCTTCCGAGAAGGCTGAGCCCTTCAATACTCCCTGTTATCGTTATCTCGAAACCAGTTAACCCTTCTTCAAAGTAGAATATTGAAACAGTATCTGCACCATAGCCCATAGGTACTATCGTGGGATGCACTGTCCTCTCGGATCCGTCTCGGTATTTGACGGACGTGTTGAAGTCTATTGAACCCATTGTTAAGTAGAGCGAGAGCTGAGAGCTGTTTTCAAGAGGCTCTGAGAAGTAGGCGTGGACCCTGTATAAAATCAGGTTTTCAACTTCAGGGTCGAACAGGCTGAATTCCTCAGATAGCTTAACGAGAACCTCGATCCTCATCTCTCCTAGTGAAGAATTCCTCGGAACATCATCAATGTTGACGGTTGAGCTGCCCAAGGGTGTGCAGAGAAGGACGAACAGGGGGAAAGCTATTAAGCCGGTGAGAATCCCTACTATTATTCTGCTAGTTGGAGAACCTAAAGTGCCCAATTTTCCTACACTCTTTCCTCGCATTTCAACGTGTCGCCTAACCATTCGACGAATCTTCGAACACCCTCCTCTAAGCTTACCCTGGGCCTCCAGCCTAGGATCCTCTGCGCCTTAGAGTTGTCGGCAAGAGTCCTTTCGAAATCACCCCTGTAGGACTCGAGATACTCGGGTTCAACCTCGTCTATACTCATGGTGTTAAACAGTATTTTTAGCAACTCGTTTATTGAAAAATCTTTTCCAAAGCCTATGTTGAAAACCTCTCCGGCTATCCCCTCAGTCTCAGCAGCCAGCAGCGTTGCCTCAACAATGTCTGAAACATAAGTAAAGTCTCTCCTCTGCTCCCCGCTGCCATAGACGATGGGACGGTTCCCAGTAAGCATTCTGTACGCCATTGAGTATATCACTTGATCCGGCCTCCCCCTTGGACCATATACGGAGAAGTATCTTAGACATACAACGTCAATACCGTAGGCCTCGTGGAAAGACAGGCAGTATTTCTCCCCAGCCAGTTTCGTAGCCCCGTAGGGCGAGCCCGGGTTTGTCGGACACGCCTCGTTAATCGGAATAAAGCCTGTTTTCCCGAATATTGATGAAGAGGAGGCGTAAACAATTCTTTTGACCCCCCGCTCCTTACAGGCAAGCAGCACGTTTAGAGTGCCCTCGACGTTAACACGATGGGCCTTCACAGGGTTCAGATTACAGTACCTTATTCCGGCTTGAGCAGCCTCGTGGAAAACCACTTCAACCCCCTTCATAACGTGCAACAGCAACTCGTAATTGAGAATATCACCCCTGACTAATCGGAATCTCTCATTACCTATATGTCTAGCCAAGTTCCTCTCCTTGCCGCTGTAGAAATCGTCGAAATTGTCTAGAACCACGACTTCACAACCCTTCTCGATTAAACTGTCCACCAAGTGGGAGCCTATGAAGCCTGCGCCACCTGTAACCAGAACCTTCTTTCCAGCAAGGTTAACCAAAGTTGAAGAAGCTTTTAATGACAATTCTTAAGGCTTTCTGTTTAAAAATTCAATCTCCACTCTAAGAATACTGTTTTTAAGCCCACCTTGATCCTCCTCTTAACCAGCTTCAGAGCCTCGAGATCATCCA
Organism: Candidatus Brockarchaeota archaeon; assembly: GCA_017601395.1. Classification (GTDB taxonomy): domain Archaea; phylum Thermoproteota; class EX4484-205; order EX4484-205; family JAAOZP01; genus JAAOZP01. The sequence goes on from JAFNIQ010000062.1 coordinate 4,463, forward strand.
GAGTCTGCAGCAATCTATCGGCATCAAACACTTCTCCTGGGTATCTAGCACTTATTTCCCTGAGCAGGTTTTCTCCCGTCGTCGGAACCCTGGTTTTCGTCAAACGATCCAGCGTAAGCAGCACTCTAAGCCAGTCTTTAGGAAGGAGTTCAAGCAGGTGGGTCTCAACCTCCCGACTCTTCGAAGCAACAAGAATGCTCGTGCCAACCACGGAGACGATTATCAGAGCGATGGGTAGAACGCTACTCGCCGAGGACAAGAGGGTTTCTGCGGAGTAGACTATTTGGCTCCAGCCGCTGGCCAGTTCCAGCATCCTAATGGTTTCGAAGGAGATTTGACCAGCATCCTGTAAAAACTCGATTGTACTCATATCTGAAGCATATGTTTCATTCCGGCTCAAGACGGTTAAAGTGTAGTTTCTCATGATGCTGATGCCTATTGTCCTTGCTACGAGCCTGCCGTCGACGAAGACGTTTAAACTCTTAGTCCAGACAACCACCTTGAGCAATGCTTGCTCAGACGTAACCTCGTAGTAGGTTGCTGGTATCGAGTCTTTAAGCAGGACGCTCTGAGTTGCCCTAACCTTCCATGGACGGAACCTCCAGCCGTTGGCTATCCTCGGATTAAGCAGAGTCATTTCGAAGACGACAGTATAGTTTTTAGTCTCGGGAAGATTCTCTGGCACAAGCATTTCCCGGATCATAAGGCTTTCAGGAGACTCTTGATCGTAACCCTCGATGCTTTGCCTATCGTACAGCAGCCATTCTGATGAATGAAAGCTCAAAGCTTGCCCTACTGGGCCCTGAATCTTAAGATGGTTTATGGCAACTCCCTCTCCACTCTTAACCAAGATAGGTATGGAGATGAGCTGCGATAAGACGATGAAAACTATAAACAGGGTTGCCTCCAAGACCTCGAGCCTCGACCTGGCGACTCTTTGAACAAGCATCCTGCCGCAGAAAAGGCAGAAATCGCCTGTATTCTCGCCTTTGCCACATAGTGGGCAAGAACCCTCATCCATCTGCGCCTCGAAATTGCTTGGTGAAACCGGGAGAGACCTCCTGATAAACAGCAATAGGACTAGTGCTTCCGAGAATGCTGACAGCAGCAGTGTCAAGTCTGTAAACGGAACGGCTCTTAGAATGAAGTATAGAAGCATGTGGCCCGCCGTAACCAGAAGCTTCAGGTAAACGCTTCTTCTCGAGAACAATAATGGCGAGACTGCAAGCATGGAGAAGAAGAGAGCCGGAATTAAGCCTGAAAGCAGATTGCTTACGGTGAGCAGTGACAGTGCGACGATGGTTAGCAGAACGGGTGAAAGAATCCTTACAGCCAGAGTGTTCATGCGAATAACCAGATACGAATATGCTAAGAATACTAGGGATAACGCGTGGAAAACCGGCTTGCCAGCAGAATATGACCCTGCCAGATAGAGGATTACTGAAGAAGTGAAAAAAAGGATCCCTGTTTTAATTCTCCTACCCCTGAGTTCTATAAGCTTATTAATAATCCGGCTTTTAAAAACAAAGTAGGCGAGCGTGACGTTGACAACTGCTAACGCAGCATATACTTCGTTGTTAGCAACTATAAGGCTGGAAAGCTCGCCTAAGTCATCCCAATAGAAAACCGTCGCGAGGACAAGCAGGGTTAACAGTTTTGCATGACCGTAGGAAAAACCTCCAAGAGTGGGAAGCCTGAGCATTTTAGTCTCAGCCCGGTGCGGATGGTGCTCTAACCACTGGGCCTAGTGAATACCTGTATCTTAAAACTCTCTCCCTTTTCAAGCATTCGTAACCCATGTAGCGGACCGTCCTGCCTGAGGATTTCGCTATGGATTCGCCTACTGACCATGCTAGCGGGCACCCAACTCTTCCATACAGTGATGCGAGCCTTTCCTCGAGATATATTGGCCAGAAAACAGGTCTTCTGACAGTCATTTGGACTTCGTCGCCACCGGCTTCAATCACTATAGATTCGGCAAGCTGCAGCCCGTCGATAATAACCTTAGGCAGGTTTCTGCAGAGGTATTGCAGCTCCAGCTTGCTTAAGTCACCCATTTCAAGCTCGTAGATTCGAGTTAAGGGTTCAGCTAACCCAGGTAACGCTAAATAAGCTTCTGAGGAGGGGCCGCCCAAGTATACCTGCACACCAGTACCATCGTTAACCGGGACGAACAGAAGCTGTTCACAAGTGGTTAACGCGTCTGAAAGCGCCTTAAGGTCGAGCAGCGTAGACATGATGAGTGCGTTAGCAGTCCCGGCTCTAACCTGAGGCTCAACGGAGCGGAACATCAACAGTATTCCTGCAGGAATCGCCACCAGGAAGACTATTTCAAAAACAATGTCTCGCGTGATAAGTAGGAGGGGCAGGGAAAGCAGCCCGACTATGAGTAGGGCGGCACCGCTATAACTGGTTCTCCTCCACGATTTCCACCATAGTCTCTCCCTTAAACCTATAAACTCCTTAGCCTCTTTCTCAGCCATTATGTTTACATCCGTATCAGGTTTTCCACTTTAACTTTTATCTCTTTCTCCAAGCAGGTTTAAAAGAACGCGAGAATCCTCTGTCCAGCAGGCTGGTTAAAGGCTAATCCAGAACGTTTCTTATCTTCCTGTAGTTGAACAACAGTTCTACTCCTTGGTCTGTTGCCCGGTAATACTTGTCGCCATCTATAATAGTCTCCATCATCAGCCCCTTGTTAACAAGCTTCCTGACCAGTGCTCTAAGCTTATTGTAGGAGATGCCTAGGCTGTACATGAGGGGGGTTAGTTTACTGGGGCTGAGTGAAACAGCCTCGATCAGCTCCATGCAGAGATCAAGCTCAGACCTCCTCAACCTGTATTTTTTAGCAGTAACTTTCTCCCCTAGAAACAGCAGGAGCTCCCTCTCAATTTTCTCAGCAATGTTATCCATAAGGTCGACCATCCTGCGCGCCCTTCTTTTGAAAGACTCAGCCTTATCAGGGTCTATCAGTCTCAGCGTCTCCGAGCATAGTTCCTGAGGATTATTAGAGTGCGGCACGTGCTTATGAAGCTCCTTCACAGGCTTGGACTCCGGCCAGTAGATGCCGCTTACACAAGGCTTGCATAAGACGAAAGCCTCCATGAGCATGGTTTCAGCAGCCCCGAGAACAACGTCCGCGAAGAAAACAGGATTCTCAGGAGTAGCGGTGTTGAAAATAGGTATCCCCATCTTTTCGAAGCGCTCCCTCTGGTTCCCGTCCCGGGGGACAGCCACTATGCTGAAACCACCCCTCCGGTAATCCGTGCTCCCCATCAACATTCTAACCGCCTCCTCGAGAACAGGCTTTTCACCAGGGAAGAAGCTTGCGAACCTAGGTTCTGTCCTGACCAGAACGAGAGGATGAGAAGCCCCTATTTCATTAAACGGGTCTCTACTTGAAGGCCGGTATCCTTTCAAATAAGTTGTGTGAAAACCTTTAAACCAAACTATGGAAGATTCCTCAAGCACACCGTGCTCGTGCAGCTCTTTCGAAGTGTAGAAGCTGGGTGCGAAAACCTTATTCGATAAGGGGAACACCATCCTGTTTACGTGGAACTCACGCTCATCGTAGAACAGCGTCCACGACGGAATATTTAGGCCGAAGGCAGTCCTGACTGCCTCAGGCCACCTTTCAGTCAGCATTAGATTAGGCTTCTCAGCGTTAATCAGTTGCACAAATCCCGACAGGGTTTCAGCGTAGGCGCTCAGCTTACCGTAGAGCGTACTGCCACCGTGCTTCCCAACCACCTTGTAGCTAATCTTCTTAGCGTCCAGAATCTCTAGAATCCGGTCGTGCTCCCTCGCTGTCACCAGTATTTCAACCCTATCCTTAAGCTTCTCTATTACAGGGTGGAAAAGATTAGCCTGGTAGGGGGTGCCTATGGCAAACCATATTTTCAGTTTTTTGCTTCCTCGGTCCTGAGACATTCAACATTTTTTAAGAGCCATAATATTTAAGGCTTAACCGTTTCTAAAAGTTCATAATGGTTTAAAAAATTGCTAAGATTCGAAATCCAGATGCACGTTTTTAAAGTGCTTGTCTAAAAGAAGGTTGAGGTATATAACCCCCGTTCTTCGGTCCTGTTTTTTAAAGACAGGTTCCTCCGCCGGGATGGAGGACCCGTCTAGACGAACCAGTGTTTTCCTAACATCCTTGATGATTCTAATGCCGAGTGTTAAAACCTGGTTTTTACGGAAGCGAATATCCTCGACTCTACACTCGACACTGATGTCCATGCCTCTCGAGTTCTCCTCGAAGCTTATCTTAGCCTTGCTCCTAGCCTCGCAGTAGTTAGCAATATCGCCAAGCGTGCAGACCCACAGTTTTTTCTCCCTTCTCTTAGACTCGGCGTATTCGAAAAGAGGCCTTAACGTGTCCTTCACGTATCTTGAAGCATCACCATTCTTCTCAAGGTTCCAAGGGTGGAACCAGAGGTGGAAGACAGCCTCCCTCGATACGGCTAGGTCCAGCAGTGCTTTAAGCAAGTTTGAACAAGTATAGTTTTTCTCCGACAGGTAGAAGAGTGGATGAATATTCCATAAACCGTTGTTTTTAGACGGGTAGGCCAGCTTCCTCCCCCTCCCCCTGTAGGCGATGAAGCCGAGCTCATTAAGAACGTTGAAATATCCTTCTCTGTTCCACGGGAATATGAAGGTTTCTCGCCCAGCGCCGGGGGGCAGTAGGCTAATCGTCCTAAGGATCTGCGATTTCGCAAGCTCTTCCGTGCACTCGGGGCTGGAAAAGTCAACATGGTTGAAAGTGTGGATAGCAATCTCGTGTTTAACCTTAGAATCCAATATTCGCTGGAAGACATCCTTCTCGTTGATAGCAGTAACTCCACATATTGCCCACGTGACGGGAATATTGAACTCCTCGCAGAGTGACAGTATCTCTAGGGTTGCCGTCCTGTCTACTTCCAGCCTGTCGTCCCTCCTATTGTCGAAATCTACCGATATGCAGAAGGCACCGGCACACCCTCCTAGGAACCTTGATACGAATACCTTTTCCGCCGGCTCTTTTACCCTCTCGTAATCGATTCCGAGAATCCTAAGCAGCCTGAAAGTAAAAACATCCGGGAAAACCCTTCTGCTGATAAGCTTAAGCAATGCTAGCTTTGCGACCTTCTTAGCATCAGGAGACACTGGCGGCGTCAAACGTGAATAGTATGGGACATCTTGAAGGACTATTTAAGTTAAACAGTTTCCAGGTTGAACGACTTTACCGGAAACAATTTATATATTACGCGGAGGAGCTACAGGGTGTTGAAGGCTGAATGAAGATCGCGATGGTGAACGTCTACTTTTACCCGGATATGGTTGGAGGAGCAGAATGGTATGTCTACAACATATCGCGCGAGCTTGTTAAAATGGGGCACGAGGTGCATGTTTTCACAGGCAAGTATCCTGAGAAGAAGGGTGTGAAATACCCTGACAGTGTTGAGGGCATCCGGATACATAGGGTCCCCATGGTCTTCAACATCACGTATAGGGTGAAACTCTGGAAGAACCTTGAGGATGAAATAATCAGGAAAAAACCTGACGTGGTTCACACGTTTGACTATGCTCAATGGCACAGCTACGCTGCTTTGAAAGCGGCTTCAAGGCTTAAAGTCCCGTCGGTGCTGACGGTTTTCGACGTTCACTCAATAATTCCACGCCCATGGTACAAGCAGGTGCCGATGAGGATGCTCGACTGGATGGCTGGCAAGCTGGTTCTGCGGAGTGCTGGCGCTGTCCTCGTGAGAGCCCCAAACCTCGTACCCTTCCTTTTGAAAATGGGCGTTGAGAAGGATAGGTTGATCGTCACGCCATCCGGCATAAGGGCTGAAGCACTGGAACCGGTAGACGGCTCAATCTTCATCCAGAAATACGGCATAACTGGGAGGCCGATAGTGCTCTACTTGGGTAGGCTGCACCCTTTGAAGGGCTTGACCCATCTTTTCAGGGCTGCACCACTAGTGATTAAGGAGTTCCCCACGGCTGTTTTCGTCCTAGTGGGGCAGGGAGAGGAGAGCTTTAAGAAAGAGCTTGTCAAGCTTGCCAGAGGGCTCGGCTTCGAGAAAAACGTTGTTTTCACAGGTCCAATATACGACTTTCAAGAGAAGATGAGCGCCTACGCTTCCTGCGATGTCTTCGTGCTACCCTCAGGGTATGAGGGCACCAGCCAGTCTGTTTTCGAGGCAATGTCGCAAGGAAAACCTATAGTATCCACTAGGAGGGGAGGCATACCGTTTCAGGTTGAGGATGGGAAGGAGGCGCTTCTCGTAGAGTACGGCGACGAGAAGGGTCTGGCCAGCTCCATCCTAAGACTGTTGAAGGAGAAAGAGACCGCGAGGGAAATGGGTTTGAGGGCTAGGCGGAAGGTGGAGAGTTTCACGTACCCAGCGCTGGCGAAACAGGTTGAAGAAATATATTTTCAGCTGAGATCCGGGATGGGGCTGGGCTAGGCTTGAAAAGCCTACCATCCTCCGAGAAGAAGCATCATGATGAGAGCTAAGACGCCTATGAGTGATTCAGACAAGAGGATTAGTAAGACAAGCCTCCTCTCAGAAGTCGGGGCAACCCTCATGAATGCGTGTGAGAAGGCAGCGTAGCCCGGAGGGCTTAGAACCCCTGCCTCGTTCACCTTAGTGTCCCCGTATAAGCGTCTCTGCGCGAAAGGCTTTCCGTGCTGCATCTTCAACACGAAGTCGAAAATTGCGGGCATCATGAGTGAGACCCCGAGGAACTCCGTCCCGCTTAGGATGGCTGTTGAAGCTATGATTGCTCCGAACATCAGGGTTCCGGAGTCCCCAGGGAAAATCCTAGCCGGGTACCAGTTATACCTTAGGAAGGCGAGTAGTGCTCCCAGTGAGGCCAAGGATATGAAAGCGGCGCTCCACTCGCCGAGGGCGAGTGACACTATGCCCAGGAAACCACAGGCAACTGCGGCAAACCCGGCTTCCAAACCGTTGAAACCAGCCAGCATGTTCATCAGGTTTGATGCAACGTTAACCGCCAGGATTATCACAAACATGTAGAAGGCCCCGAGTTCAACACTTCTCACGAGCGGGAGCCTGACGCTGCCAGTCCCAGAGTAGCAGAGTGCCAGCGGCAGGCCTGCGAGCATCATGAGAAGCACCTTATTCCTCTGCCTCAGGGTAAACGCATCGTCCAGAAACCCTACGAGCCCCGCTGAAACTATCGTTAAGCACGCTCCAATCCCAGCCCTGTCCAGACAGTCTGCGAGAAACATCAGGATGAATGAGACGGAGAGGACTAAGAGTATTATCAGCCCCCCGGACTCAGCACACTCCACCCTAACAGGCTTATGCACGTCAACACCGGTCCAACCCCTGCTCTTCAAAAGTTTTATTCCAAGCGGCATCAGGAAGTATGTGAGCAGAAAAGATAGGAAGGCCCATGTTAAGGCAATCATAAAAGTCATTAGGCCACCACCTTCTTAGATAGTGCCTCAGCCAGACGCCAGAAGCCCCTCGCCCCCAAGACCACGGCAGCAAAACTTGCTGCGAAGGACAGGGAAACGGAAGGTATTACACCCAGTGTTTTAGTCAACCCGTATGTTAACAGGAATGCTAGCGTGATCGCCAGATAGATTATCAGTAGCACGATTATCAGTAGCAAGTGTTTCAGGAAACGGTTTCCCATAGCAACCATCAACACTCAATCCCCTTTTTCACAGGGTTTTCTGGGGCTCGGCGGCACCGGTGGAAACGTATGCGTCAACCCTTTCGAAGTCGCTCACCGTTCCTATGTCAGCCCAATAAGCCTCCTCGTAGAAAGCGTTTAAAACTCTGCCCTCGCTTATAAGCCTGGGGAAGACATCGGTCTCCAGACTGAACACTTTTCCCTCAGGTATGTAATGGAATATTTCTTTTTCAAAAACATAGATGCCTGCGTTAACCATGAAAGACATCAAGGGTTTCTCCCTGAATGCTGTTATCCTCGAATCCTGACCTACATACCCTAGG
>JAFNIQ010000064.1 GCA_017601395.1 Candidatus Brockarchaeota archaeon
GGATATTTAGAAATGCCTGTGGTGCAATATTTCTCGCGGCTAAAAAGTATATTTCCTTTAAAGAGTATGCCAGCCTTAGACTGCCTAGGCCGGTTGAAGAGATAGAGCTCAAGAGGCTGAGAAAAATAGCGGTCTACGTTTTCATCTACCTCATCCTGATAATTAGCCTTCTTCCACACGCCTTTATTTTCATAATAAGCTTTTCTAAAGCATGGAGTTTCACGCCTTTTCCAACTCAATGGACACTTGATAATTTCAAGGTTATTTTAGAAAATAGGACTCCGATCGTCAATACAGCTTTATACGCGACCATAGGAACAATACTTTGTTTCACAATAGGTTCCGTAGCCGCCTACGTAATAACAAGAACCAGTGGTTTTCTCAACTCGATAATTGATTCCGCCCTGTCCATAATGTTTATAGTTCCAGGTATAGTCGTGGGGACAAGCTTCCTTTTCGCTTTTCAGAAAAACATTCCGGTGGTTGGGCTTCTTGGAACAACATGGTTAATAATGCCGATCATGCTTGCAACCAGAAGGATCACATATACTCTTAGATACTCGTACGCCATATATTTGACTTTAAGGAAATCCATGGAGGAAGCAGCCTACGTTTTAGGGCAACGCCCATTAGCTGTCTTTCTAAAAATCGTCTTGCCGAACGCCATCTACGGGGTTCTAGCGGGAACATTATTCTCTTTTATCGAGATCATCAACGAGCTCACAGCCTCCCTGTTCCTTTACAAACCGGGGTGGGAGACAATAACTGTTCAAATGTTCATTCAAATTACTGCTGGCCAGCTTCCGGCGACAGCAGCCTACGCCGTAATGCTACTTATATTTTCTGCTATAACTATAATAGTTGCTTTAAACTTGACGGGTAGGAAGAAGTAATCAGTTGAAAACTTAAGCCTACACTAATTTCTTGAAAACGCTTTCCCTCCATCTCCTTTATTATAGTGGCCAGCCGATACTTGTTTAAACAGTGTGTAAAAATCAGCTCAGTCTACGCTGCCTCTAGCCTTCCTTGCTAAGAGTTAAATAAAGCCGGGCCAGTAATGATTTTAAGGTAAAATGCTGGATTTGCTGATCATCCTTGGAATCGCCGTTTACGTTGCTTGGAGCATGGGTGCAAACAATGAGAGCATGTCCATTTTAGCAGGCAGTGGTTTCGTGGGCACTACTATGGCTGCCATGCTGGGGGCCGTAATGGTTTTAACCGGCTCGCTTCTCCTCGGCCATCCTGTTGAAACCACTATTGCTAAAGGATTGATAATGCTTGAAATCACTCCAATGGATGTTTTCATAATCATGTTTCCAGCCGCCACTTGGTTAGCAGTAGCGACATTCTTAGGATGGCCCGTGTCGAGCACTCATTCAGTCGTAGGCGCTGCCATCGGGCTCGGATTGGTGAAGGGCGGTTCGAGCATCATTAACTGGGGGAATCTGGCGGTTATCATGGCTGCATGGGTTTTTTCCCCGTTAATGGGCTTGTTCTGCGCCATGCTGATGGTTAGGCTCGTGGGACAGGTCTGGCGTAGAAGCTTGCACGGCTTAAGGGATGTGACGAGGATAGCGCGCAAATCCGCGGTGCTCCTCTTGCTCTGCTCGTGCTTCACCGCGTTTTCCAGGGGGGCGAACGACGTGCCGAATGCCACAGCGTTTCTAAGCACGGTTTACGGGGATCCCTTGCTTATCAGGTTTATAGGAGGCGTCGGAATGGCGCTTGGCCTAATGATCCTGGGGAGGAGGGTCATACGGACGGTTGGCTTCAACCTTACTAAGCTGGATCCCGTGGCAGCCCTCTCTGCGCAGGCCTCCGTCATGCTGATTCTTTTAACCGGAACATTGCTGGGAATACCCTTATCCGCAACCCATATCCTCATCGGCGCCGTCACGGGAGTTGGGCTAACTAGGAGGGTCTGGGTGAACATCGAGAAAATAAGGGAAATCATGTACGCGTGGGTCGCCACTTTTCTCATTACGATGCTTATCTCTGCAATTATTTATTCGACCATAGTGTTCTAGTGGAACGTGCTTACGATCATGATCCTCAGGAAGTCAGCAGTGTTTTCACACTCGTCAGCAGCTGATTCCAACGACCTTAAGAATTCTATCAGAAGCAGAGGAGTTTGGTCACCCGTGTTGAAATGCTTAACTTCACCCAGCATCCTCACATAAATATGGTCGATTTCCCGCTCCATCTCCTCAACCCTATAGCATCCCTCCAGAGCCCTCCTATAGTCCTCAATAACCGCAATTATAGAACCACCCAGCAAGTGCACGCACTCCGCGAGTTTCACCGTGAATTCGACAAGCATCTCTCCAAGGCCTGCCGGAAGGTCTTCCGGCGTGAAGATTGACAAGAGTCTGCCGCCGTCCTTAAGCCAGTCGACAACCAAATCCAGCCTCCTAACCATCCTCATAACGTCCTCCCTGCCCAAAGGCGGCAAAACCCCTTTGGCAAACTCCTCCAGCATTCTTCTTCTCAGCCCGTCGGCAGACCTCTCCCTGTCGAACAGCCTTTCCAGAACAGCCTTCGCATCCTCTTCTTTCCTAGCGACGATGAGCTTCACGGCTTGAGCCAGATCGTCCGACGCTGATTCACACAGGGACGCATGCTTCTCTAGAAGGCTGAAGACCTCTGCTTTCCTTGCTCCTCCCCAGCCGGCCTTTGGAAACCTTAATCTCATAATTGAATTTACCATGGCACACGCTATAAACTTATGCGCTTGTTCAGATAAAACATGAGCCAAAAAAACTTATATGTGACTTATGTATATAAACTCCATAAAAATGGGTGTATCAAGAGCAGAAGTGGTAAGAAAAGGTCTCACCCCAAAGGCTATTGCTATAAGCGTCGCGATAGCTATTTTCTCAAACTTCATGGGGACATACGTGTACAACAGGACAGCTGTCCCGATAGAGCCAAACCCATGGCCCTATAGCCACCTTCAAGGCCTCACATTCACGGCCATGGGTCTAGTTTTTCTCTCAATGCTAATAGTCTGGATTCTGGGCAGGTCGCGAAGACTAGCGTTAAGCAGTCAAGAGCTAGGAGTAATCTTTGCCTCAGCCTTGATCTCAACATTCCCCTACGGCTCTTACACAGCTATGTATACGGTCACCTATACACTCGGCTCCACTAAGCCTGCTCTCATAGGAACAGCTGGGAAGCTCATGCCATACTTCTGGCTTCCTCCGAAAGTAGCCATAGACCCGATATGGTTGGGAGGCGTGGCTCCGGAATGGTTGGCACTGCTGCCGACAGTATGCGTTTGGATAGTGGCGTGGCTTCTCTGGGCCTTCCTGGGCTACTTCTGGGGTCTTATAATGAGGCGCCGCGTCATAGATGTGGAGCAACTCCCCTTCCCATACGCTCAGCCTGCTAACGAGCTCATCAAGATGGCTAAGGAGCCGGAAGAGAAGCCTAGGCTGTTCAGCTTCGTGGAGAGCAAGGGCTTCTGGATAGCTTTGGTCATAGGGACATTGACATACATACCCTTTATGATCAGAATGTTCATCCCGGAGTTCCCCATTCCGGCTACGAAAGAATACGGTTTCTATACGTGGTACATGTTTAACTTTTATGGTGATTTCGGAAGATGGGGGGCCTCGGTTCTCCCCACATGCTACACTAACTTTTACCTCAACCCTGAGACGCTCGCGGCAGCCTACTTCATGCCTGTGGAGATGCTGTTCAGCGCCGGATGGGGCTTCATTCTTTTCTACTGGATTCTGAGCACTCTCCAAGCATACACCGGCTTAGCACCCGCCCCGCCGGCGGGCGGCTTTGCAGACCACTATGAAATGTTCACCACGTACGGTAGGAAAGGGTTAATCAGGCCGGAACTCATGTTTGACGCAGGCGGCTCATTCGCCATAGGCTTCTGGTCCCTCGTCTTTAGCTGGAAATACATTCGCGACGCTATCAGGTACATACGGAGGCCCCCGGATGATGAGGCGAAGGAGCCAATACCCTACAAGACGATGTGGATGGGTTTCTTAGGCTCGCTAATCCTATTCTGGAGCATTCTCACAGCGATGGGAATACCTGCGGCTATGAGCCTGATCATGGTCTTCTCGCTTCTACTGGTCTTCTACGCCTCAACAAGAATGGCGGGGGAGGCTGGGCCAATCTCCTACTGGGCGACGTACCACACGCACAATGCTAACTACTGGCTCGGAGGCATCTTGGGGCTCTGGCCTATCCCTGCTGTTGGGACAGTAGGAGAACAGGCCGCCTTCGCAACGGTTTACGCTACAAGGCAGTTCTTCGGTTATAGTATGAGCAGCCAACCCCAAGCCCTCGGGCTCTCTGGCTTCAAGGTGGCAAGCTGGACAGATACATCAAATCGGGATGTATTCATCATACAGGTTATCACCATAATACTGGTCTATATTATAAGTTTCGTCTTCACCATAGGGTCCCTCTATGAACTAGGTGTTGACAGGGCCCTCAAGTCAAGGCCCATAGTTTCAACTTGGACTGGGTCAGATTACGGTACGATCAAAGGCGTTTGGAAGTGGGAGGAAAACATTCCGTGGATGGCTGCCGCTTGGGTCGTTGTGCCGGTGCTGATGTACCTCAGGATGCACTTCCCATGGTTTTGGTTTGACCCAATAGGACTCTGGATCGCAGCCAGGTATGTGAAGCTCGCAACAGCCTTCTGGATAATGTGGTTCGTGAAATTCGGAATACTTAAGATAGGTGGCACTAAGCTCTACGAGAAAGGAGTGCCAATAGCTGCTGGAATACTAGTAGGAGTATTGTTTTCTAAGCTGATCTTCGCAATCGTTGCTTGGTCAACAGGCATGGTGGCACCACTGTAAAGCATTGGTGAGGCACATCTCATGACCCCGCGATTCTTTCTCATATCTATTCTAACCCTAGCCTTATTCGCCGGGTTACTGCCCCAACTTTTCCTCCCGGCTTCTGGAGAGGGGGAAGCCCCGCTCAGTACTCCGGCGGAAATGAGGAGGGTCATCCCGTTCCTTCTAGAAGCTCTTAATTGGACAGAGATTAGGAGCCATGTGGCTTTCCTCGAAGGGTTGGGTTCCAGGTTCACCGGATACCCGGGGTACTACAGAGCCCAAGGATACATTGTTGAGAAGCTTAAGGGGCTTGGGCTCAAGGTCTCGTTTCAGAATTACAGTATAGTCATCCCTTATGACTACGGTGCACGACTCCACATCCCCTCCATAAACGCAGACATACAAATCTATCCTCTCATCCCGAACCTGCTCTGCCCACCGTCAACCCCGGGTATGAAGGGTTCCCTCGTGTACATCGGAGAAGGAAGCTTCGAGGAAATGGAGGGAAAGCCTATCAATGACAGCATAATCATCATGGAGTTTAACTCTTACAGAAACTGGTTGAATGCTGTTCTTTTTGGGGCCAAAGCCATCGTGTACATAGAGCCTGAGGACACGACTATCTTCGAAGCTGAGTCGAAAACCATCTCCTCCCCCATAAACATCCCGCGCTACTACGTGAAGAGAGAGAATGTGCAGCCTATCATGACGATGCTTAAGAGCGGAGAGGCGCTCAGTGGCGAGATAGTAAGTCTGATGCGATGGGAGAGCAAGGAGGTTTCTAACATTATCGGGGTTTTGGAGGGAACTGGTGAAAAGAACGAGGCAATCGCCCTGTGCAGCTTCTTCGACTCAGGCTCAGTGGTTCCCTCGATAGCCCCGGGCGCCGATGCTGCCAGCGGAATATCTGTTCTTCTAGAACTGGCACGAATCTTCTCTGGAAGAAGACCGTACAGGACCATGATATTCGTAGCTCTCTCGGGCCACTTCCAATCCTTGTGGGGGGCTAGGGAGTTTGTCGACAAATACATTTTTACAGATGAGGGAAGAAACATAGTGCTGGCGATCGGCCTCGATCTTTCAACAGACTCGAAAACCATGGGGCTCTACTACGGGGGCAGTTCCTTTTACTCTCCAGGATTCGATCCAGAGAGATTCTACAAGATTTCTGAGTTATTGTTCTATTTGGGGACAAGGAGCCCGTTTCCTGACGAAAAATACCGTGATATGGAGGTTGGGGATCAGAGCCTCCTAGGCGTGTTGATGGCTACCACCGGTCAGGTGTACTACGTGGGAGACGGGGTGCTTCAGAGGGGAGGTGTGTTTCTCCGCGGGTTGGCATCCATACCGACAGGTTTGATGATAGATACTGAGCCCTTAGCAATGGTTAACGGCATGGCCCTCAGCTTCTCCACAAGTAACTCCTACAGGGTCAGGTGGGAGACTCCGCTCGACATGATGAAGCATTGGAGACTGGAAAACCTGAAACCTCAGGTAGAGTTCATCCTTTCGGCGATTTACCTTTTCGCGAATATAGAGAACTTGAGAAATTGGGTTCCCAGGACCTCCTTAACTAGGTTTGACACTATCCATGCATTGGGTTTCTCCACGCTTAAAGGAAGGATCATGGAGTACAACCAGACGAGGGGGACATACACTCCTGTGCCAAACGCCTTGGTGTATGCTGAGGCATCCTTTTTCAGACATCGTTTAATATCGATGGCTGATGATAAAGGCGAGTTCATAATGTGCGGGTTAAGACCACAAGCCTTCTATTGGCTGCAGATTTACGTTATTGATGATGAAACTGGGAATCCTATCTACGCCTCCGATATGGGAGAGTATGCCGTGATGTTCGCAAGCTCATTCACCGTTAGCCGGGATGAGGAGCTTAAAACATTCATCGTTTTTAAATGTGGATCTCTAGGGCTCATCGGCGTGACCGAGCCTCAATCCGGAAAGGTCTCCCTCATCGAATTCTCAATTCTCGACGCATCCACTCATACCCCGCCTCTCTCATATGGTTATGTTCTTGGGTCTCCCTTCACACTGGCTCAGAGGAACCCGCCGAGCCTAGAGACCCATGTCTCTGTCATATTCATCCCACCCGGAGACCTGTTCGAGGTCTTGCTGAAGGTCGGAGGAAAGGTTTTCGGCTTAATCAACAATGGGGGGGCTGGTTACAGTGTTAACGCTGGCGAGCTAGCCCGTGTTGATCTGCTCCCGCTGAGGGTGGCAGAGGATATGCACAAGCTAAACTCCGAGAGGCTTGCAACCATCCATGAGTACGGCATCTTAAGCGGGGGTGGTTTAGCCGAGGTGTTCTTGGCGAAAGGCGGGTCCTCCATAGAGTTGGCCGTGAAGGCGCTCCACGACCGGAGGTATGGAAAGGCGTATTCCTATTCGGTCGAAAGTTGGGTTAACGAGGCTAATTCCTACCCTGAGACGAGGACCTTAATAGTGGATATTGTTACCGCCACGATCTTCCTCGGCTTCTTCCTCGGGCCCTTCGCCGTGAGTGCCGAGAGACTTTTCATCCACTCTCAAAAAGGAACCAGTAGGTTCATCGCGACGCTTATTTTCTTCCTTGCTCCTTGCGTACTTTTCTACCTTATTCATCCAGGCTTCGCTCTGGCTCCTAACGCCTTCGTGGCGATGCTTAGCATAAGTATCCTTATCCTCATCATACCGCTCATGGCAATACTTCTAAGCGAAGTTCTCAAATACGTCTCAGAGATCAAGGAGAAACTTATAGGGCAGCATTCAGTTACGAGTTCACGAGCCTCAACCTTCCTTCTCGCCATCTCCGTTGGAATCGGCAACATGAGGAGGCGGAGGATAAGGACGAGCCTCACTCTGGCGACGGTAACCATAATAGTATTTGCTCTTGTTGCCCTAACATCCCTCTACTCCATGAGATCGATCGTAGCAACCCCTCAGCCTGGTGCGCCGCTCGGCGCGACATTATATGAGGGTTTATTGTTAAGAGATGCGAATTGGAATCCGCTGGAACGCGGCCTCTGGAAAAGCCTGAGGGTTAAATTCGGGGAGAATGCCGTCGTATCCCCTAGGGCCTGGTGGTTCCCATCGTACCGCGAGCCACCGAGGCTACTACTGGAGAACTCCACCCCAGTACTGGCACTCTGGGGGCTAACACCAGAGGAGGATGAGATACTGGGGCTCTGGAGTAAAGCGAAGGTTGAGGGAAGGTGGCTTACTCAGGATGATGTCTGGGCCTGCATAGTGAGCACCGATATTTTCGAAAGAGCTGGTCTCAAGCTTAACAGTGAGATTGAAATCATGGGAAAGGGCTTCACCGTTGTGGGCGTCATAGACGGGAAGGCTGCGTCCTTGCTCCTCGACATGGATGGGGAACCCGTAACACCCCTTAACTTCGAGGAACTGGCGCAGAGACCGGAAAAGGAGGTATTCCCACATCTTTCATCTTCCTTCATAATAGTTCCCTTTGAAACACTCCTAAGGATGGGAGGACAAATCTATAGCATAGCTGTTAAACCTAGGGAACCAGTTTCTGTAAAGGAGGCTGTGAGCGATTTGATCTTTTCCACATCCATGGACGTATACGCGACTTTGCACGGCGAAACGTTGATCTATAGGGTTGGGATGGCATTCATGTTCAGAGGAGCTGAGTTCCTCATCGTGCCCATAGTCTTAGCCATCATAACCATCCTGAATACTACTCTTGGAAACCTCTATGAAAGGACAAGAGAACTCTCCATTTACAGCTCGCTGGGACTTTCACCCATGCAAGCCGGCGGAATGTATCTCGTTGAGAATCTTATCTACGCCTTCGTGGGAGGCTTCATCGGATACACGGGCGGGATCCTGGGAATAAGGCTTCTCCAACTCACTGGCATCCTGCCTCCTGAATTCTCCCTAAACTTCTATGGCTCCATGGTCGCTTTCTCCGTCCTCATGGCGATGATATCGGTCATCATAGCCTCTGCATACCCATTCCTTAAGGCCTCTAAACTGGTCACTCCCTCCCTCGAGAGGAAGTGGAAGGCCGGCCATCCCTCTGGCGATAAATGGATGATGCTGCTTCCCTTCAGGCTCCCAGTTGAGGAGATAAGGGGCCTACTTATGTTTATCAAGGAATACTTCGAGGCTCATTCTCAAGAAGGGATTGGTTACTTCATACTCAGAAAAGGCCCCGCGATCCTTGAAACCGAGGTCTCGGGCAGGAAGGCCTTGGTAATGGAGTCCCATGTATCTCTAGCACCATATGAGCAAGGAGTCAACCAGAAGGTGACGTTAACAGCCTTCCTAACTCCAGAGGGAAGCTACTCTATTGAAATGGAGATAGAGAGGCTCTCGGGGCCTTACTCCGTCTGGAGGCGGCTTAACTATAGGTTTATGGATGGAATGAGAAAGCAGTTTCTCATCTGGAGAAGCCTACCCCCTTCTCAACGGCAAAAGTATATGGAAATGGGGATGGCTTATGAGTAGAAGACTAAGTGGAGAATCGGCCAACAACATGGGAGAAGGCATCGCGTATCGAAGCGGTTTTACCCGCTGGTCCTTCATCGCCATGGTCTATGCTGCAGTGGTCATGCAGCCCGCTACCCTTTACATGAGCCTCGTCTCTGGTGCAAGCGTTTCTGCAGGGATTCTCTATGGTGCTCAATTTATGAGTATCCTGCTGTTCACGGAACTCGCCAGGATTTTCGGAAAGCCTCTCACCAAACAGGAGGTGTTTATAATATACACAATGACAGCCTCCATGGCTGCTGAAACCTTCTGGCTCGACTTTCTCTATAACGCATACCTTCGCGTAAGCCCCATTATAAGAGGATTTGATATAGTTCCCCCGTGGTTCATAGCTCCCCCGCTGGGCTCTCAAGCCCTGCTGACCAGGAACCTTATGCATCCTGATTGGTTCCCGGTCTTCCTCATCTTCATAACGGCGAACCTGCTCAGGAGGTTCGTAGAGCTATCTTTAGGATTGTTGGCAGCCCAGCTCTACGTGGAGGCCGAGAAGCTCCCGTTTCCACTCGCCGAGGTAGACGCCCAAGCCGTCGTAACCCTTGCTGAGAGGGATCCTTTAAGGATGAGGATCTTTATACTCTCCTCGTTAGTCGGAGCCTCCTACGGGTTCATACTCTACGGGGTTAGCACACTCAGCCTCTCCCTTACTGGTGTAAAGTTGACGCTGATACCGCTCCCTTGGCTAGATATGAACCAGCTCGTAGAGAATGTTTTCCCAGGAGGTTCTTTCGGCCTATCCACCAGCCTAATAACCTTCGGGCTTGGCATGATCATTCCACGTAGCGTAGCCGTCGCCCAAGGAGTCTCTGGAATCCTAGTATACCTCTTCGGCAATACCATCCTCCAAAGAACAGGCTTCTTCCGCGAATGGTTGCCCGGGATGAACATAAGCCTATGCTGGCAGAGGTCCATCCTCAATTTCTGGGCAAGCCCAATAATAGGAGCCTCGGTTGCCGCAGCACTCACTCCAATCCTCATGGAGCATCGTTACTTCCTGGAAGCCTTGGAGACCCTTGCCCACCTTCCGTCAAGCTTCAGGAGAGCAGGATACTTGCCGCTCTGGGTGATCTTAACCATGTACGTCTGCTCCACCGCAGGGATCATAGGAATAACCCTCTGGCTAGTTCCAAGCTTCATCCCATATCTGTGGGTACTCATACTAATCTCCCCAGTATGGTCCTTTCTGGCAACCTTGGTCTCATCCAGGTCTATCGGCCTGTCTGGAGTGGCTCTCGACATACCCTATGTGAGAGAAGGGGTGCTTATCGCTCTCCCCTATTCAAGTACAGACATATGGTTCGCTCCCATTCACACCGGGGCTGGTGGAGCGGGCTGGATTCAAAGGATAGCTGTGGCAAGAAGAACTCAGACGAACTTGTTCAGCGTCTTTAAAGCCTACTTCATAGGTCTACCGATCCAGATGGTTGCAGGGTTCATTTACCTAGCTTCCTTCTGGAGGGTTGCGCCGATTCCCTCCAACTTCTACCCTGCGACAGCGATCGAATGGCCAGTCCGAGCTGGATGGCTCGGGCTCTGGGTGACGAAGCAGATAGCCATCTTAAACCCCCAGCTTCTAACTGGAAGCCTTGCCCTTGGCATAGCAGCCTCCTTGACGATAGAGCGTTTCAAGATACCATTCTCTTTCATCGGCTTTGTACTCGGCATGAGCCAACCTCTTCCATATAGCGTGTCAACACTCATGGGAGCCTTGCTTGGAAGGAGGTTCTTCACGAAGGCTTTTGGCGAAAAATGGTTCGAGAGAAATAAAAGCATAATTGTGGCGGGGCTTGCCCTTGGAGAAGGGTTGTTGGCTGGCTTCTCGGCAATAGTGGCGCTTGCAGCCAAATCCCTTTGGGTAATGCCTTACTAGGCACTTCGAATCTACTTCATTATTTCTTAATATTCGGTCGATGACCTTCTGCTTCTCCCGCCATCTCAATTATCCTTGGGAGACTTGCCCTAATGCAATCCTCAATTTCCTGGGCGATCTTCTCAGCCTCGTCAAACCCCCCTCCCCCGAGGTCATATATCTCACCCTCCCGCCCGCAGAAAGCCTTCAGCGTATATGTCTTTCCCCAAGCCTCCGGGGCGAGCTCAAGCACGTAGCGCCTATGCTTCTCCTCCATTGTCAATATTAAGTCTGCCCTCTGAACAAGCTCGGGTGTCAATCGCCTAGCCCGGAAACTCTCCAAACAAATTCTTCTTTTCTTCATCGCGAAAACAGCGTAAGGTGAGGCGGGGCTTCCATCAACAGCTATGATTCCGGCGGATGAGGCATGCATGTCCTTACTATTGTACCCCGCATCTTCGATAATCCTGTTAAACAATGCCTCTGCCATAGTGCTCCTGAATATGTTTCCTTCGCAGACGAAAAGTATCCTCATCGCATCGAAGTTTAAACCTTCGCTTAAAAATTTTGCTATAGTGTGTGCTAAATGCTTAAGAGTTGAGGAGAACAGTATTCTCTGGCGTGACGAGGCTATAGTAGGCAGGGTCATCTACCCCTACAGGATAGTCTTCAAACCAGTTTTCATACTCGACGAGGACAAGTGGGAGAAGGATAAAATCACTGCAAAGGATTTCTCAGAAGCCGGGGGAAACTTCTATCCGAGTAAAGGATAAATGGGTGGCGGTCTACGGTAGGAGGATTCTGGAATCTCATAAAAAATCTACCATAACGTACGTTATAAACTTATTGACATGCACTGTATTTAGAAATTGATTGTAGAGGAGGGGCTTGAAAACATAGAAGCGTAAGCTCACGGTTCCTGTTAGCCACGTCAACGGTTAAATCTACGTGTATGGGCTGCTGTCTCAGAAACATCGTAATCGCTCCAGGATATGGTTTCAAGCGAAAATAAGAAATTCATAATAATAGACGAATATTTTGTGTGCGAGCCTGTCTAGCGGTAGATCTGCATCTATTTTCTCAATAAGGTTTACGAATTCTAGGACTAGCACGCGCTACGATGCATCTTCTAATTTAGAAGCTATTTCCGGCTTCGTACATCTCCGGTTCTTGAAGAGATTCAATAGGTTAGACCGATTCATTAGTTTATCTTTATCAAACTGCTTAGCTAAA
>JAFNIQ010000063.1 GCA_017601395.1 Candidatus Brockarchaeota archaeon
CCACTTAGTCTTGGATGTTAAGGAGGTTAAGGAGGAATTGGAAATGTTGCTTACGAAGACGTTCTTTTCGAAGGATAGCTCGGAAGACAGGAGGATAGCTGAAGAATACATTAAGAGGACAGGGCTCTCATATGGAGAAGAGCAGATGACGCCTGAGCAGCGCATTGATGACCGTATACCCTTCATGAACATTTTTTTGAAAGAATTGGGGGAATTCTTTAAGAAAGCCTACGATATTCATAAGCAGAACAATGTTAAAATGTGGTTTCACATCATAGGAATGTAGTATAAAGCAATCCAAGACTAAGTGGGTTTTATAAGTGGAGAGAAATATGGAGGGTAGTAAAGATGACTGAATACTGGATGGTGATCAAACCCGCGTCAAAAACTCGAAGGAAAATAAGAGAGGAGTCGAAGAAGATGCACCTTCTATCGATTGGAAGGAGCTGGCTCATGGAGAAAAAGGTATTGAAATGCATCCCCGCTATCATCCGTTCGGCTTATGCTTACGGGAAGAAGGAGGTTAAGAAAGACCCGATTGTCTCTGAGCTAATATCCAAGGTAAACGTGATGATTAAAACATATCCCGATAACATTAGGATCGACCGGGGAAACCTATAGTGGCCGTGGTCCAAAGATCTTCTAGCCGGTTGAAGTCTTGGAGGTTAAGGAGGTTGGGGAGGAATTGGGGATGTTGTTAACTAAGACCTTCTTTTCGAATGACAATCCGGAGGATAGGGCGATAGCCGAGGAGTATATTAGGAGAACTGGAGTTGGCTATAGGGAAGAACAAATGACGCAGGAACAGCGCATCGACCATCGTATCCCCTTAATGAATGCGTACCTGAGGGAATGGGGGGAGTTTTTCAAGAGGGCTTACGAGATCTATAAGCGGCATAACGTTAAGATGTGGTTTCATGTAGAGGGAGCTTAGAAGCCGTAGTGTGATTTGGTTTCACTATCCTTAATAATGATGAGGCCCAAGCTTTTAATGACGACTATGCTTCAGCGCAGCTAAAGGAAGCAGCTATACATTTTGAACATGAGTTAAAAATTTAAGCGGTTTTTATGGGGGCGCTGGGATTTGAACCCAGGTTTCCCTCGTAGCGGGGCTCTCTCACGCAACCTTTCTCGTGGGCCCGAGCCACGGAGCCTCGACCAAGCTAGCAGACGCCCCCAGCAGGCTTTTTATTCCCTGTAATTTAAAAAGGTTTTGTTCAATTTCGCAGAGGGTTTACCAGAGCCATGGAGCCTACAAAGTTAGTCGGTTTTTCACCCTTAGACCACGCCCCGTCGAGCCTGCCTAATTCCAGCGTCTTTAAAAGTATTTCTGAAAGAAGACGAGTTCTCCACATTTCCCCGAGCAGACCCGTTGAGATGAGCTTTAAGCATTAGACCATTTTATCAGACCGGACTATCCTCGTGAAGACACCAGGTGCCGCGGTTAACAGCCCTCTTAACATGGTAATTGGAGGATTAGTGTGCAGCATTAAGTTAAAATAGTTTTACCTCACTGTGCAGAATATCATTAAGATGGAGGAGGAAAACAAGGGTTTCAAAACGTTGAGCGACATCTTTAAAGCATTAGGATTTCCAGTGCGGGTTGAAATACTGAAAATACTGGAGAGGAACCCGCTTAGATACAGTGAGCTGATGAAGACCGTTAGGCTTGATAGGTTCAGCGACGCTGGTAAGTTCGCATATCATTTGAGCAAGCTTATGGAGAACGGCCTCGTCGAGTATAAGCCTGAGAGCAAGATATACGTGATAACTCCGCTCGGCAAGGATGTTCTAAACCACGCTATGAATCTTTTCGAGTCGCTCAGAAGGAAGGAGAATGTGTTACTCGTTAGAAGAACAGACTCCTCCATTGAGCTTTTCGATAGGAAAAGGATTGAAGAGTGTCTAGTCAGGGAGGCCGGGATGGATCAGGATACTGCGGAAACGATAGCCTTGGAGATAGAGGAGAGACTATATTCTCTTGGAGTGAAGTATTTGACGGCACCGTTGATCAGGGAGTATGTTAACGCCGTCCTCCTTGAAAAGAAGATGGAAAACTATAGGCACAGGTTGACGAGGCTCGGGTTGCCAGTGCACGATGTGTCTGAGCTGATATCTGTTAAGCGGGGACTTGACGATGTTGTGAACGAGGCTGGCGAAGAGGTTTTGAGACAGTATGCTTTTCTCGTCAAGCTTCCGAGGGAATTGGGTGACGCGCATCTCAGTGGAATAGTCAATATTAATCATCTAGCTAGTTTCATGTTTAAGCCTGAAGAGCCTGTAAACTCGCTGGAAAGCCTAAGCCTCGTGAAAACCTACTCCTACATTCCTTTTTCCAGTGACCAGTCTCCGCTTAAGCAAGTCGCGTGGAGGATTGTCGAGGCGTTCAGCAGCTCCTCTATGCACGCTAACAGCCTTCTCGTAAACACGGAGGATCCTGAGCTTGTAGAAGAGTTTTTGAAAAGCATTGCAATAAGCCAGAGGAAGTGGAATGTTATCTTAAGCGCGAAGCTGGAATCCGTTGTTTTTGAGCTCTTAAGAAGGCTTGCTGAAATATCTGAGAAAACGATTTTGCCCAATTTTTCTCTTTCACTAGTCGGCTACGATAAGAAGTTTGCTGAAGAGGGTTTTGCAAACATTTTAACAAAGTTTTTAAACGCTGGGGGCGCCCTTATATTGGCTGGTTCTCAAAACTCGTGTCCAACCCACCATCTCACTATTTTGAACGATGATGCTGACAACTATGTTAGAACCGGTGTCTTGAGCTCGGTAAGCCTGAACCTGCCGCGTATTCTCGAGAACGCTTCTCTGAACGAGGATGCTTTCTGGGAAAACCTTGGCGAGATTGTGAGCAGGATTGTCGAGGCTTTAGAGCTTAAAAGGGAGAGCTTGAGAAGCATTATAGAAGACAGAAAGCTCCTTCCACTATCCTGCAGGATTAACGGTGAAACATACTTCCTAGTTGAGAAAGGCTGCTCAATAATAGAGTTGACAGGGCTTTATGATGCTTCCTGCAGACTTGTTGGCTCTCAGGATGCTTCAGCCAGTTTCCCGGAGGCTGAGAAGATTGTTAAAAAGGTGAACGAGCTTGCCCATAAGTCTTCCAAGAGGGAAAACAGGGTGATAGTCAGCCTTGTAAGCCACGAGGAGGCTGTGCAGAGGTTTGGAGGAACCCGTGTGAACGTGTTCCCGAGAAACATGACTTTTGAAGAATGGTTTAGGTTTGAATCCAGGCTTAAGAACCTCACTCCTGAGTCTAACATTATCCACCTGCAGGATTTAGAGGAGCTTGGAAGCCTTAGGAAAGCGGGTAGGGCCAGTTTCCTAATGTATTCTCCTAAAACAATGTGTGCGAGCTGCGGGAGGATATATCCTGCTTCTGAAGAAAAGTGCTCCTGCGGATCATATTTAAGAACTGCTTTCTAGACGGAGAAAAATTTAATAGTGGGGTTCTCGTCCTCCTTCCGGTTACCGGCCATAGGAGCTGTGGAAACACCCGTACAGGGAGGAAACCCGCGGAACCGTTCCGAACACGGAAGTTAAACACAGCTCCGTTTCAAACATTAGTGTGGTCTTCGGCCACGCGAGGTTTGAAAGCCGGTAACCATCCTTCGATTTGTTAATTAACCATAAAATTTTCATTAAAGGCTTAAATATTCTCCGGCTGGAAAAACCAGTGGCGTAAAGATAGATGCAAACACCATTATTCCTTGGGCAGGACAACACGGACATCGGCTACATAATTAACATACTTTACATAGCGATGTTTCTAGTGCTAGTTTTCTGGGGTGAGAAAATACAGACGAGGATTCGGCTCCGAGACATCGAGTATGCTCTTGAAAGACTACGCCTAATGAGAGACGAGTCGGTTAAATTCACTAAGGAGAAGCTGAAGAAATACGGCAGGGAGGAGATAAACAGATTCCTGGATAACTATCTCGAATTCGTAACCATTCCCCCGGTCGACATGGACCCAGCCGGCGTGGTTTGGAAGCTCGACCATATAGTTAAGACCGCTGAGGACAGGGTTAGGAGTGAGATAAAGCAGATAATCCCAGATCTTGATGAAAGCCATGTTTTAAACATAATGAACCTTTTCGAAGCATCCTATGCTTTAAACTATTATTATAAGGTTGTGAGGCACTACTATATTCTGAGCAAGAAGACTTCAAGCTACATCCTGATAATACAGTTGCAGGCTATCCTCCCGCAGGTGATGATGGAGGCAGAAGCATACTTAGGGGCGCTGCAAGCGTTTTCAAGCGGCCAGCCGATTGGCGACGGAGCGGGAGCGCTTGTCGCAGCCCGACTTATGAGGGGCGGCGAGATATTCGATATTGAGAGGGATAACGTGTGCACTGTTAAGAACATTCAGGGGAGAAGAGTATACTTCATGAAGGCCAAGGGCCCGGGAGGGGCTGTGGGCACCCCGGGGGATGCTCTCATGAAGCTCAGTGAAAAAGAGAGCTTCAAAATGATATTTATGGTTGACGCGGGGCTCAAGCTGGAGGGTGAGAAAACAGGGAGCATTGCCGAAGGGGTTGGAGCAATCATCGGTGGAATAGGCACTGAAAAATACAAGATTGAGGAGGTTGCAACTAAGAAGGCGATCCCCCTCTACGGAATGATTATAAAAATGTCTTTGAAAGAGGCTATCACGCCCATGACTAAGGACGTTCTTAACGGCGTCGAAGAGGCTCATCAGCTTCTTTTAAAGAGAATAGTCGAGAAGTCTTCGGAAGGAGATACGGTGATGGTGATAGGGGTTGGTAACACGATGGGCATCGCCCAGTAGGAGGGTGAGTGCATTGGAGAAAAGCCCGGTTAGTCTTCTCGTCCCATTCTACTTCTTCCTACTCGGCCTACTAATTCTTTTTTCACTAATCCTTCTTGTTCAAGGGGTCACGGGTGCAGGTAGGAATGACAGCGTTACCAACATGCTTTTCATAATGACTGGTTTAACCGGTCTGGTTTCAACATTCTACATGATAAGAAGATACCAGCTTAGCGTGCAGAAAACGCTGAAGGAGAGGAAAATAGTTGTTTTAACCGTTGAAGAATGTTCCAAATGCAGCTACAAGGCCGTTAGGCCTTTCCGCGAGGGAGACTACGTTTACGGATATGGTGAGGAGTGTCCCAGGTGTCCCAAGAGTTTAGGCGACACGGGTGTTGAAAACAGAATGGTGATTACAGCCATATACTTAGAGGGGGGGCGTCAGGAGGAGCGTTACTAACCCGTTTCGGAAGTCAGGTTTACAGCGGAGTCCTCAAGTATTAGAAAAGTATCCTCTGCCTGCGCGATTTTCCTCCCACTTCTCTCAACCAGAACCGGGTATGAAATCAGGTTTTTCCCCAAGTCTTCAATAATCCTGTTGAAGACGCTTCCGCCAGCATCTTTGAAGACGCTTGAAAACCATCTTTCGCAGAAGGGAAGTGTTCTGAACAAGCTCTGCATTCTCCCAACCTGATTGCTGAACCCCCCCTTGTAGTCTAGGGGGAAGTGTTTGAAACGATATATGTAGACATGTCCAGCCTCACTGACCTCGCCCAAACCGTCGGCAAGCGTTACGAACGGCTCTATTGCTACAACCATGTCTCTCCTAAGTTTCTCCATGTTGAAAGTTTTAAGATTCGGGATTGAGAGCCCTGCGTGAAGGTTGAAACGGTCAATCTGGTGGCCGGATAGGTTTCTTATCACTCTGAAGCCCCTTGATTTGACGACGCTTTCAACCGCCTCACCGATTTGGTTGATTTTAACACCGCTCCTCAGCACGCCGGATGCTTTTTCAAGACTTTTCTCAGCAGCCTCAACAATCTCCCTGTCCCCCTGCGAGAGAGGTATTGTGAACGCGGTGTCAACAATGCAGCCGTCAACGTGGACACCCAGATCCACTTTAACCAGCGAGCCTTGAGGAATCTCGCCTTCAAAATCGGGGGGCGGGGTGAAGTGAGCTGCAACCTCGTCTAAACCTATGTTGCACGGGAAAGCCGGTAGGCCGCCGAGCTGCCTTATGCGACCCTCAATTTCTTCGCAAAGGTCGACGAGCCTTACCCCAGCCTTAACACGTTGACGCGCCTCCTTCTTAACCCTTTTTGCGATCTCGCCTGCTGCAAAGTATTTCTCCTTCTCCTCCTCGTTCAACAGCCGGCTTCCAATTCTGGGGAAAGGCTTTAAATGGGTTTCCAAGTCTCCTAAACCATTGTTAAGAGGAAGACTGTGATACTGGGCGGCACTTTCGACAGGTTTCACAGGGGGCATATGCTCCTCCTAGGGCTGGCAGCAGCACTGGGGAGGAGTATAATCGTCGGAGTCGCGTCAGACGAGTTTGCAGGCAGCAAGCCCCACAGGGTTGAGCCTTTCGCAGAGCGCTTCGAGAAGGTTTCCGGTTTTCTAAGGAGCATCGGGTGCAGAAGGTTCAGTATTTTGAAGCTGGATGACTATGCTGGCCCAGCGGCAACCTTAGACGGGGGATCCCTTCTAGTGACCTTTAACACTTTAAAAAATGGCCTGCTTATAAATAGGGTTAGGGCTGAAAAAGGCCTTCCTCCTCTAGAGGTTCTTATAGCACCCCTCCTAGAGGCTGAGGATTCTGCACCGATATCCAGCACCAGGGTTAGGATGGGAGAGATTGACGAGAAGGGGTTTTTAAACCGTTAAAGCTTAAAAGCATCGGGCATTCCTCCTAACTGAGCCGTCCGAAAGCGGATCTAACCGAGCATAGGGCTTAAGCTCTGCTGTGAGGGAGGAGGACCCAGGACGGCGAAACAGCAGAGCTCGGTTAAAGAGGCCTTGGAGCATGCGGTAGGCATGCTGTGAAAAAGGACGTCAGGCCGAGCTTAAAAAACCTCCTGCTCGGTTTTGCTCCTGATAAAACTGGGTATGCCTTCAACCTCCTTAGCGGAGCCGCCTAGAGCCTGTTTAAGCCTATACTTATACTCTGTGTTAACCCTTACTCGCCCTGAGCAGATCTTCCTTATTTTCACGCTGTGCGACCTTCCCCTCCTGTCGAAATCGGTTAGGACAACTATTTCCGAAAGCTTTTCCTTCTCGAGCCAGTCTGTGGCTGCAAGCCTGATGAAGCTTCTAAGAGTCATTATCTTGGCTTTAACCCCGAGTTTAACCAGCGCCTGCCTGTCCTTTACGCCCTCAACCACTATGAGCTGCCCCGCGTCGCCGAGGTTCAACTCCTGAATAATCCTGCCTATTGTTTCTGCTGAAGCAGTGTCGCGCCTGCTCCCTGTCTTCCCAAGCCTGGGCAACAGCACCGCCTTGGTCAAAGTAGTCCAGGATAAAAAGTTTAAATCCCCTTTAAAGCCCTAGGATGACAGTGATGCTTAATGAGGTTAGTGAAAGCATGCTTATCCGTAGGGGCAAGGAGGCTTGATGGAAATGGGGTCTGAACAGCCCCCGCCGATTACGAAGTATGTGATCAGGGTGGAGTTTGAAGTCGAGGGGCTTGTGGAGAGAATCTTCTTCAAAAGGGAAGGTTCCCGCAGAAACACGATATTATAGGAGCCATATTCGGACAGACTGAAGGTCTGTTCGGAGACACCCTCGACTTGAAGAAACTCCAGAAGAGCGGCAAGCTTGGAAGAATAGATGTTGATCTGAAGAAGGAGGATAAGAAGACCCTTGGAAACGTGACTATCCCTAATAATCTTGATCAGCCTACTGCAGCGCTTCTAGCGGCGACGCTGGAAAGCATAGAGAGGGTTGGGCCTTACGACGCCCGGTTTAAACTAGTTAGCGTCGAAGACATGAGGGAAGAGAAGAGGAGGAGGATCATGGAGAGAGCGAAGGACATTATGCAGAGATGGTCAGCATCCCAGAGGAGCGAAGTAATACAGATGATAAGCCAAGTTAGTGAGGTCAGTGACGTTGGCAAAATAGTTAGTCTCGCTGCAGATGTTGAAGGCGGGCCTGAGGCGGAGTCGAGTGAAACACTGTTCATCGTTGAGGGCCGGGCTGATTTAACCACTCTTATGAAGGCGGGAATTAAGAACGTGGTTGCGACCAACGGTGTGAACATTTCCCAGTATGTGGTTAACCTGACCCATAAGAAGAAGGAGGTTACAGTTCTGGCTGACGGCGACAGGGTTGGCGACATGATTGTGAAAGAGCTTCTGAGAAGAGGGGCGAAAATAGACTACGTAGGCAAGGCTCCTCAAGGGAGGGAGGTTGAGGAGATGAAGCCTATTGAAATCCTAGACATGATAAGCAGGAGGGTTGACGTTAAGACCTATCTCGCAACCTTGCAGGCGGCGGCTAAGCCGGCTGCCCCGGAAAACCTTCTGAACGTTATGAAGACGCTTAGGGACAGGGTGAAGGACTCCTTCACCGCGATTCTCCTGGACGATGAGGGAGAGATTATGGACGAGGTCCCTGTGAGCCAGCTTTTCGAAAGGCTGAGCGAGCTTGACAACGTTGCCGGAGTTATTTTCGACGGTATTGTTTCCCAAAGGCTTCTCGACCTTGCTCAAAGCAAGAATGTGAAAATCATGGTCGGCGAGAGAATAGGCACCGTGGAGAAGATGCCTAGGGAGATAGTTGTCAAGACCCTCGACGAATTAAAATAGTTTAAGCCGGACGCTGGAAGCCAGCCTGAGCTAGGTTCCCGGGAGAATTTACTCCAGCAGCTCGCGATTAAGATCTAAGAAGGAACTGCCCCATTTGAATTTTGAAAGAATGCTCAACGCCTGCTCTGGGAAACCAAGTATGAAGAGGGCTGCAGCCAGTGCCTCCGCGCTTGAGAGAATGTTTGGAGCACCGTAGTTAACAGGGTTCGCCGCCAGCAGCCTGGGCAGCCTCCTCTGGAATGGTGCTTTAAGAAGATGGAAGACACTATTGTCTGTGGATTTCCAAGAGGTGTCTATAACTGTCACCCCATGTTTAACCGCCACATCCCTGTCTACTGGTGAAAGCGTTGTCAAAGCCTCAGGGTTTAAAATTATCGAGCGCTTCGGAACCTGAGATATTTTGGAGAAAACCTTAATCATGCCGTGCTTCTTCAAGACAAGGGTTGTGCACTTCCTCGGGTCATCCGCGTGCAGATGGAGAGCGTAGAGGCAGGGGGGATGTTGAGAGTAACCCCTTTTCTGTTCGAGACGGGATTCGACTAAGCGGCCCACCTGGCCATCATGCGGGTTACTCATCTGGCCTGTTTGGCCTTGCTTGCCGCAGGCTGAGCCCGTTTCACACCCACTCCGAGGGTCGTCAGCGTTCTTCATCCGCATTCCTCCCGGAGGGGTTCCGTTTCTGTCTCAGCCTAGGGGTCTCCCCCTGCGCCTCACGACGCTGCAGCACCCGCATCAAGAAGGGAGTTTCCTCAGGCCCTCTTTGAGCCCGACGCCCGTCCTTCAACTTCCCCCCTGCCTGAAGCAGGGTGTCAAATAACGTTTAAAAAATTTTTGGAGCGTCACAGGCAGGTTTTCACCTGTTCCAACGAGAGTGGTTAACCGTGTACCTCGGGCTATTGGGAGCGGCGGGCTGAGCACCTCGGATTTTAATCCTTGGCGCTTACACCCCCACCCCATCGACGGAGTCTTCTACTCCCGCCCTCGACTGGGATCAGGCTGGTTGCCCAGCCCTACACCCAGGTTGGTCGCCTATTTTCGGGAGTGGCTTCGGGCTTAGATGCTTTCAGCCCTTATCCACAACGGCGCAGCTGCCCGGCGTCTACCCTGCTGGATAACCGGTAGACCGGAGGCCGCGACACCCAGTTCCTCTCGTACTGAGGACATCTTCCCCTCAGGCGACCAGCACTCCCAGCAGATAAAGTCCGACCTGTCTCGCGACGGTCTAAACCCAGCTCACGTTCCCCTTTAACGGGCGAGCAGCCCTACCCTTGGCGGCTTATGCACCGCCAGGATGGGAAGAGCCGACATCGAGGTACCAAACCGCGGGGTCTATGGGAACTATCGCCCGCGACGAGCCTGTTATCCCTGGGGTAACTTTTCTGCCAGCTTCGGCCCCCAGCTGTGGGGACACGAAGGTTCGCTAGGCCCGGCTTTCGCCCCTGGTTCTCCTGATGTGCGAGAACCAGTCAGGCCGGCTTTTGGCCTTGCCCTCCACGACGGAGTTCTGACCCGTCTGAGCCGACCTTTGGGCCCCCTCGATACCTTTTCAAGGGGGGACCGCCCCAGCCGAACTGCCCACCTGCCGCTGTTTCTCGGCTTCCGCCAAGATCAGTAGCAGCAGTCCCGGTGAGCGGTGTTTCATTGTCGCCTCAGCCCATCCCCGAGAGGATGAGCCTGGTAACGGCTCCCGCTTACGCTATGCACCGGAGCCACCGCTACAACGACAGGCTGCAGTAAAGCTCCACAGGGACTTCTTTTCCCGCTGGGAGTCCGTGGACTGTTCGTCCACGTTACGTGGGTTCACCGGGTTCCAGGCGGGGACAGCGGGGCCCTCGTTGATCCATTCATGCACGTCGGAACTTACCCGACAAGGCATTTGGCTACCTTAAGAGAGTCAGAGTTACTCCCGGCGTTTAGCGGCCCTTAGCCCGGTTGGACCCAGGTTTCAGGTACCGCCACTGGCCAGGATTCAGGAACCGTGTAAACCCTTTCGGGCTAACGGTTCCCTATGTTTTTAGTAAACAGTCGGGACCCCCTTGTCACTGCGACCTGAAGCCAAGCCTCGCGGCCCAGCTTCAGGCACCACTTCTCCCGAAGTTACGTGGCCAATTTGCCGAGTTCCCTCGCCATGGATTACCCCCGACACGCCTTGGGCTTCTCACCCAGGGGCACCTGTGTCGGTTCTCGGTACGGTCAGACGGGATCCTTCCTAGAAGCCTTTTCCATGGGCCTAGGAATCGGGTGAACACGCCTAATGGCGTGCTATTCCCGCCTTCACCTGGTTCTCGCCTTTACGGCACTCCCCAGGCTTAAACGGTTAAACAGGGCAGCAACCCTGCTCACCCTATCCCAAGCCGTCGGCTCCTAGGCCTAGCGTCGCCGCACGTACCCGTCTGGTGCCGGAATATTAACCGGCTTCCCCTTATCGGCCTACTCGTGTTAAGAGCAGGCCTTAGGACCGACTAACCCCCGGCTGACGACGCATTGCCGGGGAACCCTGGCCCTTACGGCGGTTGGGATTCTCACCCAACTTTGCTGTTACTACCACCGGGATCTACACTTCGACTCGGTCCACTGGGCCTCACGGCCCAGCTTCTCCCCAAGCCGAACGCCCTCCTACCAGACACGCCGCGAGGCGGCGTGCTCCAGGGTATCGGTAGCCAGCTTAAGCCCCGTCCATTGTCGGGGCCTTGCCTCTCGACCGGTAAGCTGTTACGCACTTTTTAAGTGATGGCTGCTTCTAAGCCTACACCCCGGCTGTCTAAGAGGCAAGACGCCCTTTGGTTTGACACTTAGCTGGCATTTGGGGACCTTAACCCTGGTCTGGGTTGCTCCCCTCTCGGTCCACGAGCTTAACCCGCGGAACCCCACTCCGCCCTTCTCAGGAGCACGCTGGTTCGGAGTTTGAAAGAGAGGCGGGCCCTTTCGAGCCCTTACCACTCAATCAGTGCTCTACCCAGCGTGCCTCCTCCAGGCGGGCTGAGCTGCGACTCACTTCGGAGGGAACTAGCTATCACCGAGCTAGATTGGTTTTTGTCCCCTAGCCCCAGGTCAGAGGAACGAATTGCACGTCAGCACCCCTACGGGCCTCCACCAGGCTTTCGCCTGGCTTCGCCCTGCCCAGGGCTAGATCGCTCGGTTTCTAGTCTTACCGTCATGACTAAGGGCGCTCAACACACCCCCCACCTCCAGCCTTTAAAGGCTGTGCGTGGAGTCGGTTTCCCTACGCCTACGAGGCTTGAAGCCTCTTAAGCTCGCCATGACGGTAAACTCCCCGGCCCGTGTTTCAAGACGGAGCGCATGACCCTGGTACCCTTCATCGCGGAGAGCCGTCTCCAGCTCCCGCTTTTGAAGGGAGTAACCCTTTCAGGCCATGCACGTCTATAACTGCCTGGTTTCAGGCGCTTTTCACCCCCCTTCCGGGGCACTTTTCAGATTTCCGTCACCGTACTGGTGCGCTATCGGTCTCGACGAGTACTTAGCCTTGGAAGCAGCTGGCTCCCTGCTTCCCATAGCATATCCGAGCTATGGTACTCGGGCTGAGAAGCCATCCTCCTCCAGGCCTTCCCCTACGGGGCTGTCACCCTCTATGGCGGACCATTCCAGGTCCCTTCGGGTTGGCCCGGATTGGAGGGAACGCTTCCGCCTCAACACCACATCACAAGCGTGTCATCCACGCTTGTTTCGGTTTGGGCTGGTCCCCTTTCACTCGCCGTTACTCAGGGAGTCTCGTTTTGATTTCCCTTCCTCCGCCTACTCAGATGCTTCCTTTCGGCGGGTTCCCTCACCCTCCTTGCGGAAGGTGTTCCCCGAGCTAAAGCTCGGGGAAG
>JAFNIQ010000013.1 GCA_017601395.1 Candidatus Brockarchaeota archaeon
GGTTTAAGGAGGAGGGGTTGAAGCCGCCTGGTAAAACGATAGAGGAAGCCGTGGAGCTCTTCGACGGGATTGTCGGATGGCTAGTATTCTTTGGAAGGTCTTACGCTGACGGGGTGAGAAACGTTAGGAGGGTCTTCGACATGGCGGTTAACTTGGCGTTGGAGGAGTTGAAAAAGCTTAACGATAGGGAGAAGATTATTCTTAAAGCTATAGCTGAGGGTGCGGACTCATGGTCTAGAGTTAGAAGCCTCGTCTCTGAGAAGAAGGGAGTTGTACTACCTAAGTCGACGGTGACTAGGATAATCGACAAGCTTGAAATGATGAGCATTGTGAAAGATTACGAATTCCTTGATCCCATATGCAGGGAAGCGTGTAGGAAACTGAGGCCTTAATCATAGATGGTTTGAGCATTCTGTTGTCCGAGGCGATGAAAGGGGGCAGCATGCATATGAAGATATTAACTCCTTCTCATCTTTTTTCATCCTACGTTTTTAGCCTAATCGTCAGAAGCTCTTCTGATTCCCTGAGGAACTCGCATAGAAGGTCTTAACCTTCTTAGTGGCGGCAGTCACCCTGAGGTTCATCCCGGTGTGTCTCAAATACCTTCTACGGTTTTCTCCTGGTTTAGTGAAGGTTTACGCGTTTCCTGTTTCTGAAACAGGTTCTTTTTACGCCTGGGTCCTTTGAAAAACTTATATTTCGGGAAGCGTTCTAACTGAGACGAGGAGGGTTCTTAATTCGATCCTGGTTCTTTTCACCATAGGGGTGGTCACGCCTGTTTTCAGTATTGCTTCAAATATTGTGGGCCGGCGGGGGTTCAGCCGCCGTTGGCTCTGCTATTTTAACGCTTTTGACGAGCCTCGAGTACCCGAGAGGATTATGGGTTAAGGGGGTAGAATATGGCTGACGGAGACGGCTGGCCGTAACACGCCTTACGGGGGTAAAGTCTGTCTTGTTCAATACGATATCGCGACGAGACGGAAAAGAGTGTTGGTGAACAATCCTAGGGCCTGTGATGCGGTGGTTGTTGCGAGCAACTACAGGATTTACCTAACGTCTTATGTCGGAAGAATTCCTGGGGAGAGGAGGGTTGTTACTAAGTCGATCCTGGGACGAATATTGAGACTCTCCTGCTCAACATAGAGATTGCTTCTAACGACATGTTTATCGATGAAAATGACAATATCTTGATTATTGGTTCGAGCGATCAGCCGATGCTAAGAGCGTCTATCTGCTTCCAGCTAGCAACTACTTGAATCTTGTTGCTCTGAAAACCGGGCTTGGCAGGACGAATAGCGTTTCGAAGTATGGGGGATAAGTGTATTTTTCAGATTTCGTCTCGATCAAGCGCTTCAGATATCCGGATGGGGCGGTAGAAACTTTTCTGGGAAAATCTGTGGCGTCGATGTCCTTCAGCTCGGAGCATCTTTACTATGCTGACTATCGTGACGGGGTTGTGGGCCGGATTAATAATTAAAACTAAGGTTGACGAGGTGCTTGCTTCGAGTCTTAAGGGCCCGGTCGCGGTTAGATATGATGAGTCGACGGCGACCTGTATTTCTTGGAAGTGGGTACGAGCACTCAGAAGTATAAAGATGGTACGCTTAAGGTTATTCATCTCGGTCCTTCTTTGAAGAAGACTGGCTTAACGGTAAGCATCAATCCTCCGGAAATATTGGAGAGTGAAAGCGTAACCGTGGCGATTACTGGCAGATTGATTGATGAAAGCAGCGTGGGATTAGATGGGAGGCCAGTCGGCATCTATAGGGATGGCGATGCTATCGGCAGCATTACAACTGATTCGGATGGGCGCTACAGCTATGATGGAAGAACGTCTATTTGGAAAAGGGAGATTATGAGATTACTGTAGTTTTCAAGGGGGACTCCGCTCACAGAGGTTCAAACGCGAGTGCCACTTTAACTGTTACGGCTAAATACAGGGTTGAGGTTTTCAGTGAAAGAGGTGTTGCAACCGGTTCTGGATGGTATAGGCAGGGGGCGACGGCAACAGTATCAAATAAGTCCAATTGTTATTGAGAGGGATTTCCTCACTAAATATGTCTTTGAGGGTTGGAAGGTTAATGGAGTAATCGTCTCGACTTCGCCAACCTATTCTTTCACTGAAAACCTCAACCCTGTATTTAAGAGATGAATCTTGTTAACATCGGCTTAATAGCTGTAGTAATCCTGTTGATAATAATAGTTTCAGTTATTCTGGCGACTAGGAGGAGAAGTGCACCATTGCCACCCCCTCCGCCACCAACTATGTAGAGGCTAAGTGCGTCTGGTGGGGCGTGTGCTTTTACTCTTATTTTTCTTCTTTATTGAAGACGCATCTTGGCCTTTTTTATCTGTTCTACAAGGCCTCCAGCGATCTTCTTTCTTAAAAAGAGGTTTGACTTACTCAATGAGGTACTTGCTTTTTTAACCTGGGGTCTTAGCTTCTCGAAACGGTTTCTTGGATATGTGCAATTGATGTGGGCTCTAACGGTTTCTGCCAGTTGGAAGGACGTGCGTATCCTTGAATTAAACAGCTTGAGAATTGGTTCTTAGAATAATCTTTTTACCCAGGGCATTTTATCGAAATCTTTATCGTTCGAATATATTTCTTTTATATTGATTCTTTTCATCTGTGCACTGACCACTATGTCGTCCCAGATTGTCCATGGTAGGTTTTGCTGTTTCTGCAAGTTTCTCGCCTCCTCGAAGTCAAGTATGCTTGTTTCGATTTTCTGCAGGGATGTGAGTCCTTTTAAGAATGATAGGAATAGCGGTATTACGTCATGCTTTTTCTTCCATTTCAAGTAGCCGCATACTTGGGCGATCACGAGCGTAGACGTGTAGGATTCTTCACCGTTTTCTATTCTCTCTATTATTTTTCTCGCTGTCTTACCGTATAGGGGGTCGGCTGTCAAATGGTACACGAAGATGTTTGAATCTACGAAGGGCATTTTTCATTCCTTACCCAAGGCTTCTTCTATCTCCTCTATTTCTACTCTCCCTATTTTCGCTATGCCCCACAATTCTTTAGAGGAGGGGGCTTTTGGCTTAAGGAGTATGCCTTTGCTCGTAATCTCAACTTTTAACAAATCGCCTTCTTTAATTCCCAGTGAAGCCCTTATTTTATGCGGAAGGGTTATCCTGCCTTTATCGCCGATTTTAATTTCCATTTTTATTTCCCACCATAAAAAGGGATTTTAATATATAAGTTTTACGTCAGCCAGATACGCGTTCTTGGTAGCGCGTTTAAGCGAGGAGTTAGGTGCTGGGGCTTCTCGGGATAGGTGGAGCTTGACCGGTTATTGAAGGGGTGCTTAAGATTTGATAGTAATATGCTAGGCCTATGGACTTGTCTCTATTGAATATGCACTTAGTTGTTATTTAAAAAGTAAACTAGGTCACCTTTAAAACACTTCTTAATGAATATTCAGTTCTCCTTGTTTTCCTAATTTCCTAGGCCTTGATAGGTCACGTCATATTTCCAGCCGGAGACCGATTGATGTTCAAGATAATTATAGAAGTAATTAGCCGTCGTCTCTAATATCCATCTGTTTCCGCTCTTAAATTCAACCTCGATCAAAGCGTGGTTTACATTGACTGGGTCTGAGATGTGTTGTGCATCGACGTACCATATGTAGATTTTCATACCGTAGTTCATTAGGTGATTTCCCTCGATTATCATGCTTGCCATTAAAATAGTAGTATCTCCGCATTGTCCTCTGCCTTCAACCAGTGTTTCGACAGGCCACCTGTAATGGTCTCCAAGACCAGTTCCATAGACAACTATCTGATTCTTAACGTTATCCACTTCCCGCACGAATTCCTCATCTGTTCGGCCACGTGTCAACTCAAGTATAACATTGGAGAAGAATTTTGGCTCAATGTAGTTTCTCATGTCGAGAACTTTTACAGTAGTACCGTTTTTGAAGGATAGTTTTACATAGTCTTTGCTTTTCTCCCTGTTTACATATGCCCTGTACGTATCGATTGGAACCTGCCATTTCAAGATGTTTCCCCTCATATCCTTGAATAACCATTGTATCGTTCCGTTGTAGATGAGGGTGTACGGGATTGTGGGAGAAAACCTGTATTTTTCTTGAAGCTTCTGATACTCTGCATTAAGCGAATCATACGATGCTAGAAGCGAGTCGTAGGATGTTTTTAGCTGCGTTATCTGGTATTGCAGCTGAGCATTGTTATACTGCAGGTTAGTGACTTCATTCCGAAGAAAATCTATCTGTTCCCCACTCACCCAGTAACCAAAGACTAATCCGGAGACTATGCCTGAAACAAATAGAAGTATCGCGATACTCAGCCATTTATAAGGTGGTGGAGAAGGTGACCTTTCATATTCTAAACCTTCCATCATTAATCGTTAGAGATTAGCGCGCGTTATATAAAGCTGACCATCGTTACGTGCTTAAAATATGGATAGACAGCTTATACTCTGTAGAGAATGGGAATCGAAGTATTATTCAGCAGCCATGCTGTTAGCATAGTGCTATGCGTGTGCACTAGACTATTTGCAGCCGGTGAATCACACCTATATTATGCTTACGAAAGGCTAACCAGAATACTGCGTGTCCTCTTAGTAACTTCCTTCTGCAATACTTGTGGAACAATAAATGTTAACTATCGGTATTATCAGTAACCAGGCTGTGGTATTTTAAACAAAAGGTGAATGAGCGCTTGGAGCATAGAATCAGTGGAGAAAGCGGATCCCGTGTGTTACTATTCCGAGAACATATAATTCCAATAAACTTCTTTTACCAAATAATTAATCAAGCGCGCGGGGCAGGAGGATTAGGAAGGCATGTCTTGTTTAGGCATTTCTTGAAGAAGATGTTTTAAAATTTATTAGTTACCTAGGTAACCATGTTGTTCGACCTCAAGCCTAAAGAAAGCCGCAGAGAGCTATTCGACAGGGATGAAGAGTATCAGGAGCTCAAGCGTCTGGTAGACTCAGGGTTATGGGTGGCTGTAGTTGGTAAGAGGATGACAGGCAAGACAAGCCTGCTTAAGACTTTCGCCAATGAAAACAGGGGGAATTTACGTAAATCTGTTGGGTGCCAGAAGTATTGGGGACTTAGAAAATTGGCAGCTGAATCCGGGTTTAAGCTTGACGAGGTTGGCCTCGACCTAAAGTTCATACAAGTCAAGTGGAGCAGGGTCTGAGAAGACATTTTCTCGCATGTCAAGGATAAGGTGGTTGCTTTAGACGAAGTGCAGGAAGTATCCTCATGTTATTTTTTAAAGGTTTTGAAAAGCGTTGGGATAAATACAGAGGAATAAAGCTAGTTTCCTCAGGATCATAAGTTGGGATTCTGCACAGGCTCTGGAGCCGAAGCCGGCTTCACCCCTCTACGGAAGAAAGCCCGCTAAACTCGTACTGAAGCCGTTCAGCCGCGAGGCGTCGAAAAAATTTCTTGAAAGTGGTTTCAGAGAAAGCTGTAGAGTCGGGGTAAGGAACGAGGAGATAGAGGAAGCTGTAGACAGGCTGAATGGATACGTGGGCTGGCTAACGTACTACGGCAACTTCAGATGTATAAGAAGGCTTTCTCACGACGAGGCTTTGAAGGAAACTCTCAGCGAAGGCTCGAAAATAATTTTAGAGGAACTCAATAATTTCCTGAAGGGGAGGAGAAGAGAGCTATATGTAAAAACGTTGAGGACAGTCAGCAATGGAGCCAGATGGAGCGAAGTTAAAAAACGCTGAATGCGAACAGCAAGGTGGTGAAAATAGTCTCAGAAACCCTTTGCTCCGCCATGATATAGAAGAGAAAGAAGGCTATTACTGGGTAGAGGACCCGATAATAAAGGAAGCCATTAGAAGAATAAAGAGCCGTTTAAAGTAATTGCTTAATCAGCTGGTTCCATTACTCATGTTCTCAACCCTATGCTCGTCGAACTCTAAAGCGAACCATGCCCAATCTACACGCGGTCTAAATAGACCATGCTTGTCAACAGATGAGCGCGCGGGATTTGCTTTCTGGATTAATAAAGGATATTCCTGGAATAATTTCTGTACCTGTAACCGGAGGAGGTTGTCATTCTTACTGGGAATATTGTTTTAAGATCGTTGGTTCTAACGCTAAGGAATTCGTGAAAGCTCTTATTGGCGAAGGGGTTCTCGCTACTTACGGTTATACTGGAAAACCGATTTATCTTTGCATGGGATGCTCATTAAAAATAGGACCTTCCAGACCTACAGATACGATTTAACTCTTCCTACTATGGTAGGGAAATAGAGTATGAAGAGGCTTTTGCCCTGTTGCTGAATAAGTTGAGCACATCGGGGCGATCCCTATAAATGGAAACTGGACTGAGTGCGCACTACCGAAAAGCCTTTTTAGTCTGGTAAAAAGAGACATATCACTCACCATGCGTGACGGAATGCTTCGAATCGGGGCAGCTCAGGTTGACATAACACCGAAAGCAGGCATTCAATTAGCGGGAAACGTTGGAGTCCATCGTCCAGCTCAAGTGGTGAGCGACCCGCTTTTTTCCAAGGCATTAGTGTTGGAATGCGAAAGGCGTAAGGCCTGTTTCATAACTCTCGACTTGTGCATAGCAACTAAACAATATTGCGATGAGATTAGGAGGGTTGCGGCTGAAAAATTCGGGTTTGACTTTCAAGGTGTAATGGTGCATTCTCTTCAAATCCATTCTGCCCCTTCACTGGGCCATTTTATGCTTTCCGAAGATTTTGAAGGCATTCCTCTGGAGTCCGATTGGCTGCGTGGTGGCGATGAGCGTTACAATCAGTTTGCTGTTAAACGGATTCTTGAGTCCATAAGGCTTGCAAACGAGGCGCTGGAACCCGTTCAAGTCGGTGTTGGCAGTGGCGTCGAGGGAAGAATGGCTTTCAATAGGCGTGCAGTAAAACGTGACGGCACGGTGATGATGCCATGGTTCTGGGACCCTAGGAATCGTCCTCTAGGATTTACGGAAATCCTTTATCTTGAAGGGCCTATGGATCCTGAGCTTGGAATCATGTGTTTCCGCACGGATACCATGCGTTTTCCCGCTATGATAGTTAACTATACTTGTCACCCGGTGGTTGTTTACGGTAAGGATGATCATGGACGTGTTGTGTCTGCAGACTGGCCTGGAGCCTTGGCGGAGGAACTTAGGAAAACATACGGCGCGGATTGCGTGCTTGTCTTCAACGGTGCCTGTGGAAACATTAATCCTTGGAACCCGTTTGACCCGGATTACAGAAGTGACCATCTTCTCATGGGCAGGACCTTGGCTGAAACAGCTAAGAGGGTTGTTGAGAAAATGGTTTTCAGGGAGGAAGCAGTTCTAGACTGGAAATCAAAGGTTTTAAAGATCCCCGTTAGAAAGGTGGATGACAGGGCGCTTGAGGAAGCCAGAAGGATTTTGGAAAACCATCCTGAACCCGTCTGGATTGATGCTGAACATACACGGGTGGATGGAAAATGGTATGACGCAGCCTTGCTATGGAGCATGCACCTGATCCGACAGCGCGAACCAGAGTTAGGATATGAGGTTCAAGTATTTCGAATAGGCGACGCGGCTTTTGTCTCCCTCCCCGGTGAACCCTTTGTGGAAGGTGGGCTGAGGATAAAGATGGCTTCACCCGCTGGCTCAACTTACATTGTTCATTGCACGAATCAATATGTTGGCTACATTCCAACCATGGAGGCTTTCAAACGGGGCGGCCATGAAGTAAAGTGGTCTAGACTAGTTCCAGAAGCATTAGACCTTATCGTAGAAGCAGCGATTAACCTGCTTAACGAGGTTTTCTCTAATTAAGCGTAGGACCATAAATAGTGTACCTGTCAAAAATAAGATAAAGGGGTTTACTCATTGACGCGAATTCGCGTTTCGCTCCGTTTCAAGGGCTTGCTTTAACACTCTAGAGTTTTCGAGTAACGTTTAAATTTAGACACCCCTTATTACTCAGAATGAAGAGGATATTTGCAGTCGTCCTGATTCTGCTGACGTTAAGCGTTCTTATCCCTTTTTTCAGCGTTAAAGCCGGTTGGAGCGGCAGAACTATTTGGATTAGGGCTGACGGCACGGTTGAGCCCGGGGATGCACCGGTTAGGAGGGAGGGAGATACTTATTTTCTGACCGGTGATGTTGAGGCTTCTGCAGACGGGATTGTTGTCCAGAAGGATAATGTGGTTATAGATGGTGGGAACCATCTGCTTAAGGGGATGGTTGGCGGATATGATGGAGTATATTTGGATGGTAGAAGCGGCGTGACGGTTAGGAACCTTAGGATTCAGTGGTTTCAAATAGGCTTCTCCCTCTGGAATTCTAACGGTAACGAGCTGAATGGAAACATCGTGGAAAACAGTGAAATCGGTATTTACCTTGATAACTCTTCTAACAATAGAGTGTTTGGAAATAGGCTCTCTGGCTGCGGCCTGTATGTTTGGGATTCCTATGGCAATGTCGTTACGGATAATACTGTAAACGGCCAGCCGCTGGTATATTTAGAGGGAGAGTCTAGCAAGAGGATTAGTGACGCTGGGCAGGTGGTTCTAGTGAAATGCGGCAACATTGTGGTTGAGAACCTTAACGTCTTCAACGCGACCATAGGGGTTGAACTGTTCAAGACTGACAATAGTGTAGTTAGGAATAGTAGGATACGGAATAGTGTTGAGTATGGCATCAGCATCTGTAGTTCCTCAGGGAACGAGTTGGAGGGAAACATTGTGGAGAACAGCGGGGCCGGTATTTCACTCTGGAATTCTTCGAATAATAAGGTAACAGGCAACATCGTGGAGAATGCTTCGGACGGTGTTTACCTTGCCAGTTCTTCCAATAGGAATCAGTTAACCGAGAACAGGTTTGTTAATTGCGGTCTG
The DNA here is from genome assembly GCA_017601395.1 of Candidatus Brockarchaeota archaeon. Taxonomy (GTDB): domain Archaea; phylum Thermoproteota; class EX4484-205; order EX4484-205; family JAAOZP01; genus JAAOZP01. Next base: position 8,844 of record JAFNIQ010000013.1, read on the forward strand.
CGCGTCTCGGATTCCTATGATAATATTGTTGCGGACAACACTGTGAACAATAAGGCTCTGATATATCTCGAGGGCGAGTCTGGAAGAATAATTAGGGATGCTGGCCAAGTAATACTTGTGAAATGCAGTAGCATCGTAGTTGAGAACCTTAACGTCTTCAACGCGACCATAGGGGTTGAACTGTTTAAGACAAACAATAGTGTCGTGAAGAACAACAATATAGGGAGCATGGCTCGGGCAGGCGTTTACATCTACAAGTCCATGGGCAACAGGATGGTTGGGAACAACGCGGAGAAAAACGGTTATGGCATATATCTTAGAGATTCCTTTAACAACGAGGTTGCTGAAAACATTTTGGAGAACAATGCTGTTGGTATTGTGCTAACAAGTTCTTCTGAAAACAACATTACCGGAAACGATGTTAAGAATAATACGCGTGCGATCTATCTTTCAAGTTCATCTAGCAACAAGTTGGCTGGAAACATTGTAAGGAACAGTATAGCGCTGGGCATCTTTCTCATCTCCTCATCGAGCAACAAGATTTTTGAAAACATTGTTGAAAACAATATGCACGGCATCTACCTTGACAGGTCTTCGACAAATAATGAGGTTTCCGGAAACATTCTGGTGGGCAATGGGCGCGGCATTTTTCTCAGGGGGTCTTCTTCAAACAACAAGTTTTACCGTAACGATTTCGTCAGCAATAAACTGCAGATTGACAGCTATAAGTGTGTGAACACTTGGGATGACGGGTCTAAGGGGAATTATTGGAGCGATTACACGGGCGTGGATTCCGACAAGGACGGGGTTGGCGATATCCCTTACGTTATTGACGAGAACAATAAGGATAACTTCCCCTCTATGAAGCCCTATTTTTCTTTATTCATCGTCAACGTATCAACCCCATACGGAATAGCAAAGGGCTCGGGAAGGTACAAGGGAGGCTCGGTTGCAACAGTTTCAATATCCCAAGTCGTCATCGACCATGGCAACGGTACTAGGAGGGTCTTTAAAGGCTGGTTTGAAGACAGTTCTTTGATAAGCGTAGAGCAGAGTTTCTCGATAACGGTTGATAAGTCCAGGGTTATTTTTGCAGAATGGGGGAAGGAATACGAGGTTGAAGCCTATAGCGACTGGGGGACTGTAACCGGCTCAGAATGGTATGGAGCTGGAGAAACAGCGACCATTTCAATAGGTCAAACTCTTATTGACCATGGAAACGGGACGAGAAGAGTATTTAAAGGCTGGTTTGAGGATGGTTCTCTAGCTGGCAGCGAGCAGGTTCTTAAGGTGACTGTTAACGAGCCGAAAAGAATAGTTGTGAGATGGGATACTGAGTATGAGGTCACAGTGTCCAGCGAGACGGGAAGCGTGGCTGGTTCAGGATGGTACGCAGTTGGAGAAACAGCGACAGTTTCAATATCTCTGACTCAGACGGGGAAGGATTTCCTCGCCAACCATGTTTTCGAAGGATGGAGGATTGATGGAAACATTGTTTCAACTTCACCGACCTACTCCTTCATCGTAGAAAAGCCCGTCAAGCTGGTTGCAAGCTGGAGGACTGAGATAAGTATTGTGGCTGTTGGCTTAATAGCAGGAGTTCCACTGATAGTTGTCTTGCTAGCCGTCCTAATGTTGAGAAGAAGGCGTGCAGCACTACCTCCACGCCACCCATGACTTGAAGACGTTTAAAAGCCTATCTATCTGTTTCCAGAAGATGTTTGAAAACGAGGCTTGTTAGAGGCTTCCCGCAACGTTTTTTAAAAACCTTAAGAAGCCTAGAGGAAGAGGTTGGGGAAACATATGGCTTGCAGCGGAATACCCCGCGAGGATAAAGAGGTTCTTCGAGAGCTTGGAAGACAGATAGTTGAAATCGCAGCCTCACCCCTTAACGAGGAGTATTTTGAACTTCAGAGAAGAGCAATTAATCTGGAGATGGTGAAGCCTCCGATCTATGTTTACGAGATTCCTTGGCATGAGATGAATGTTGACGATGAGCTAACGCTGAAAACTAGGCACCCGTTATGCAAGAGATATGAGGAGAGACTTAGACGTTTGATCTACAAGTGGAGGCACGGCTTAGGGGTGCTGGTGGACGATCCCCGTTTCACCAGCAGTCTGAGTCTAGAATCGGTTGTCGAGCAGCCGCTTCAGGATTATGTTACCGACACTGGTATAGGTATTCGTGTCAAGGAGGATATTGTTAGGACTGATGAGAAGAACCCTGTGGTTTCCCACCGCTATCACGTCCAAATCATGTCTGAAGAAGATATTGAAAAGATAAGAATGCCTCAAGTGTTTTTCGACGCGGAGAAGGCTGAGGAGGATTTCGAGAGGCTTTGCGAGATTTTCGACGGGGTTCTGCCTGTTGAGAAGCGCGGGGTCAGCGCCTTCTGGTTCACCCCCTGGGACGAGATCGTTATGCTGACCGGGGTTAAGGAGATCCTGATAGACATGTATCGCAGGCCAGCATATGTGCATAGGCTTGTTGAAAGAATGGTTGAGGCTTGGCTTCACAGGCTTGACCACTATGAGAAGCTCGGATTGCTGCGTGACTCTCCCATGAGGCTTTGGGGAGTTGGAGCAGCCCAAGCCTTCTCAGCCGTGTCCCCGGCTATGCATGAAGAGTTCGCGTTGAAGCATGAGAAGCGCTGGTATGAGAAATGGGGGTTGAACTACTACGGGTGCTGCGAGCCGCTCCACAATAAGGTTGAAGTATTGAGGAGGAATATTCCCAGGCTGCGAAGGATCTCGATGAGCCCGTTCATCGATTTCGACAAGGCTGTTGAAAACGTGAGGGGTGACTTCATATTCGCCTGGAAGCCTAATCCCGCTGTACTGGCTGAATCAACCTGGCAGCCTGAGGCGGTTCGCCGGGATCTGGAGGAGAAGCTTAGCAAAGCCAAGATGTTTAACTGCGTGGTGGAGATCCATATGAAGGATATCAGCACTGTTAGATATCAGCCTCAACGCCTCTGGGACTGGGCGAGAATAGCCTCTGAGGCTGTGGAGAAATATTTTTGAGCATGCTTAAAATTTAACATTGGAGGAAAAAGTCTGCTTCATTTAAAAAGGCATATAAGTATTGATATTGAATGTTAAATCGGCGGTGGAGAAAGAGTGAGGCTCGCTTTTAACAGGAGGCTGGAGCTGCTTCCCAGAGAAGGTGTTGAAGCAATAAAGGAGAACGCGCTGAAAATACTGGAAGAGGTTGGTTTCGCGTACAGACATAAAGGTGCTCTCAAGATGCTTGAAGAGCATGGGGCGATTGTAGACTATAGTAGGGAGGTTGCAAAGCTTCCCAGAGGACTTGTCCTAGATTGTCTTAAAAAGGCTCCTAAGCAGTATATTGTTGAGCCTCCGCAGGGTGATGCTGTATGCTTTGGAGACGGGAGCATAAAGGCCACTATGGGGTTGGAGATTCAACTCGTAGATTATGGTAAGATGGAGCGTCGCCCAGGCAGGACTGAAGACTGCGTGAAATCCATAACCGTCGGCAACGAGCTTGGAAACGTGGGTGTTGTATCCCCTTTCGTCGTGCCCAGCGACGTGCCCGTGAGGATGGCGGATGTGAGGGAGCATAGGCTCCTCTTCACATATTCGCGTAAACCGTTTTACGCCTGGATATATTCAGTTGAATCCTGCAAGTATATTCTGGACATGGCTAAGGCTGTGGCTGGGGGAGAGGATGAGCTTAGGAGAAAGAAGATAGTCGGCTATGGAGCTGAGCCTACGAGCCCGCTTCAGCTTTCGCGTCACGCTATAGAGATTCTGATGGAGATGGCTGAGTATGGGCTTCCCATAAGCGCGTCAGGCTCCATGAGCCTCCTGGGAGGTACTGCGCCTGTGACAATAGCTGGCGCGTTAAGCCTGCATGCAGCCGAGGTTCTGGCAGGCATAGTTTTAGTCAATCTCATCAATCCAGACTCTCCCGTTGGCTTCTCAACGTCAATACACGTTTTAGACCAGAGGACTGCCATATGCTCCTTCGGAGCACCCGAGAACACGTTAGCATCCCTAGCTGGAATCCAGGTGGCTAGGGAGCTTGGTTTAAGCTGCTTCGCCAATGTGGCCCTGACTGATTCAAACACTCCAGACTTTCAAGCCGGCTTTGAGAAGGCGGCGAGTAGTGCTCTGGTATTGGCAGCGGGGGCGGAGGGCATAGGTCAACAGGGGATAGTTGGAGCAGATCAAGGCGCGAGCCTTGAACAGCTTGTAATCGACAACGAGTGGTTCAACTATGTTAACCGTATACTTAAAGGGTTTGAAGTAAACCAGGAGACTTTAGCGCTTGAAGTAATAAAAAGAATCGGGGTGGGAGGCAGCTTCCTGAAGGAGCAGCATACTTTGAGGAAAATGCGGGAGGAACTTTGGTATCCGAGCCTTTTCAACAGGGATGACTGGATAGGATGGGAGAAGAAAGGATGTCTAGACCTGCTTAAGAGATCACGGGCTGTCTTAGAAAGGATTATTAGAGAGCATTATCCTCCGGAGCCGGTTATTGACGAGCAGGTTATCAACCGGCTTTCAGAGATAGAAGCGAAGGCAGCCAAGGATTTAGCAGGATAAAGCCTTCTTTAGTTCTTTTAACAGCACTTGCTATTCAGACTCCCTTGATAAGAGCCACGCTAGCTGACCACTATGCGTCACACCGTCTGGACAGGGAAGGTTAATCTCGATAAAGCTTTAAAAGCTTTAAGGATGTTATTTGCGCTACTGCTTAAGGTGTGTTGAGCCTTGACGCTTCCCGACGAAGGTATTCGAGAAAGAGCTGTTGAAAGAAAGATTCCGAGTCTTCGCGCCGGATGGTTTAAGACGGTCTTCTACATCGTTATACTTGGAGTCTCCCTATCGATTGTCGACATGATGTTTGGCTGGACCACCGTCGAGACCATCCCGCCGTACTTGCAGCATTTAAGTGGAATAATACTGCTCGTAAACCCGTATGTCCAGTATATTCAAGCCATACTTATTTTCTGCTTAGGCTATCTTATCGTGAATGCTCTCAGCGGAGTCATGTATACGTATATGAGAAGATTTACGGACCATCCTACTGCCGCGACTGTCCGTACGTTGACTAGGATCGCTGGCCTCGCCGTCTTGCTCTCGCTCATAGCGTCAGTGTTCAACGCTAATCCTGCAGCCGCCCTAACCGTCGGCTCGTTCGGAGGACTCGTCGTAGGCTTCGCGACTCAGACCATATTGTCCAACGTGGTTGCAGGAGTCTTCCTATTGCTTTCCAGGCCCTATACTTTCGGGGATACGATAACCGTCGCCGGTCAGACCGGGGTTGTCAAGGAGATTAGGCTGATGCACCTCGTGTTAGAATCCACGGACGGCACTAGGGAGATACTTATACCTAGCGGGACCGTTGTAACACAGATTATTCATAAGATGAAGCCTCCCATGCAGGTTAAACCCGTTAAAACCGTGTTGAAACTGGAGACACCCCCGGCTAGGGTTAAAATAGGCTCGCCACTCGTGTTCAGGGGCAGGCTTCTGGAGGCTGAAACCGGGAAGCCAATTGCCAACGCTAAAATAATGATAATGGAGAGGGATGTTGGAAGGGATGACTTGCTTGCTTCTGGTACGACAGGCGAGGATGGAGGCTTCGCCATTGAGTGGAAGGCTAGGAAGACTGATTTGGCTTCTGATACTGCTGAGGTCTACGCGAAGTTCGACGGGGACGAGCAGTATCAGCGTTCTAGAAGCGAGCTATTCGTCGTAAAGATAGAGAGGAGGTGAGGATGCAGATTGAGTACTGGGGGTAAAACTGTTAAGAATAGGCCTGTTTGCTTCAAGTGTGGTGCAGAGATGGTTTCGTTCACCTTCATCGAATATCCTTTGAGCGACAAGCTGCTTACGATAGTGTTCTGCAAGGAATGCGGCGCGGTTCAAGGCATAGTCGCTAAAGAGAAATAAGTTTCTCACCAACACTAAGCTACAAGATTTATATGCTTGACAAAAGGATTAACCTTATGGTTGCCTGGAATCTTCAGGAGTCTACGCTTAAGGATGTTAAGGAGTCAAGGTTTGAGGTTGCTGTCCTACCGGTTGGCTCAACCGAGCCTCATGGCCTCCACTTGCCTTATGGGATGGATTACTATCAGGCTAAGGCTGTTGCCGAGAAGGCTTGCGAGAAAGCTGTGGAGATGGGCGCTAAGGTGGTCATGCTCCCTGCCATACCCTACGGTTCGAACAGGAACTCGCTCGGCTTCCCGATGACGATAAGCCTCGACCAGTCGACGCTGAACATGGTTGTCAGAGATATTGTGGACTCGCTCGAGCACCACGGGGTTAGGAAGCTGGTGATTCTGAACGGCCACGGTGGCAACGATTTCACACCCCTGATGCGGGACCTCTACGGCAGGACTGGGGTTTTCATCGTGACGGTCGACTGGTGGAAGACCGTTGAAGACGTTAGGAGCATTATTATAGAGGAGCCTGGGGAACATGCTGACGAGTTTGAGACGAGCATAGGGCTTGCCCTTTTCCCGCATCTCGTGCACATGGAGGATGCAGAGGAGGGCTTTGTGAACACTCCCAAGGTTAAGTCTCTAACCTATCCCTGGGCTAGGTTTACCAGACCCTGGAATTTTTTAACCATGAATTCCGGCTTCGGAAACCCGTTGAAATCCTCCAAGGAGAAGGGAGAGAAAATCCTGGAGAAGGCTGTAGAGAGGATTGCCCATCTTATTAAGGAGCTCTCTGACCCTGAGGTTAGCGAGGGTTTCCCCTACTAGTGTTCTCGACAAACCCTTTGCGAAGCCGGCTTGACTTTTCAGACTTGCCCGCTTAATGGGTAACGCTATCCTTAAGAGCCTGCGCGGGTTTCCGGTGGAAGGAGAATTAACCAGCAATTTTTATATAGGGAGCAGTATGCTGTTTTTTCTGGAGTTGAGCAACCGGAGTGTCGAGGAGACTGTTAACAAGAGGCCGTTGAACGTTCTTAGAAGCATGGTTGGCAAGAGGGTTTTCCTCAGGCTTAAAAACGATCACTCGGTATACAGGGGAATGCTGCTCAACGTGGATACTCAGATGAACCTTATTATGAGCGGTACAATGGAGTATGAGGGAGACAGGGAAGCCGTGAACTTCAACCTTGTGCTTGTCAGAGGGAGCAACATCCTTTTCGTAGGAAGATCCGAAGAGATATAGCTGCCTACTTTAAGCTCAGCTGAGTCAGTCTTTCAATCAGGGCTTCGGTCAGCAGGCTCCTCTTCCTGTTTAAAAGATCCCTGATGTCGCTCCTCCTCACGTAGAGCCTCTCATCCTGCTTCTCCAAGGGTAGGCTTCTAATGTCGCAGAGCAGGAGACCATGGTAGGCAGCCTCCTTCACAGCCTCCTCGTCTACAGTGTCAGCATCCAGTATAAGGATCCTGACTCCTTTTAAAGAGAGGGCTTTAAAGATCTTCCTCAGATCCCCCTTAAGGGTTGCGGCAGCCACAACCATGCTGCTTACCTCGCTCTTAGCCTTCTTCGAAGTCAGCTCTGTGAACACGTCAACCTGGAGGAACTCGCCGGAACCCTTCTCCCGCCTCCCGAGAACCGGGCTTAAGCTCGTCAGCCTACTTGCCTCCGGCGTGAAGCTTACGATGCTTTTCAACCCGGCTTCTTTAGCGGGCTTCTTCAACTCCGTTTTCCTAAGCACGCTTCTAAGGCTTTCAAGCTTAAGCGTGAGAACCTCAACCTTTCTCCTTTCCTCGAGCAGCTGTTTCCTAAGCTGCTCAACAAGGTTTGCGTCAAAGCTTTGAACAGTCGTCTGAGATAGCCGCTCCCTAATCGAGCGTTCAGGCGGAATCCCCCTGATAAGATCGCTTTTAACCTCGTCTATGAGAGCCTCCTTAAAGTCGCTTATCCGCCTCTCCACATTCAGCTCAATGTTTCTGAAATCGTTTTTAAAACTGTTGAAGGCCTTAAGCGCAGCATAGAGCGCTGAAGCCTGATGGTCATCCCCAATGCTGACACTCCTTTTAGAAGCATACTCGTTGATAACGCTGATCTTGTCCCCCAACGCTTCCTCCTTCCCTGTTTCAAACACGGCTAAGTTCAGCGACTGAGCTAGCTCCCTGACTGCTCTAGGAGCCTCAGCCCTGTCGGTCGCTATCAGAACAGGATCTCCGACGCTCAAAGCTTCAAGAATTATGCTGCTCCTGTTCCAGTGTCTAAGACTCTTCAGGAGAAGCAGCTCCCCGCTTAGGTTCAGTACAGCCAGGCCAGCCGTGGTCCCGGGGTCGAAGCCGACTATGGTTTTCGGCAGGCGTTTAGACACGCGTATCCGTTTCCCCCGTCTGCTGAGCCCTCCTCAAAGCTATGGGATCCTCACCCTCCTTAATAGAGTGAAACATCCAGCACAGTACTGCAACCACACTTCCTTTCCCTAGGTATAACCGGGATTGTCTCATAGATAAGCTTATTGACGTTTGCAACATTCTCCCTCATGCTTTTAGCGACTCTTTCAGCCGTAACCGGCATTAAGCCGTATACATCCGTGTCAGTGATGAGCGCTATGCTGAGAAAACATATCTCAGCCTCCCTAGCCAAGTATGCTTCAGAAACGGCTGTCATACCTACGACCGAAAACCCTAGGCTCTTGTAGAAGAGCGATTCAGCTCTTGTCGAGAACCTTGGGCCCTCAATAGTTACGTAGGTGAACGATTTTCCCTCAGCCTCCTCCTCAGGCGTCGGATGAATCTTCACGTTGGGAAGCACCCTCCTACCTGAGTCGAGAAATATCCTCCTTAGCTCCGGGCAGACCGGGTCGCTGAAGGGCACGTGCCCGACGACCCCGCCCTCGTAGAAGGAGAGGCTTCTCCTGTTCGTCGTCCTGTCGAAAAACTGGTCTACCACTACGAACTCGTAGGGTTTTATGAACTCCGGCTGAAGGCTTCCGACGGCCGCTGGGCTTATTATCCTTGTTACACCCATTGTTTTGAAAGCCCAGACGTTCGCCCTATAGTTAACCCTGTAGGGCGGTATTGTGTGGTGCCTGCCGTGCCTAGGCAGGAAGGCAACCTTCCTGTCCTTAACCCACCCTACTGTTACAAGGTCTGAGGGCGGCCCGTAGGGCGTGTATACTTTAAACTGTTTAGCGTCCTGGAGATAAGAAGGATCGTAGTTGCCTGTTCCCCCGAAAATACCGATTTCAGCTGTTTCAGGAGGCCTGTATCTTACGCTAGCGCACATGGCTTGCTCGACTAGCCTCTATGGCTGAAATAAATAAATGTTTTCCCCTCTAAACCTGTTTAAACAAGCGTCGGCGAAGCCATTATCGTCGATTTCGCTGTTCCAGCGAACTTTGACATCATCAGCTCGTAGGCCCTGCGTTCCTCTGGAGACGGGATGTTTATCTTTGTTATTGCCTCCATAAGGTGCCTCTTTTGAATGACGAGCTTCTCAGTCATCCTCATAACCTTCTCCTCGTCGCTCGTCATCTGCAGCAGCTCTTTTATCGCTATGAGGCCAGCGTCGTTGCAAGACTGAGCTATGTCAGCCCCGGAGAATCCTTCAGTCATCGAAGCCAGCTCGTCAATGTTCACGTCTGGAGCAATAGGCTTCCCCCTTAAATGTATCTGGAATATTTTCTTACGCGTCTCCTTATCGGGCCAGCTTAAGCCTATAAGCTTGTCGAACCTTCCAGCCCTGAGCAAGGCGGGATCAATTATGTCTGGCCTGTTCGTCGCACCTATGACTATGACCCCTCTTAGATCCTGCAGCCCATCCATCTCGGTTAGAAGCTGGCTGACAACCCTCTCAGTAACGTCGCTGCTCACATCCCTGCCTCTGAGGGGAGCGATTGAATCAATCTCGTCGAAGAAGATTATGCAGGGGGCAACCTGCCTAGCCTTCCTAAAGACTTCTCTAATCCCCCTTTCAGACTCGCCGACCCATTTTGAAAGCAGCTCAGGACCCTTGATGCTTATGAAGTTGGCCTCGCTCTCAGTCGCCAAGGCTTTCGCAAGCAGGGTCTTGCCTGTGCCAGGCGGCCCGTAGAGAAGAATACCCTTCGGCTGCCTTATGCTAAGCTTTTTGAAAAGCTCCGGGAACCTTAGCGGCCACTCTATCGAGGTTATTAGCTCCCTCTTAACATCCTCCAGACCACCAACATCATCCCAATGCACGTTGGGACTCTCAACCATTATCTCTCTCAACGCTGATGGCTCTATCTCCTTTAAAGCATCCATGAAATGCTTCATCCTAACCACGAGCTTGCTCAGAACCTCTATCGGGATGACTTCGGTTTCAAGGTCTATCTCTGGAAGGATTTCCCTCAAACATCTTAAGGCAGCCTCCTTGGCTAGGGCTGCGAGATCAGCGCCGACGAAGCCCGGGGTTAGCTCAGCCAGCCTTTTTAGATCTACGTCTTCAGAAAGCGGCATACCTCTCACGTGGATTTGAAGTATTTCCAGCCTCGCCTTCTTATCAGGCACTCCTATCTCTATCTCCCTGTCGAACCTCCCGGGCCTGCGCAAAGCAGGATCTATCGCGTTAACCCTGTTCGTGCAGCCTATCACAACGACTTTTCCACGTGTCTGCAGACCGTCCATAAGTGAGAGAAGCTGGGCTACAACCCTTTTCTCAACCTCACCGGTAACATCCTCCCTCTTAGGAGCTATCGAGTCGAGCTCATCTATGAAAACTATGCTGGGAGAGTTCTCCTCAGCCTCCTTGAATATTTCTCTCAGCCTCTGCTCGCTCTCACCGTAATACTTGCTCATTATCTCAGGCCCGCTTATACTTATGAAGTGCGCATTAGTCTCGTTCGCCACGGCTTTCGCAAGCAGGGTCTTGCCTGTGCCAGGCGGCCCGTAGAGAAGAATACCCTTGGGAGCCTCTATTCCCAGCCTGTCGAAAAGCTCAGGATGCCTAAGGGGGAGCTCAACCATCTCCCGGATCTTCTGAATAGCCTCCTCCAAGCCGCCTATGTCCTCGTAAGTCACCCTCGGGAGAAGCTTCTTAATCTGGTATATTTTCTCACTAATCTTAACCACAGTGTCCTCAGTAACGATTACTGCTTCAGCAGCAGGCTGATAGGATACGACGACCAGCTGAACAATCTTACCCATTATCCTCACGGGAATAATGTCTCCCCTGTTTATTATCCTGCCTATCATTATGCTTTTCACAAACTCCTCGCCGTTAACCATCCTTGGCTGCTCGGTATGCGCAAGAACAACGGTGGTAGCGTACCTAGCCGTTACCTTCCTGACCCTAACCTTATCGTCGAGGCTGACGCCAACATTCTCCCTCGTGTAACCATCTATCCTGATCAGGCCGAGACCCCTATCCTTAGCAGACGCGGGCCACACGAGAGCATAAGTCTTCCTCCTGCCAACTATCTCAATAGCGTCCCCGGGTGAAAGGTTAAGAAGCTTCGCAACCTCCGGATCTATCCTCGCGTAGCCCCGTCCCACGTCGGTGGGCTGAGCCTCGGCGACACGCAGATAAACATAGTCAGGCTGATCCTTCCTTCTTCCAGAGTCGTTTGGAAAACCCTCCTTTTTATCGTTCAACGCTCAGCATCTCCCCTCCCGTTACAGTTTTCAACCAAGAAGATTTTCCACGAAGGGGTTTATTAAGTTTCACCGTACGTTCTCCTGAAACGAAACGGTTAAAAAGCATTCGTACATAAACTTTGCGAAACAGTTTAAAACCTTGATTCGAACAGCGACAGAATGTTGAAAAAAGAAATAAATGCTGCCGCCACTTATGAGGATGATGATTAAACCCGACTTGAAGGAGGCGGTGGAACAGCTTAAGAAGGCTGTTAGCACCAAGGAGTTCATCGCGCTAGTCTGCCTGTGCGAGGCGGACTACGTTGGAAGAGCAAGATCATTCCTAGAGAATGGTGAGAGACTCCTAATCATCAAGGAGGACACTTCCTTCCTGATCCACAGGCCTCGCGGGCTTGAGCCCGTTAACTGGCAGCCTCCCCCTAATTACGTTGGGGTTACCGTCAAGGGGGATCATATTGTCCTCACTGTTAAAAGGGTGAGGAAGCCTGAGAAAGTCGTGGTGAGAATACACAAAGTGAGAAGCATTTTCTCAGGAAGGCTCGAGGATAAGGGGGGATTCCAAATGTACTTGAGCGAGAAGGAGATTTCTGAAATTCTCCGCATGCACCCTGAGCTCGTAGAGGAAGGGTTTAGAGTAACATCTGCGGAAGCAAGGGAGAAAACCGGGGTTGTTGACATCGTTGGGGTTGACGCGAACAACCGTAGAACAATAGTGGAAATAAAGAAGGACAGGGCGGGGTTGGAGGCTGTTAGACAGTTGACAAGATATGCTGGAGGCATTGGCCAAGGCGTCAGGATCGTGCTCTTAGCCCCAGGCGTTACGGAGGAGGCTGAGAGAATGCTTAGGAGAAACAGGATGGAGTTTAGGAGGATCAGCATGCTCGATTTGACGAAGATACTTGTGCGCGAGAGAAGCTTGGAGAAGAGCGGTATTAAAAAGTATCTCTAGGCCTCATCCCTCAGCCAGACTTGAACAGCCATTCTTCAAACTTTTCAGAATACCTCATTTTCTCATCGTGTTTACTCTTCAGCTCGGTTATCAGTCTGACGGGGGCAGGGTCAACCCCCCGCAGTATTGCAAGATAATAGCTCACCCAGTCCCCCATGATTATTGCTGAAAGCATTTCCTCAAGCATAGTTTCGCCCAGCGGTTTAACCATGCTTAACCCAACACCCTCTCGTTTAATCGTTGAAACAAGCTGGTTTACGCTTTCAGCAAGATAAGGGTTTTTGAAACGGCTGTCGATGAAAACAACATGGAGAAGCTCCTTGAAATCAATCTTCTCCCATGCTTCAACCTCGTTATGGTTTGCCTCCGGAAGCTGGTCGCACATAGCCCTCATCTTAGCGTTCTCATTAATCTGATCCTTAAACCGCAGGGCTACAGACTTCAAGTGGCCCATGGAGTATATGATGGGGAGTTTCCCATGTAGCCTGGCAGCTAGCTGTTTAGCAGGATTCCGACTTAAAGGGTTCTCCGGGGTAAGCTTATTATTGTACTCTTCAACCAGCCTTTGGGCTTCAGCCAGCTCACCCTCGCCCACAAGTGGAAAACCTATTTCCTCAGCCACCTTCAACAACGGTATAAAGAGCAGGGGGAGAGCTGACCTAGGCGTGTACCCCGATGGAACCCCTAGGAACGGTATTCTAAGCTTGGAACAAGCCTTCTCCAGCAGACCGTTGGAGGCGATTGCAACAATGTGTGAACCCTTCTCGTAAGCCTGCTTGAAAGCCTCCAGGGTTTCCTCAGTGTTTCCGGAGTAGCTAACCGCCACCACCAGGCTGTTCTCATCCACGTGCCGAGGCAGGTCGTAGTCCCTGATTATGGAGACGCTTAAAGGGATGTTATTTTGAGAAAGGTCTTTGAAAAGATCCCCGCCTATGGCTGAACCGCCCATTCCGCACACAACAATCTCCTTGACGTTCCTGTAGTCCCTGGGGAGAGCCAGGCCCCGGGACAGTGTCACCGCCTCTTTCAACAGCCTTGGGAACGAGGATATCATCATCCCCATGTTTCCCTTGTCGACCATCCTGATTGCTTCAACATCGTCAAGCATCGAAATGCTGTTTGAACACGCTTCAGGCTTCAACCGTTATCCTCCTCTGCCTCTTGGGAATAAGCGTCTTCCTTAAGAAAGTTTTTTAAAGGTTTCCTCGCCGGCTAAGCATTAATAAGGGCTCTGCGCAGAAGGCGAGGGAGGCCTGGAGTTGAAGCTGGACGTTAAGCTGCTGCTTTCAATAATCGTGGTTATAGCAATCATCATGGTTAACGTTGCCCCCAGGGTTTTCTCCGAGTATTTCAACCAGATTCAGGAGGCAATGTTGAAAGGAGGATTGCTCGGCTTCTACCTGCTCATGGTTATCCAATCGATTATAGCGGTTATACCCGCTGAAGCAGTGCTGATTATGGGCGGCTCTGCTTTCGGCTTCGAAGCCTCCTCAGTGTCTGGGACACTCGGACTGATGAGCGGCGCCCTGATAAACTATGCGATAGGCTTAAAGTTTGGAAGACCTCTGGTTGAAAGGCTGGTGAACGGGGAACAGCTGGAGAAAGTGGAGAATCTTTTCGTTAAACACGGGTATAAAATAATTTTCGCAGCCAGATTCATACCCTGGATTTCCTTCGACGCCGTATCCTACTTCGCTGGGGCGACTGGAATAGCCTTAGCATCGTTCACCGTCGCAACCTTCTTAGGGACGGTTCCAAGAGCCCTCTTCTACAGCTATATGGGTGAGAAGGTTGGAACAAGCATCAGCGAGGGGGATGTTACTCTGCTGAACTACCTGCTTCTCGCGACGTTTATAGCAGTAGTGTTACTAATACTGGTTTCCCGCAGGGAGAAGACTAGTCGAAAGCCTGTTGAAGAAGACGGAGGGGCATCCCTATCAGCGCCACCTCTCTCCGAGACGGGTTATAGTCCAGCAGCCCCTCTAAGTGCAGCCTCTTAAGCTTCTCAACAACGTTGCTATCCCTCGTTCGAACACCATGCTCCTCAAGCGTCTTGAAGCCTATGAAAGGCTCCTCGCAAGACTCGAAAACGCGTAGAAGCCTCTCGACAAGCCGGCGTACTTCAGGATCCTGAGAGAAAACCGTTTTCAAATCCTCCGGAGTAATAATGCTTTCAATCCTGAACTGGGCCTCTCTCACATGTTCGGGAACCACTCTGGAAGACCCCTCGTAGCTCGCGTTAAGCCCGCTTGCAAGCAGGAGCTCAATGCCATACCTTGCTGAACCATACCCGAATCTTTCAGTCAGCCTACCTATAAAGTATACGAGGGAATCGTCGACACTGTTTTCGTTGAAGGAGAGCTCCACCCTGTCCTTAAGTATGACCGATATTTCTTCAGCACTGTATGGTTTGAAGCTCCTGCCTATCTTCCAGAAGAAGGAGGTTGCCCAAGAGTCTTTAACCTTACGGGAAACATCCTCTATCCCGATGAGTATCAGGATTAACTTAACCCTGTCCTCATACTCCTCTGAAATCTTTAAAAGATCCGTGAAAAACCTGCTTCTAACACCGCTAAGGAAACTGTCGAAATCATCCAGGACAAGCAGGAAGCTACTGCCTGATTTTTCAAGATAGTCGAAGACCGTGAAAAGGAGCTCCCTGCTGCCGTATCCCCTGCCAGGTATGTTGGGCATTAGGCTGAGCGCAATCATCTGCGCGAGAGTGAAGTCTGAGGAAGCAAACCTGGTGTTTAAATGCCTGTATTCAAGCTTAATACTCCTCTGGCTGCAGTATTTTAAAACCTGTTCAGAAGCCTTCTTCACAGTGACGGTTTTACCCGAGCCGCTTGGACCGTTTACAACCATGGCTTTCAGTGGAAGCCTGCCTTCTAGGAAGCCTATTACAGTGTTGAATATCTCAAGCTGGTGTGCCTCCCTATTGGGAATTCTTTCAGGAATGTAGCTTGCACTAAGCCTGTGAAGCCCATCCTTCTTGAAGACTAGGCTCTTCATCTCGCATCTGACAATAAGCGTTTGGATTCCTCTAGAACCGCGTCTCCCATTTCGCTCGTCTTAGAGTCTCCACCCATGTCTGGAGTCCTACACCTGCCGCTTGCCAAAACATTCTCCACAGCGGTCTCAATTATCCTAGAGGCCTCTAGCAGACGCTTATCCCCGCTTCTGCTCCACAAGTGTTCAAGCATGAGGGAGAACGAGAGTATTGCTGCAACAGGGTTAGCTATGTTCATGCCAGCCTTGTCGGGAGCACTTCCATGAACAGGCTCAAACATTGAAACGCCCTCGGGATTAATGTTTCCACTCGGCGCGAAACCTAGCCCGCCCTGGATCGCAGCCCCCAAGTCCGTTAAAATGTCTCCGAACATGTTCGGTGCAACGATTATCTTGAAGCGCCAAGGGTTTAAAACCATGTGGAGCGCCGCAGCGTCAACATACATGAATTCTATCCTAACCCTGTCAGCATACTCTTCGCCTACTTTCTCGGCAACCTCCCTCCATAGGCCATATGCTTCAGTAAGCACGTTAGCCTTGTCGACGAAGGTTAAGAGTTTCAAGCCTTTTCTAACAGCGTATTCGAAACCATATCTCACTATTCTTTCAGCGCCCTTAACCGATATCACCCCTATTTGAAAAGCCTCGCCGTGCTTACTTTCAACCTCAACCCTGTACCTGCTCCCCCTGGCCCCGCCGGTTTCAACAGTGTAGTCGAAGACGCTCGAGCATCCTTCACACACCCTTCCACCCAAGTCTACGTAGAAATCCTCAGTGTTTTCACGTATGACTACGAAGTCGACACTACTATTCTCAGGTATTTTCAAAGGTGTTGAAACACCTTTAAGAAGCCGGACTGGCCGGAGGTTAACGTAAAGATCCAGCGAGAAGCGCATCCTTAGGAGAATACCTTTCTCGAGAACCCCCGGTTTAACCCTAGGGTCCCCGACGGCTCCGAAGAAAATCGCGTCGAAACCCTTCAGTCTCTTCAAAGTATAGTCTGAAAGTGTTTCACCGGTTTTAAGGTAATGGTTAGCACCATTGGGAAACTCCTCGAAAACCATCGGGATGCCCATGGCTTCAAGCAGGCCTCCTCCCACTTTAACAGCCTCCCTCACCACCTCGGGCCCAATCCCATCGCCAGGCATTAAAGCAACCCTGTACGGTGACAAAGCTATGTTGACCACTCGTGGTCCGGATATATGTTTTTCCGCCAGACTACTCTTCAAGCCGTTTTTTCAGAACCTTCTTCCGAAACAACCCTGTAGTCCACCGTGCATACTTTACGAACGCCGTTTTCAAACAGGTTACGCAAATCCCGTAAGGAACCCAGCCTGCAGTGAGCCTCAACCATAACATCCTGTTCGACAGTGCCGATAATCCTCAGCTCTTTAAGACTCATGTTCCTCAAGCCGAAGCCTGCTGAGAAAACCACCGTGTCGAAACCAGATGTTTCGAAAATACTGGTGAGCTCTCTCAACTGCTTCTCTGAAACCAGGTCCATCTCGACGACCGGTTTAACGTTTTTCAAGCCGACTAGCTGAGAGCCCTCCGTAATTCTAGAGAGCTCAGATTCGAACTCTACGACCCTACTGTCCAGATAGTTCCCCAAATTCGGGTAGAAGTAGACTTCTTCAACACCATGCTCAGAGGCAAGCCTGGCCTCCATCATTTTCAGCTCGACAGGCGCCAAACCGGTTGGGAAAGATATCATTGTAGACAACTTTAGACCAGTATTCTCAAGGACGGTTGCAGCCTCCCCCAGGTATACGCTGGGTATGCAGACATCCCTAATACCGTGTTTCAAGGCCTCCGTGCAAACCTCGTATATGTCGCTCAGCTTAACACCAGGCCTCACTCCGGAGGCAACTATTATCTCGGCAGGCTTGAAGACCCAGGCTCCCTGCCTTCCAGCGTCGCGCCCCATACGTGATGCTTAGTGAGGGATAAAGATAAAAACTTCCGGAACATTTGAAAACCCTGAAATTGGAGTATTTGAAACATGTTTCAGACAAGCTTGGGCTTGAGGAGGATCCTGCGCTGGGCCTCCCGTTACACAGGAAGACAAGCCTCCCAGTAACCCTCTGGTATAACCATGAGAAGAACAGGCTCATCCTTCTAGATCAGAACAAGCTTCCCTTTGAAGTCGCCACACGGGAAATAGGCGACTGGAAGGAGGGGGTTCAAGCGATAAAAAACATGGTTGTGAGAGGGTCGCAGGCCATAGGTGTTGCCGGTGCTTACACCCTGCTAGTAGGCGCCTCGCAGGCTAAGCATGCCTCAGACCCGCTCGGAGAGTTAAGCAAGATGGCTCGGGAAATAGCTTACGCGAGGCCCACCGCAGCCCCGTTGGCCTGGGCCACGATGCTAGCCTACAACTATTGTAGGAAGGTTTACGACGAGACTGGAAGCCTGGAGAAAACCATTGATGCCCTGCGCAAAATCTCGGACTTCATACTTGCCCAAGACATGGCTTTAAACTACTATATGCGCAGTTACGGCTTAAGGATAGTCGGAAACGGCGACGTGATCATGACGCACTGCAACGGCGGAAGCCTCTCTTCCACACTCATGGGGCATGCTCTAGGCATAATAGAGGAAGCATACTCGAACGGTGTTGACGTTAAGGTTGTCTCTAAGGAGACGAGGCCGAGGAGCCAGGGATATAGGCTAACCGTGTGGGAGCTGAACAGGGTAGGGGTTCCTACGACAATAATTACCGACAATATGGTTTCAATATCGTTCGAAAGGCTAGGGGTGAACAAGGCTATTCTCGGGGCTGACAGAGTGGCTAGAGACGGCTCAGTGGCCAACAAGGTTGGCTCGGCTGACATCGCCCGGCTTTTCAAGTATTTCAAGTCACCCTTCTACTATGCTACCTCTTACTCTACGATATCGCTTGACGTTAAAAAGGGGAGGGATATAGAGATTGAAGAGAGGAGCATAGATGAGGTAACATACCCGTATAGTCTAATCGCGAAGGACATGAAGAGCAAGGGACTGGTTTCCGAGAAAGCCCTGGAGGAGTGGCCTCCTTCGGAAAGCATTGTGACGCGTGAGCCTGATAGGAAGCAGGTTAGGATTTTCAACCCTGCTTTCGACGTGACACCGCCAAGGTTCATAACAGCCATTGTAACAGACATAGGTATACTGCAGCCCACAAGCATTAGAAGGCTAAGCAGTAAGAAGATAATGAGCATGGTTAAGAAGAGGATTTCAGACTTCGGGCTGGAGTTTCCAGAGGGCCTGACCAGCCTGTCTTAAACACTATGCTTGGCTCCTCATGGTAATTTAGGCTTTCAAAACCTGATTACCCGCATGTCAAAAGGCATGGAAATCTTAAAAACGCGGGATAAGACCCTTTGGGCAGAGGTCTGAAGAGATGGGTGAAGAAAGCGGGAAAAGGGATGCGACGGGAGTCGAGAAGCTGGTGCTGAAGGCGAAGACGATTCTTAAAGAGAAGAGGATCAGCCAGCTGGACAAATCAAGCTACGAGGTTAAAGGCGATCACGGGATTTACATAGTTTCTAGAGACGCGTATGGCAATTATAACTGCAGCTGCCTAGGCTATTTGAAGAGGAGAATGTGTTCACACTCGCTGGCTGTGAGGATGTATGAGCAGAATAAGGAGCAGAGAAAAATGTTGAAGAAAGGAGTTGTTAAAGGAGCTGGATACATCCCTTGAAAGGATCCGCTCCAGCCACTATCCTGATGCTGTCGGGATTAAGAGAATACTCGACATCCCTTTCCAAGCCTAGTTTAACAAGCTCCAAAGCATGAAGCGACCTCTTCACGATACCTATGTTAAGCTCAGCTATCTTCATCACGATCTCAGCGTTTCCATCGCACTCCTTCCAAGGAAGGTTTTTAGCGATCAACCCGGCGCAATAAGAGTCTTCAAGAGCAGGTAAGCCGATTTTACCGGCTGTGACGATCGCCACGTTTTCGAAACCTTCTTCAGCGATGTACTCCGCCAGCGTGGAAACATTGACAATCGCCCCCACCAATACTTTTTTCGAAACAGCCATCAGAAACCTTAAGAGCCTTGTTCCACTCGACGTGTAGAGCACAACCTTTTTACCGCCTATCTTATCCCGAACATATTCAAGCGGAGAGTTCCCAAGGTGAAACATAAGGGGCTTAACACTGTTCACCTCCCCGCCAATCACTGCTTGAAGCCTATTTCCGACTGTTAGAGCTTCATCTACAGATGCGACAGGAATAACGCTTTCAGCACCATTTGCCAAGGCTGTTAGAATGGTTGTAGACGAGCGTAAAACATCTATAGCAACAACCGCATCAGAGTGAAGCAGCGAGCTGTCGATAGTTCCAAACAGCACTCTTATCCTCATCGTGTTTGCAGTGGGGTTCGGTCTGCTTAAGATAAACCTTATTGCTTTAACCAAGAGCTTATAAGACCTGCATGCTTACCATCAGATATAGCCGTTCTCCCTGTACCATTCCAAGGTCTCCCGTAAGCCCGTCCTAAGATCGTATTTTGGCTTAAACCCTAGCTCCCTCATTGCTTTCATGACGCTGTATGCCCTGTCACACGTCAGATCGTTCACAGTACTGGTTTTCCAAGTGAAAACAGTTCTTCCCCTTAGCCTGTTTAAAAATTCCACCGGAGCCACAAACACCTTTGCAAGAATAGGGGGAACATGAATCCTAGGAGGAGCCCTGTTGCAAAGCTCAGACAATATTTCATAGACCTCCAGGTAGGTGTATGCCTTGTCCTCGCTTATGAAATAAATCTGGTTTCTAGATATGTCAGGCTTATCTAAAACCAAGAGGAAACCCTGAACCACATCCTTCACATACGCGAATTGTATAAGGTTCCTCCCGTCTCCGACTATAATCCTCGTTGGGAGAGCGTTTCTAGCGAAAGCAGTGATAAACCAGTAGGATATGTCGTCAACATTCCTTGGACCATATATTCCGGATGGTCTGAGGATCGTGTATTCGACACCTTTCTCACCGTAACTCCTAACTATTTTTTCAGCCTCGAGTTTAGACCTTCCGTACTCGTAGGAAGGGTTCGGCGGGGAATCTTCCTCCGCCGGCGGGCTCTTAACAGGACCTATGGCCTCAGTAGAGCTGCAGTATACGAATCTTTTCACACCGTTTCTTAAAGCCGCTTCTAGAAGAAGCCTAGTTCCCTCCACGTTAATCCTCCTGTACATCTCTTTCTTCCCGAAGAAAGTGTAGTATGCTGCAAGATGTATGACGATATCAATGTTCTCAGTAGCCCGGCTTAGGCTTTCAGGATCAGTCAGATCCCCAACCCTCAGCTCCACACTTAGGCTTCTAAGGAGACTCGTGTCACTGCTTTTCCGAACCATGCCGATTACACTAAACCCCTTTGAAACCATTTCCTCAACCAGATGGCCGCCTAGAAAGCCAGACGCGCCGGTTACGAGTATCTTCATGGCTTGAACAGCTGTAAATCCCTATGGTAAACTATTTTTGTAAACGCGGAGAGCATGGGGACGCCGTCATAAGGCTCAATGGGACTCCTCATGAACATGTCGCTCAACGGCACAACCCTGAATACTCCAAGGGAAACTAGTTTTTCAAGAACCTTTTCATCCATGCTCATAGAGTACCCAACTGTTTGAACACCGTCAACGTCTTTGAAGGCAGGTGATCCAGGAATCTTCCTAACGTGCTCCAATGCTTCCTCAATGGAGCCTACAACCACCAGTTCCAAGAATCTTCTGCGAGCATAGATGTTGAAGGCTGGAAGAGAATTGACCACCTCGTCCAGAACCATTTTCTCCTTCGACACTACCAGAGTCCAAAAATTCCTAGGGTTTTTTGAAGACAGTACATGCGAGCCTTTCAACTGGAAGATCTTTCTAGCGGACTGTGTTAGAAAAATACTGGCATCGTCTAAGTCAGAATCGAAGTCTGAACCAATTTCGTTCAGAAACTTTTCGACCATACTGGCGAAGGAAAGAGCGTTCTGCCAGGAGCCAATGAAAAACCCGGAGGTTGGGGAACTGCATAGCTGCTGATCGTATAGGATAATGTTTCTCGCTAAGCTTTCAGCCGTTTTCTCCTCAGCAGACTTTTCATCTATAAGGGCACATCCCGTTAAAGGCCCGTTCACAACAAGCTTAGGTCGATGAGGATTTTCCGAAACTATTCTCGCAACACTAGTTCTAGCGGGCTCACCACCCCAAAAGTTCACCACGCCGAGTTCAGCCTCGCTAAGAAGGTATTTTAGGGAAGCACTATCATGCGTAAAATAGCTTATGACGAGCGCGTCCCTAAGGGTTCCCGCCTCCTCGGAGATTGAAGCGATTTCCGATAAAGCCCCATAGGTTTCAACAACCCCCAAGTAGTTTGAAAGCGAGGGTTTTACTATAGTTAGGTTTCCGGTTGCGAGGGATATTGTTGAAGGAATTATTGCTGGGAGAAGCGAGTTCCCCGAGCTTATAATGAATACCGGCCCGGCGGGAGCAATTCTAAAGCTCTCACCATTCTTTATCTCGACGAACCTTTCAAACGCCAGAATACTCCCGGCTGGGGAGCACGCAAGGTTTTCACAAAGGCTTTCCTTGCTTAAAACCATGGGGATTAGGGAGAACTCCATTTCTATAAGCTTCTCACCGTACCCTGTTGTCCTAGCGATAGTTTTTTTCAACTCTTCAAGCCTGCCATCGTTAAGCTTCTCCCTCCAAATTTTACCAATCTCACCAATTACTCCAAGCCTTTCCTGAATCCCTATGCTCGAAAGCCTTTCCTGAATCACTGGAGACATGTTAATGATCTCCCTCATGCTTCCACTGCTGATCTCCAGGATTCTATAGCGATTCTGCGTTTTCTCCACAACAGTATGACTGTGGCTGCAAAAAGGCTTAAGCTCAAGCATGATGTTCAACTAGCCTCTACCCATTAGTTCCTCAAGGGTTCCTCCGCACGCCCTCTGAAGACTCCAGCCCTCGTCTACGCTCAGCCTCCTAACGTAAACATACTCCCTCCCGTAATACCTGTTGGAAGGATGGCTGCGCATAATATCTCCAGGATAAAATATTTCAAGCCAAGATGTCGTGAAAGGATTAAATATTCCGACAACACCCTCAGCATTCTCCTCTCTGGCTAACTCGAAGGTTTTAGGGTTCAGGATGAAAACTTCTGAAAGCGGGTGCGGTATCTTATCCATTTCTCCAAACTTGTCCAGCATAGCGGTTAATGTTTCAGTCATCCCGTAAACATCCATGAAGGGGACGGCCTGAGCACTTCCATCATGCCCGCGTGAAACAAAATATTTCCTTGAGAACTCTACAATCTTATCGTAGGGCGGCAGGTCAAAACCCTTGGTTCCACCTCCTGTTACAACGACACCCCCCTTTCCAAGGTTTATCGGGAGGATTTTAATCAGCCTATATAGTAGCCGTTGAGCAATGTTCATATCCTCAAACTTTTTAGACAGCAAATAGACGCCGGCGGGTGCGGTGAAAAGGAGCTTCGGCTCTTCCCTGCTTCTCAGGAAACGGAGGACATTCTCCTGGTTTGGGACAAGTTTCTGCCAAGGCTTACCATCCGTAGTTCCTTCAACCAGGTTCATACCGTAGAGAAGAGGAATTTTCTTCGATTCTAAAGTAAGATGCACGAAAGCAACGAAGTTAAGCCTGTATCTGAGCTCCGGGGCAGCCATGAAAAGCGCGATCCCCTTCTCGCTTTCAACCTCCTTCCCGTAAACGTATTCGAAAAGAAAAGTATTGCCCCTTATCATGATCGCCAAGTCGAGAGGGCTCCTATAGACCTTTACAGGATTAGGATTGGTCGTGCCGCTTGACATGAAATACTCTCCATTCTCCTCCACGTCTTTGATCAGAAACTGCTTATGGCCTTCCCCCCTTAGAATATCAGATGGAACTGCAAGCTTAGCTAAATCTTCAAGCTCAGCATCCTTAGGGCTTACTTCAAGCCTCTCGAAAAGCTCACGGTAATAATCACTATGTCTTGAAAAATAGTTTAACGCGTCTCTAAAAAGGCTCTTCCTCAATTCACTGAGATAATCCGGAGACTTTGAGAAAAGACTTTCATCATTCATCAAACTCCATATTTTTTCTACGTAGGGATCTTTTAAAAGTCGGCTTTTAGAAGCGGCTTCAAATATTTCTGAGGAATTCATAGTGGTAGGATTATGACAACAATAAGATATATAAACCTGATGCTTAGGCCGATGCGAGGTTCACCGAGTGTCGAAGAATATTTGGAAGACACAATCCTGTGTAAAGCATTGGCCCTGCTTAGAAAGAGTTTTTTAATTCTGTAAAACAGTTTTAGTTTCCACCGTAAACCTTAAATCCACACTGCCTCAACAATCCGGGGGAGCCTTTGTTGAAAATAGTTGAGACGGGGCAGCCCGATAGGTATACCAAGGTCTTTAGCATAATCTATGGCGACGGGGAGATTGCCAGTGGTAAGGTTTACCTGGCTGACGAGCAGGAGGCGAAAATATTCAGGCAGAAGCTCAAGAAGAGGATGAAGGAAGGCGACCCTTATTCAGTAAAGATAATCTTTAAGAGCGAGGAGTATGCGCGAAGACACATGGAGGAAACTAGACGCATCGTTTCAGAAAAATACAGCCAAGTTGACAGTAAACACATATTCTTACTAGTTGAAAGAAACGGGAGGCTGGAGAAAGTATCGGAGTGAGGAAGAAATGGATGTTGGGAAGAAATGTTTAATCATGGCTATCGTAGGCGTGGTACTCGCATCCGTTTCATCACCCTTCGTAGTCAACATGCTTTTCAACGGGAAACCCATCACCATGCTTACCCCCAAGGAGGTTTTAATACCGTTCCAACCCCAGGAATATGGGCCATTTTCCAAGGTTATAACCGGCATGGAGAAGATAACGGAGGTTTCTTTAAACCCGGCAAGAGGGGAACAGTATAAAGTGAGCCTTAACGTTGAAACTAACGGTACGATTAACATACTAGTATTCGCGAAGAACAGTGCCAGTATTATTCAAGAAAGTTTCAACGCTGGAAACCATACTAGGGATCTAATGATAAGTGCTAACGGCACATACGTGTTGAACGCGACCACCCCTGATAATAGTGCTGTTAAAGCAACGTTCAAAATAACGGAGTCGTGGTTCCTCAGGGTCACTGAATGGGAGGAACAGGTTGACATTCTGAGAACAGTGGGGCCCTCCGTAGGCTTCGCAGCTGGACTCGCGATCCTTGTATACTCCTTGATCAGGCTTAGAAGAGAGGCTGAAGGGGCTCGGCCTGAAGCAGCCGGGGGGACTTTTGAAACAGGATACGTGGAGGTAGAGGAAGACTAGACGGGCTAGAAAATGGATAAGAGGTTTAAAGAAACTTTAAACGTATTCCTTACTACAATCATACTTCCAGTGGCAATAATAGCGGTGGCAATATCTCTTCTAAACAGTCTGATGGGCACCAGCAGCCCGCTGGCAGTCGTGGAGATAGACATGAGCCCCTGGTATGTCAGCAGCATGTATCCAACCCTGTTCCCAGGGGACCTGCTGCTCTTAAGCGGGAAGGAGAATCTACAGGTGGGCGATGTAGTCGTCTATAGAAACCCATACTCAGGGAAGAATATCGTACACCGCATAATAGGGGTTAAAGTGGACCAGTATGGCGGCCAGCGGTATGTTACGAAAGGGGATTACAACGCTTATCCAGACAGTTATAATCCAAGCGCCGAGGACATTGTTGGGAAATGGGTCGGGGTAAAAATACACCTGGTCGGCTTCATCCTGCTGCTGGCCAATACGAGTTTCGGCAGAATAGTGCTGATTACCCTTCTAGTAATACTGCTGTTCACGGAGTTTATCAGAATAATCAGGGAGAACAAGGATTCCGGAGTTGAAACGGGGTCTGCTTGAGAGGGCTAAGGCTTCCTGCTTATAACCTCCCAGACTCTTGGATCCTCCTGTCCAACCCTCCAAGCAGCTATCTTGTCTATCCCGGATGAAAGCACTGTGGAAGCCTTAAGCTCAACCGACTTCGCACCTTGGAACCAAACCTCGTACGATCCGTAGGAATAGTGGTATTCACCATCCTTCTCGCTGAAAAAAACCTGCGTATCAACGTTTTTAGCGGTTTCCAATGCTTGTTTGAAAGTCAGGGCAACACCATTCCTACCAAGCCACCTGTAACCGTAGAATGGAATCCCGATTATTATCTTCTCCCTCGGTATTGTTGAAAGCGCGTATTCAACCACCTGCCTAAGCCAGCCTAACGGTCCTATTGGGCCTGCTTCGCTTCCAGACCAGTGGTAGTCGTAACACATTATGCAAACATAGTCGCAAATCTCACCTAGGGCCCTATATTCCCATGCCCCGCCCCAACCCGAGGTATCGTCCCAGGTTTTACCTGAAACATCTATCGTGACAATCTTCCCATGGGAATGCAGGATTGAAGCCAGCTCCCTCATGTAGGAGTTCAACGCTCCCCTATCCTCCGGAGGAATATTCTCGAGATCTATGTTAACCCCTGAGAAATTGTTCTCAACGATGAAGCGGACTATGCTTTCCATTGTGCGTCTTCTAACATCCTGATCCGTCAGGATCCTGTGAGCCAAACTCCTGTCGAAGCCGGAGTTTGCCACGAGCGGAACAATGCTAACATTACTCCTTCTAGCGGCCTCGACAACCCTGCTGTCTATTTTTGGAGTGAAAAATCCGTTTGCATCTATCACCGAGCCCGTTGGAGAGACCCAGGTGAACTTGCCGGCGTTAGTCAAAAAGCTGTTAACGCTTTCATCGTCGGGAGTAACCCACCCGAAGAACTTAACCTCCAATCTCTCCAGGGGAACTGTTTTGAAATACTCCTCGATACTGCTTGAGTTCCCCTGCGAAAACCTTCTCCCAGGCTGCTGCATCATAAGCAGGCTTATGCAGGAAACCGTTGTAATAAGTATTGCTAGCGGGAGGAGAATCCTTAAATTCAGCTTGGCCATTCTAGGCATCTTGCCCAAACTATCTATAAAACGATTACTATAATACTGTGATCAGCCTTGAAAAGGGATTTTTGAACGTGTTCAATACCCTGGTTACTGCAAGAATCAAGTGCAGCGGCCTGTGCGGGAAACCGACCATCTTAAAAGCATAAGAGAAATATATAAGTACCCCCCTATATATAGGTTGAACATAGCTTGAATCATGCTCTCAGATGCACGAGCTGCGGGGCAGCCTACAGTTTCAGCGTTGAAAGAAAGCTGTGCGACAAGTGTGGACAGGGATTAACGCTGGAGATGAAACCATCCTTCTTAGAGGAGCCGGGAGAGCACGGAATCTGGAGGCACAGTGGAATACTTCCGGCTGTTGAGAAAAAGTTCAGAGTCTCCTTAGGAGAGGGACACACAATGCTCCAACACGGCTTAAGAATCGGGAGAAGCATAGGTGTTGAAGAGCTATGGATTAAGGATGAGACCGTAGAACCAACGGGCTCATACTTGGACAGGAGCTCAGCCTTATTCGTGTCGGTTGCCCTAAGTCTAGGTTACGGAAGGATCTCCACCTATTCAACCGGGAACCTTGGCGCATCGCTGGCAGCATACTCCTCTAAAGCCGGTTTAAAGACGCATGTTCAGGTTAAGCCCACGATAGACGTTGGGAAACTTTACCAGATGATAATATACGGTGCGGAGGTTAGCGTAGTCGACTCCTTCGGGAAACGCGCCTCGAAGGGAACTATCGTCGCGGCGGAGCACGATCCGTTGATAAACGAGGCTAAGAAAACAATCATGCTTGAAATACTTCTGCAGCTTGGGGGGAGCCCACTTGACTACGTGGTTCTTCCAATGGGTGAGGGAGGCCTCGTCTACGCAACCTATAAAATGATGAGAGAGCTGAGGGAGCTTGGCGTCGCTAAGGGCAGCGTAGGAATAGTCGGAGTCCAGACGGAGGACTGTAAGCCTATAGTGAAGGCTTTTGAAAAAGGC
>JAFNIQ010000014.1:0-12840 GCA_017601395.1 Candidatus Brockarchaeota archaeon
CTTGCGGGAAGAAAGTAGTTGACTCACCATTCCTCGGATGACAGCGATTGAATCGCGCGCTCTTAGCGATCTGGAGAATTGAAGGTTGAAATGGAAAACAGGCCTCGGGTTTTACATGCAGGGCTACCCGGTGTGCTGGAATTAAATAATGCTCTCATAAATCTGTTTTTTCAAACTCTCCTCTAGACGGGGATCTAGCGAGTCGACAATTCTGAATATTCTGGGATCAGTAATCCTGTAGACCCTCTTGCTCCCAAGCTTACTCTCCTTAACTATTCCACACTCCTTAAGAATCTTCAAATGCCGGGAAACCGATGGCTGAAGGATCCCTGTTTTCTCAGCGATCTCGCTGACGCATTTCCCACCATCTCTCAGAAAGTCAACTATCTTTAGCCTAGCCGGGTCGCTAAACGCTTCGAAAACCCTTGCCTTAAACACTTCTTGAGCCTTTCCAGTCCGCGTCATCTCTGGAAGCGTCCTTCATAACAGTATTTAAGCATTAATGTTCCATCTTATTCAGCCGTTAAACAGCCTTCAACCTCCAGGGCTAAGCCACACCGGGGGCTTTAAGAATCTTTCTTCCAAAAGTCCCGCGGGCTGGATTCTCAGGATGACAGTTTCGTCCCGCCATCCCTTTGAACCAGCGACACTCCGGTTTCTGTTCGCCCGGTAGGCTGAGACGCCTCCACTCGAGGTGGAGGACTACAGCCGGAAGCTCTACCAGGCTGAGCTACCGCGGGCTAGATTCTCCTTCATAAGAGGTGTTTTTTAACTTTTTCCACTTTCCGCTTCAGACATGCTCACGGGCCTCTAAAATAAGTTTTGAGGCCTTTCTCAGCCTGTTATCCCTGATGCTCGGAAAACGGGGGAAACGTTTATTACCCCCTTTTTCGCTATCCTGACGAAATCGCTTGGTTAGTAAGAAAAACATTAGTAAAGTGAACATACTCGAACATGTTTTAGTGCCTTCTCACAAGGTTTTGTCGAGCGAGGAAAGGGAGATGCTCCTTAGAAAGTACAATATAAAGCCTTCCCAGCTTCCCAAGATCCTCGCCAGCGACCCTGTGGCTGTCGCAATAGGCGCTAAACCGGGGGACATTCTTGAAATAACCAGGAAGAGCCCGGTTGCCGGTGTAACCCTGGCCTACCGCATCGTGGTGGAGGGTTAAGCTTTTGAACAGCATGACTGAGGAGCTTGGCAACGAGGACCTCTGGATAGTTGCAGAGAACTATGTGAGGAGCATCGGGCTGGCTAGACACCACATTGATTCTTTCAACGAGTTCATCGATAAGGATATGCAGAAGATCGTGGACGAGGTTAAGAATATTGAGGTTACTGTTGAGGATAGGGTTATCAGAATAGAGCTGGGTAAAGTGTGGGTTGGCGCGCCGAGAATTGTTGAGCCAAGCGGCGCGGTTAGAAACATTTATCCGATGGAAGCCAGGGTTAGAAACTTCACCTACGCCGCCCCAATCTACCTGGAGGTTAAGGAGCTGAAGGACGGCCGGGAGCTCAGACAGGAGGTTTTAATAGGGGAGATGCCGATAATGGTTAACTCCAGGTATTGCGCGCTCGCCGGCCTAGACCCGGCGGTCAGGGTTAAGCTCGGAGAGGATCCTTGCGATCCGGGAGGCTACTTTATAATTAACGGTTCAGAAAGAGTTATAGTTGGCGTTGAGGATCTTGCTCCAAACAGGATAATCCTCGAAGAGAAGAAGATAGGCCCATACTCCTTCTATATCGCGCGCGTTTTCTCAACAACCGTCGGCTACAGGACTAGGGTTGAAGTCAGGCTTAAAGGTCAGAGCAACGAGTTGAAAGTGTATCTTCCAGGCGTAGGACAGGAGGTTCCCTTCATCATAATGCTGAAAGCGCTAGGGATGGAGTCGGACAAGGATATTGCTGAGCGTGTTTCACCTTTCCCAGAGGTGCAGGAGCTTTTAGCACCCTCTTTCGACGCTGCTCAGAACATCTTAAGCAAGGATGACGCTATAATGTATATTGGCAACAGGGTTGCCTACGGACAGTCGGACAAGGTCCGTTTAAACAAGACTCAGAACGTTTTGGATAAGATTCTCCTCCCACACGTGGGGCTGGATGAGGGCTCCAGGTATGCGAAGGCTCTCTTCCTGTGCGAGATGGCCGAGAGGGTTCTAGCGATGAAACTAGGCTGGCGGCCGCCCGACGACAAGGATCATTACAGGAATAAGAGGATTAGGCTCGCGGGAGGCCTTTTAGCTGAGCTCTTCAGAACAGCGTTCAGAAGAATGATAAGGGACTTCAGATACCAGCTTGAAAAATCCAGCTTGAGGCATAGAATCATCCACTCTTTTTCAAACCTGATCACAACGAGCCTGATAACCGACTCAATAAACCAGGCTATGGCTACCGGTAACTGGGGTAAGAGGCTGGTCGGGGTTACTCAGCTCCTGGACAGGACGAACTACCTGTCTGTCCTAAGCCATTTGCGCAGGGTCCAGTCGCCCCTGAGCAGGAGCCAGTCGAACTTCGACGCTAGAGATCTGCATCCGACGCAATGGGGTAAGCTTGACCCGAATGAGACACCTGAGGGAGTGAACTGCGGACTCGTTAAGAACATGAGCATAGGTGCGCAAATATCTGTTTCAGCGGACAAGTCTGCTGTCGAGAAAATACTCTTGAAATTCGGCCTAGTAACTGTTGATAAGGCTGGTCCAGATGAACGTTCATCAGCTGCTAAAGTATTTTTAGACGGCATCCTAGTCGGCTACTCTTACTCCGGCGAGGCCCTCGTCAGGGAGATTAGGAATCTTAGGAGGAGGGGGCTGCTGCCTTCTGAGATAAACGTTGCACACTACGAGTTCAACTATGGAGGCAGGGTTGTTAGGGAGATCTATATTAATGCTGACGCTGGGAGAGTCAGGAGGCCTTTAATAGTTGTGGAAGACGGCTTGGTGAAGCTTACGAAAGATCATGTTTCTAAGCTTACACTCGGCAAGATAACTTTCGACGACCTTGTGAACAACGGCATAGTGGATTTTCTGGATGCTGACGAGGAGGAGAACGCTGTCATAGCAACATCCGTTAAGGATATTAGAGAGGATACGACTCATCTAGAAATATCCCCGCTACTTGTTTTCGGCGTTGTCTCAGCCTCAGTCCCGTTTGCGGAGCACAACCATTCTCCCAGAAACACTTACGAGGCTGCTATGGCTAAGCAGGCCCTCGGACTCCCATTTACCAACATCAGCAACTCGTTCTACACTACTTTCCACGTTACTACTTACCCGCAGCTCCCGCTAGTGGCTTCAAAGGTCGACAGGATCATAGGGCTGGATAGGAGGCCCATAGGTCAAAACTTTCTGGTGGCAGTGATGTCACACCCGTACAACATGGAGGACGCGATAGTTTTGAACGCCGCGTCAGTCCAGCGTGGGCTTGCAAGGTCAACCACGTATAGGTCTTACGAGGTTGAGGCAAGAAGGTATCCGATGGGGGAGGTTGACAGGATAGAGAAGCCTGACTCCCAGGTTAGGGGCTACAGGGGTGACGAGGCGTATGCGAAGCTCGAGGAGGACGGGATAGTGTCTGTTGAAGTCGAGGTTAAAGGCGGGGACGTTATAGTTGGAAGGTCAAGCCCACCAAGGTTCTTTGAAGAATATAAGGAGCTTGTTTTCCAGGCTCCGGCTAGAAGAGACTCCTCAGTGGCGCTAAAGCCTTCTGAAAGCGGCTTTGTCGACAGTGTTCTCATAACCGAGGATCTTGAGAACAATAAGCTGATAAAAGTAAGGGTAAGAGACCATAGGATTCCCGAAATAGGGGACAAGTTTGCATCCAGGTCTGGGCAGAAGGGCGTTGTAGGAATGCTGGTTCCGCAGTCCGACATGCCTTTCACGGAAGACGGCCTGGTTCCTGACGCTTTGATAAACCCGCATGCAATACCCTCCAGAATGACGATAAGCCACTTTCTCGAATCCCTCTTCGGAACCGTCGCAGCCCTAGAGGGGAGACAGATGGATGGGACGACGTTCATACATGCTCCCGAGCAGGAGGTTCAGAGGATTCTGGAGGCGCATGGCTTCTCCCCATACGGCGAGTTCAACTTCATAGACGGTGCCACGGGTAAACGGTTTAAGGCGAAGGTTTTCATGGGGATAGTGTACTACCAGAGGCTTCACCACATGGTTAAGGATAAGATGCACGCCAGGGCCAGGGGGCAGGTTCAGATGCTTACTCACCAGCCTACTGAGGGAAGATCGAGAGGAGGAGGCTTAAGGTTTGGAGAGATGGAGAGAGACTGTCTCGTTGGGCACGGTGCTGCCAGGCTGCTTCAAGACAGGCTGCTCGAAGAATCCGACAGGACGATCGTGCATGTCTGCGAAAAATGCGGAACATTCGCCTACTACGATGCTAGGCAGAAGAAATATGTGTGTCCTATCTGCGAGAAGGGGAAAGACGTGTGCAGGATCGAAATATCGTACGCGTTCAAGCTTCTGCTTCAAGAGTTGATGAGCCTAGGAATTTTCCCGAGGCTCAAGGTTAAGGAGAGGATTTAGAGATGAGCCAAGAAGTTGAGATAAAACAGGTAGATTCTATAAAGTTCGGAGTTCTTTCCCCAGTGGAGATCAGAAGGCTCTCAGTAATGGAGGTCACTACGGATGAGACTTACGATCAGGACGGCCTATCCGTTCCCGGAGGGGTGATGGACACTAGGCTCGGCACAATAGAGCCCAGACAGAGGTGTAAGACTTGCGGAAACCTTCCGGATAAGTGTCCCGGGCACTTCGGACACATTGAGCTGCCGGTTCCAGTTATACACGTCTCTTTCGCAAGGGAAATAGAGAGGGTTCTCCAGTCTACGTGTAGACAGTGCGGCAGAATCCTACTTCCCAACGATAGGATAAACGACTACAGGGAGAAGATAAGGGAGTTTGAGGAGAACTATGGCATTGTTCCAGACCAGATTTTCGACCAGATAAAGGATGAGGTGAGAAGGGCCAACAGGTGTCCCCACTGCGGGGCTGACAAGTACCAGGTTAAGCTGGAAAGGCCAACAAGGTTTTACGAGAGGGATCCTGACGGTGTCCTAAGGCTTTTAAACACACGGATCATAAGGGAGCGTTTAAACAGGGTTCCTGAAGATGACCTTAGGCTTCTAAACATTGATCCTGAAGTTGCCCATCCGGCATGGTACGTGATAGAGGTTCTGCCCGTGCCACCTATTCAAGTGAGGCCCTCAATAATACTTGAAACAGGAGAGAGGTCTGAGGACGATTTGACGCATAAGCTTGTAGACATAGTTAGGACGGCTCGCAGGATAAGGGAGTATATTGAGTCAGGCGCGTCCCCACTCATAATACAGGACCACGAGGATCTTCTACAATACCATGTTACAACTTATTTCGACAACGAGGCTGTTGGCATTCTTCCGGCTCAACACAGGACCCGTAAAACCCTGAAGACTCTCGCCCAGAGGCTGAAAGGCAAGGAGGGACGCTTCAGGAAGAACCTCTCTGGCAAGAGGGTTGACTTCTCAGCTAGAACAGTCATATCTCCAGACCCATATCTGGATATCGACGAGGTCGGGGTTCCGGAGGAGATTGCTAAGATCCTTACTGTTCCGGAGAGGGTTACATATTGGAATAGGGACTGGCTGGTTCAGCTTGTTAGAAACGGGCCTTTCATACATCCCGGTTCAGAATACGTTGTAAGGCCGAACGGCGCCAGGCATAAGCTTCAATTCGTCGAGAACAGGGATTCTCTCGCAGAGGCTCTTGACATAGGGTTCATTGTCGAAAGACACCTTTTAGACGGGGATTTCGTCATCTTCAACAGGCAGCCCTCGCTCCACCGTCTCTCAATGCTTGGACACAGGGTGAAAGTTCTCCCTGGTAAAACCTTCAGGCTGCATCCGAGTGTCTGCCCGCCTTACAACGCTGACTTCGACGGCGACGAGATGAACCTGCACGTCCCCCAGAGCATCGAGGCCCATGTTGAGACAAGCATGCTTCTCGGAGTTAAGAAGCATTATTTGACGCCGAGATACGGTGCGCCAATTATGGGTGCAATCAGGGACTTCATAACAGGGGCCTACCTGCTGACCAGAAAAGACACGTACCTAACGAAGGAGGAGTTTGCGAGAATCATCTACGCCGCTGGGTACGAGGGCAAGCTTCCTGAGCCGGAGGTTAAGAAGCCGGTGCCACTATGGTCAGGCAGACAGGCGGTCAGTCTACTCTTCAAAGAGGATTTCAACTATGTTAACAAGACCAGCATAGGCGGCCCCTCTAGAGACGAGGCTGAGATAATCGTGAAAAACGGCAAGCTGGTTTCCGGAGTAATAGATAAGGCGTCGATAGGGGCTGAGAAGGCAGACACGATTCTCCACAGGATTATTAAGAAGTATGGAGCTGAGGAGGGACACAGGTTCATATCCTCCTTCCAGAAAATGGTTAGAGAGTTCCTGCTCTTAAGGGGATTCAGCTTCAGCTACAGGGATGTGAGCCTCCCTGAGGAGGTTCAGGAGCAGGTTGAGAAGGAAGCTAACCAGGCTGACGTTGAAGTAAACAGTCTTCTGGAGGACTGGAGCAAGGGGAGGATTAAGAGGATACCTGGGATGAGCGAGGAGGAAAGCCTGGAAGCATACATAATGGATGCTCTCTCGAAAGTCAGGAGTAAGGTTGGCAGCCTAGTATCCTCCTCCCTCGGGCTGGATAACAACATGGTCATAATGACTAAAACAGGTGCAAGGGGCTCGGACCTAAACGTGGGCCAGATATCCGGATGCCTAGGACAGCAAGCGCTCCGCGGCAAGAGAATCTTCAAGGGTTACATTGGAAGGCCGTTGCCACACTTCCGCAAAGGAGACCTCAGCCCAGTTGCCAGAGGATTCGTAAAGTCTAACTATTACACCGGCCTATCCCCGGTTGAGCTCTTCTATCACTCGATGGGGGGCCGTGAGTCTCTCGTCGACACCGCCGTCAGAACGCAGCAGAGCGGGTATCTTCAGCGTAGGCTCATTCACGCGCTGGAGTCGCTCAGGGTTGAGTATGACGGAACCGTAAGAGACTCCTACGGGAACATTGTCGACGTGATATATGGCGAGGACGGGGTCGACCCGTCTAAGAGCGACCACGGTAAGTCTGTCGATGCGAAGAGGATAGTTGAGGAATATGCGCTTTCAGCGGTTAAGAAGGGTAAGCCGGCGGACAGGCAGACCGTTAAGAGAATAATCGAGGAGCATGGGAGGCTTCTGCCGGTGAACATTCAGAGGGAGGCTTTCCACGCGATAGTGTCAAAAGGATTGTCTAAGCAGGCTGCTAGAAACGTGGTTGAACAGATATTGAGAGAGTATCGCCGCGCGCTCGTGGAGGCTGGTGAAAGCGTCGGGGTTGTTGCAGCCCAATCCATAGGCGAACCGGGAACACAGATGACGCTTAGAACATTCCACTACGCCGGGGTTAGAGAGGCCAACGTCACCCTCGGCCTGCCTAGGCTGATCGAGCTGCTAGACGCTAGGAAAACACCTAAGACGCCCATGATGACTGTTTATCTTAAAACCCCGTATAACAAGGATTACGCTAGGGCTCTGAGGGTTGCGAGAAAACTCGTCTACACGACTATTGAAGACGTTTCTAGGATAAGCTTGAAATCCACAATGGCTTACGACTATCTTGTCATACACCCTGTTAAAGAATGGCTCAGTGAGAGAGGGCTATCGGAGAAGGATGTTGAAAAAGTTCTTGAAACACTCGGCTTGAAGTTCAACGTTAAGAGCGACGGGAGTTTTGAAATACTTATTAAAACCGACCCGCAGAAGTTCGAGTCCAAGATAAGGAAGACGCCGGTCAGCGGAATAACGAAGGTTAAAGGGGTCCTCCTGAAGGAGGAGGCTGGCGAGTACTGCATAGTGACTGAGGGAAGCAACCTTGCTGAGGTTTTCAACATTCCCGAGGTGGACCATACAAGGACAATAAGCAACGATATTCACGAGATTGCCGGCGTGCTCGGCATTGAGGCTGCTAGGGCAGCCCTGATAAACGAGATGTGGAAGACGCTTAACGAGCAGGGGTTGGACGTCGACTGGAGGCATCTCTCTCTTGTCGCAAGTGCCATGACGCAGGACGGGGAGATAAAGCAGATAGGTAGGCATGGTGTAAGCGGGAGGAAGCAGAGTGTGCTCGCCAAGGCTGCTTTCGAAAGGGCTGTTCAGGTTCTTGTTGAAGGAGCTGTCTCAGGCGCGGAGGACAGGCTGCTCGGGATGACCGAGAGGGTTCTTGCAGGCTCAGAGATTTTCGCAGGCACCGGAATGGTTAAAGTATATGTTGATATAGGGGGCTTCTTAAGCAGGAGTGAGAACAAAGATGACGGAGAAAATGTCGCTCAGCAGCAGGCTTGAACTGCTTGCAAAAACAGGCTCTTTCGTAGCCGGGTTCAACGAGGTCTATAGTCTCCTGCTCCAAGGTAAGCTGGAGGGCGTAATCTATGTTTCAAGCCTTCCGCAGCCATTGCTGAGCAAGCTTCGGAACGCTATAGAGCTTTCTAAAACGCCAGCAGTAGTCTACGATGGTTCCCGAATAGTCCTGGGTAAAGCGTTAAACTTAAAACATCCCGCCTCCGTTATAGGAATATTGAACCAGGGGGAGTCAGGAATACTGGAGGAAACAAAGCAGAATGACAAGCAGGGATGAAGCAAGAATAAGCTGGTCGAACCAAGAGCTGAGCATCATAGGCTTCTTCGAGAGCGCAACCGGCACTCGGGCGATAGACTGCGTGATGGCTAACGATAATAAGACAGTGTTTTTCCTCCTCAAGCCTGAGGATGCTGAAAGAATCAGGCGCGGCTACAGGATTCTGCTCCAGCATTTCTCAAAAAGAATAGGGAGGGAAGTGCAGATATTAGAGTACCATGAGGATGTTGAAACATTCTTGAAAAGGGCTCTCCACCCGGTTAAAGTGCTTGAAATACGGCTTGAAAACGGTGTTAAAGGGGGAAGATTCGCATACTTAACGGTTGACGACGTGGATAAGGGCAGGGCCATAGGTAGAAACGGGTTTAGAATACAGGGAATAAGGGAGATAGCTAGGAGGCACTTCGGCCTCAGCGACGTGAAAATAAGATAGGCGTCGGAAACTTAATAAGACCCTGTTTCAAAGCATTCTAGGGTTTGGGCAAAGGAGAATTCGCAGCCAGAAGCCTGATAAAGGTTCGGAGAAAGTTCAGGTGGAGCTATAAGTATTACACCAAGAGAGTTCTCAGGCTCAAGGAGCTTTACGACCCGCTTGAGGGAGCCCCGATGGCGAGGGGAGTCGTCCTAGAGAAAGTCGGGATAGCCAGCAAGCAGCCTAACAGCGCTGTCAGGAAATGCGTCAGAGTCCAGCTTATAAAGAATGGGAAGGAGATAACGGCATTCGTACCGAAGGACGGCGGCTTAAACTTCATAAACGAGAGGGACGAGGTAATAGTTGCGGGAATCGGGGGCACGCTGGGCAGATCCATGGGGGACATTCCGGGAGTGAGATACAAGGTTATAAGCGTAAACGGGGTTTCCCTGGATGCTCTTTTAAAGGGTAAGAAGCAGAAGCCGACAAGGTAAGCTTTAAATAAAGTGTCACGGTCCGTTTCAAACACGACTCTTGGCTAAGACAAGCGTAGAATGCAAGGTGTTCGACAAGTGGGATATTAGCGGGATAGAGGTTAGAGACCCCGGGCTGGCGAACGTAGTCAGCCTTAGGCCAGTAATCATCCCGTACTCCGGGGGAAGGCATGAGAAGAGGAAATTCTGGAAGTATAGTGTAAACATTGTTGAACGCTTGGCCAACAGGGTTGCTCAAACAGCCAGAGCAGGCGGGAGAAAAGCCAAAGCCATAAACATAGTTAAACACGCCTTTGAAATAATAAATATTCAAACCGGAAGGAACCCTGTTGAAATCCTTGTGGAAGCAATTGTAAACTCCGCACCCAGGGAGGACACGACGAGAGTCAGCTACGGTGGAATAGTCTACTACCAGTCCGTAGACATTTCCCCAGGGAGGAGAGTAGACTTGGCGATAAGAAACATAGTTGACGGGGCGAAAAGGAAAAGCTTCAAAACCAGAAAAAGCATGGCGGAAAGCCTCGCCGAGGAAATCATAAACGCTGCGAGCAACAGTGAAGCGAGCTTCGCAGTCTCCAGGAAGATTGAACTAGAGAGGCATGCTGAAGCATCCCGTTAAGTCCTTAATACTTTCCGTAAAGCTTGGTTACGAGGAAATGATGGCAAACTATTCCAGTTAAGATTAGGAGAAAGTATAATATTGTTGAAGGCTCAAGTTTAATAATTATGGATACTGAGCAGGGGATTATTGTGAAGCCTTTACTGGTGGCTTTAGATTTGCCGGCGCCAGCTCTAAAAAGCAGCTAGCGCGCGCTACAGCTCAACCTAAAAACCTAGGATGTCCCAACCCGCTTGTTTAAAGTAGTTGTGAGAGATTAAGCGTTTAAGGCTGAGTGTTTCCAGCGTGGGGAATAAGCATGTGCTTCAATAAGTATTGGTTAAAACGGTTTTGAAAGAGGAGTTATTTATAACTTTGTCCAAAACCCTTATACAGGGAGCCTTGAAGCTATTTAGAGTTTAAAATGGTGTACTGCATTAAATGCGGTTACAAGAACGCGGATGAGGCGACGGTTTGCGCGCAGTGTGGAGCATCGTTATACCCGCCTCCGCCTCAGCAGGCTAGGGAATACTGGAGGCGTGAGAATGAGTGTTTAGGTATTCCAAGGTTTGGTCAAATCATAACTATTGTTTTCGGAGTGTTCCTGATTCTAATGGGGGTGAACCTTCTTCTGCCAGCGCAATACCGTATAGAATTCGGGCCATTATTCCTAATATTGCTCGGCATGCTGATATTGCTGGGTGCCCTCTACAGTAGACGCAGATAACCACTGAATATTGTTGTCGATTTCCGCTGTGCAGCGAGACCTGCAGCTGGAACAGGTTTTCCAATGGCTCCGTGAGGAAACCATTGTCCTCACCATAATTCAGAAAACTATCAGTGCTGTGATGAAAGCGTTGAGAAAAAGGCTTTCGAAAAGATTGTCGAAGCCTATTAAAACAAGCATGCCTCCAATTGGGAAGACGAGGTTTAGAAGCATGCGTGTGAATCCCTTAGCCGCCTGCCCCAGTAGAACAAGCATAACCATGATGACTCCTATCAACACTGGTTGAGGGCTCTTTTCAAGGCTTAATCCTGAGAAGAAGTATTGCGGAAACGCCTCCTATAAACAGGCCTGTGCATGCTGCGCAAAACACATGTTTATCTATTTTGACCACGTGCGTCGAAAAGGCTTCGCGAACAGGATGGTGCCCCTCGATTCTTTTTCGGAGTGAAGCGTTGCCACCCGCCTTCTCGGGGAAAACCTGGAACAGGTTTCTGGAAAGACTGGCGCGAGAACCCCCCTACACAGATCGTGTTGAAAACTATCCAGGTTAAAGTCTTTCTAGAAGAAGGGTCTGCTTGCACCGGCGGCGGGTTGAAAACTATTATTAAGACTGTGAGCAAGCTGACCAGGTAGACGGCGACGCTTATTACCACGAGTTTTTCAAAAGTCCGCCGCATAGGTTTCACCGGGAGAGTCTTCCTGCCGTATTACTCCTCTGAAAGCCATGTAGAAGAAAACTCTCCTCCTAAACCGGTTTGACGAGAATAATCCCCGGATCCTCCTGCTCCAGGATCAGTAGAAATGCCTGTAACACTCGTACAGCTCCTCTTGAACCTCCTTTCTTGAAAGCGTCTCTGTAGGCATTACTGCGTGAACCATATCGTAGTGAGACCAGTTATAGTCTTCTATCCAGCCTTTTCTCCTAGCCTCCTCGAAAAGCTCTGTTCTTGGAAACGGGGTTAGGATACAGAAAATGACGAAATCAGGGTCAAGCCCATCCGTGAAAATCCTCAGTTTTTCAATAGACTGGGGAGTATCCTTGCGGGAGCCTATTATGAACATTGCCTGGGTGAAAATATCGTTCTTTCACAAGAGTTTCACCTCCTCCTTAGCCTCCTCCCAAATTATGCCTTTTCTAAACGATTCGAGAATGCTTGGATCCGGGTTTTCCACTCCTAGAAGGACCCAGCGGAGCCCGCTCTCCTCAGCCTCGGAAGAATACTTTCTCCTCTAACAACGTCGTCGCACCTAGCTTGGGGAACCACATAATATCCTCCGATATTCCTCTGCTTATGATTTCGTCAGCCAGCCAGATGAACCTGCTCCCATGTTCCTATGGCAGAACTCCATTTCGTCAGCAACACGCTTGGGGGATTTAACCCTCCACTTTCCTTGCCAATGTTTCCATTGAGAGCAAAAGGTGCAGCGGTGCGCGCAGCCCCTTGAGCCCTCGACAAGAGCATAAGGCGTGTTTCCACCTGCCATTGCGCTGAAATGATACTTATGGGCGAAATCCTTGACGAAATGATAGCCGGGATACGGGAGAGCATCCAGGTTTTCAATAAGGGGTCGGGAGGATCACGCTTAATCTCGCCACCGTTTCTGAAGGAGATTCCTTTAATCCTTGAGAAGCCAGCCTTATTAATCCTGCTCTTAACAAGCTCTGTAAGAGTCTGCTCCCCCTCTCCTCTTACTATCACGTCTATAACAGAGTATTCTTCAAGGCTCTCTTGGGTAGTTACGGTGAAGTGCCGCCCGCCCGTAACCGTAAGAATATTTGGGTCAATCTTTTTCACCGTTTC
This sequence comes from Candidatus Brockarchaeota archaeon, assembly GCA_017601395.1. GTDB lineage: Archaea > Thermoproteota > EX4484-205 > EX4484-205 > JAAOZP01 > JAAOZP01. The sequence continues at coordinate 12,704 of JAFNIQ010000014.1, forward strand.
GAGAGTCCTGGAAACAACGTAAGTGTTGCATGTAGCTAGGGCGCTTGAAGCAACTATATGAGGGTTGAAGGATTCTATTTTCCTCTTCATCCCCCTCCAATCCGATTGCTGAGCATTGCAATCCAGGACTTCAATCT
>JAFNIQ010000014.1:12862-35133 GCA_017601395.1 Candidatus Brockarchaeota archaeon
AAGATAGCTGCGAGCTGAATCATCCCGTATGGTGGTGCTAAATAATCGCCCATTATAAACCAAGTAAACCAAGTCTCCTTAGGAGGTTCGATGAAGAGAATCCTTGTTTTATCGCCTTCTTCCACTGTGCTCACTGGCCTATAAAAGCTTAGAGGTTTAAAAGCTTATAAAAACTTAGCCTTAATGAACTTAGAGTTAATGGAACGAGGAGGAAAGAAGAAACTGACTGGATAGGTGTTTTCAACACCGGTGTCTTCATAATACTGGTTGGAGTTACTTGGGCTGTTAACCCTAACTTGGGCACTGAGGCGATTAGCTTTTTCAAGGATTTTCAACTGGTTGAGGTTTCAAGCAGCATAATGCTTCCAGCTCCAGTAGAAAACAACCCGGTCCTATATAGGGCTGTGGCAAACCTAATGCTGGTTTACGGTTTGTTTCAAATAGTTATTCTGGGTCTAAGAATCCTATTCAAAGACTCGTTTGAGAGAAAAATAGGATCCGCGTCGGGGTCGTGTTCCTAGTCGCTTTAAGCCTCTTCCTAAGAATGCTGGCCAATGAGACTATCAACTGGCTGGGCTTCTTAGGAGGGCTTCTCATCTGCATAGGTCTATCCATTATCACAAGCTCAAGCATAAGGTTGTTGAAACCCTAGTCACAGGGTTCCCGCGGCTTGACGAGCCATTTAACCAGCGTGTATGAACAAGTCTCAGCTTGGTATGAAGGCCCTTAACTGTTTCTGCCCTTCTTCTTTAACGAAACCTGAGACCCTAACGCCTACTCTTCTGGCTTCAAGCCCCGGCTCCCTCAGAAACTTTTCAAACAAACCTCTAACATTCTTTTTAATAGCCTCCGGGTCGCTTGTAGGCTGTTCCAAGGTTTTCGACCTATTATGAACAGCCATATCTTTCGTAATAACTATTATTCCAACTTGTTTAGCCCTCAGCCCCCGCCGTAAGAGCTCAGCATGGATCTCGTCGCAAAGCTCACTCGTCTTCTTCAAAATAGCCTCAAGGTTCCGCGTATCCTCCCTCAATGTTGATATTCTGCTTATGGACGAAGCCTCGCCTCTCTCCTTAACAGGCTGGTTGTCTATTCCCCTGGAAGCATTATGGAAGTAAACACCCAGCTTCTCCCCAAAAAGCTCAATTAGCTTCCTAACATCGTAGCTCGCCAGGTCACCTATTGTTTTAATGCCAAGGCTTTCCATTAGGCCCTGAGTCTTAACCCCGACTCCGATCAGCCGGTTGACCGGTAACGGTGAAAGGAAGCCTTGAACCTCCTCCGGTTTAACAACAGTTAAGCCGTCCGGCTTCTGAAAGTCGGCGGCAATCTTGGCGACAAGCTTATTCGGACCGATGCCGATGGAGCAGGTTAACCCCATGCTCCTCTTAACCTCCTCCTTCATCTTCTTGGCCAACTCTACAGCCCTGTCGAAATCACCCTTAACCCTCTTGCTCACATCAAGATAGGCCTCGTCAACCCCAGCCTGTTCGAAGATGTCGGCATGCTTCTTAAGGATGCTCATCACCTCGTCTGAAACCCTGTTATAATACTCGTGGTCGACTGGGAGGAATACTGCGTCAACATTCATCAGCCTCTTTTTAGCAAGGGAGATGGAGATGCCTGATTTAACCCCATGCTTTCTCGCTTCATAGTTTGCAGTGCTTACAACACCGCTTTCTCCGTTCCGTCCGGAGTAGACGCATACAACCACGGGCTTGTTTCTTAAAGATGGGTTCCTAGCCTCCTCGCACTGCGCGAAGAAATAGTCTACGTCGACTAGCAGAATGACCCTTCGCGGAGACACCTGTTTTTCAGACACGGGTTTCATTAAACCTATTCTCCCTTATAGGAAGACTGCTGGGTGTACTCTGCCCAACTACGTGAGGCTATTTTCACAATACCTGCCTGTTTGAAACCAGGCTTTTTAAATCCAGCAAGCATTTTTCAGCATGCTCCTCAGGCTTAATGTTCCTATAGATCCTCCTTATTTTCCCCTCTTCATCGATAAGGAACGTTGTTCTCACCACGCCCATAACAGGCTTACCGTAAAGATTCTTCTTTCCCCATGCTCCATATTTCTTGATAACATTGGCTTCCGGATCGCTTAAGAGTGTGAAAGGCAAATCGTTATCCTTTTTAAACCTCTTATGCGATTCAACGCTATCCCTGCTAACCCCGATGATTACAACGTTCTCTCTGCTGAACTCTTCAGCCAAATCCCTGAATCTTCTCGCTTCCTGAGTGCATCCTGGAGTACCGTCCCTCGGATAAAAATAGAGCACCACTTTTCTCCCCCTGTAACCTTTTAGAGGTATCTTTTTACCTTCATCTGATTGAAGAGTGAAATCCGGAGCATTATCCCCCTCTTTCAAAACCATCTTATTCACCGTTTACTAAGCAGTTCGAAGGTTAATAAGCTTAATACGAAAAACGGCTCATGAGAATTTTTATTAACCCTAGGTGGTTTTGTTTAAACATGGGAAACACACTGGCTTTTTCGAAAGAATGCCTAATAACCGGTTTACTGGCTGGAATAATAATTGGATATGCGTTTGGATTCGTAATGAAGCAAAGAGAAGTAGAGGAGTTGAAGCAGCAGGTTTTGAGGCTTAGTGCTCAAATAGAACAGTTGAGGCAGGCGGTTCCGCCCTTGAAAGTGCTCGCCGAGAAACAAGGTATCTATATTGGTGCGGCAGTGGGTGCTGACCAGCTTAGAATAAGGGAGTACGCGGAGACGCTTAGCAGGGAATTCAACATTTTAACTACGGAAAACGCCTTAAAATTTGAAAGAGTCCACCCCGAGCGCAACGTCTATTCCTTCGCCGAGGCGGATGCGATCGTCAGTTTTGCAGAGGCCAACGGGATGAAGATACGCGGGCACACGCTTGTCTGGCATAATCAGCTGCCTGAATGGATTACGCATGGAAACTATAGCCGCGAGGAATGGATAAGCATCCTCTACGAACATATTACCACGGTGGTTAGCCGTTATAAGGGAAGGGTTTATGCGTGGGACGTGGTTAACGAGGCGGTTGACGACGACGGATCTTTGAGGAAAACTATTTGGCTGAGAAACATAGGGCCAGAGTACATTGAGATGGTATTCCGGTGGGCACATGAAGCGGATCCTCAGGCGCTTCTCTTCTACAATGATTATGGTGCCGAAGGCTTGGGTGTTAAATCGGATGCTGTTTACAACTTAGTTAAAAGCCTCTTGGAAAAAGGTGTGCCGATACACGGAGTCGGCCTGCAGATGCACGTTAGCACAGAGCATTATCCAACACCGCAAGAAATTTCAGCCAACATTAAACGCCTCAGTGATCTGGGCCTGGATATTCATATTACTGAAATGGATGTTCGGTTAAAGCTGCCCGCTGAATCTGCAGACTTAGTTAGACAAGCAGAAATATATCGTGACGTGCTTATGGTTTGTCTCTCTTCAGAAAAATGCACTGCATTCGTAATGTGGGGTTTCACGGATCGATACTCTTGGATTCCAGAGTTTTTCAGCGGATACGGTTCAGCTCTGATCTTTGACGAGTCCTATAATCCTAAGCCAGCATACTACTATATTCTTAAAAGCCTGATACGGCCTTAGCTGAGGCTCAACAAAGTGCACTCATATAGTCACTTCTATTAGAGCGCTACCCGCTGCCTAATTAAAAGTGCAAAGAGGTCGCGGTTCTGGTATTTCCATGCTTCAACTCATAAACTGCTATTACTTTCAATATTAATAACACAACATGTTGAGGCCTCCCGAAATATTTAAGCTTAGAGAATAATAATCTAATGTGAATCTCTATAAATACGCTTCAGTCACATATCTATGCATCATTCTATGGCTGTTGAAATAAGATGCTATTTTTCCTATCGAATTTTTCATCATCGGTATCCACTCATCTCTTCGCTTGTAATACGACGGAATTATTACATACTCTAATTTTCCATAGAGATCATTGAGCTCTCTAGCTTTTAGCTCTTCTGTTGATGCTTGTTCTTCTGGAGAGGGACCTATTGCCCATCCTGTAATGCCTTCTATCCAGCCTTCAACCCACCAGCCATCTAAGACGCTGAAATTTATCACACCATTGTGAGCAGCCTTCATCCCGCTTGTGCCCGAAGCTTCCATGGGAGGGAGAGGCGTGTTCAGCCAAACGTCAACCCCTGAAACAAGTTTGGCTGCAACGTTTATATCATAGTTTTCTAAGTAGGCTATTTTTATCTCATCCTTAAACATTTCTTTATACCTAAACAGTTCTTCGATCAGCATCTTCCCCCGATAGTCTTTCGGATGAGCTTTTCCAGCAAAGATGAGCTGAATTCTTCCTCTGCTGTTTACTCTACGCAGCCTCTCAGGATCTGAAAATATAAGCGTATGCCTTTTATATTCCGTGGCTCTTCGCGCAAACCCTATTGTTAAAGCTTCATAGTCCATGCCAATATTTGTCGTCGTATTGACATAGTCGATTAGGATTTTCTTCGCTGCCATATGAGCCTGCCAGATTTCATCGTTCGGGACTATATCTATTCTTATAAGTAGTTCAGGCTCATGCGCCCATCCCGGAAGATACTTATCATATAGTCGTCTAAAACTTTCACACGTCCAAGTGTAAGAGTGGACGCCATTTGTTATCGCGTGAATCTTATGGCTTGGGAACATTTCTCTAGAAATAATTCCATGCATCTTCGCTACGCCGTTAACATAGTTGCTCAGATTCAGTGCAAGAAGCGTCATGTTCAATCTATCCTGTCCACCTAAGCTTTTTAAAATATTTAGTGGAATGAATTCTCCTAAAGTTTCTTGAACAAGCTCGTATGAGAATTTATCGTGCCCAGCTTCAACCGGCGTGTGCGTAGTGAACACGCATAAGTTTCTAACTTTATTTATATCCATCTCGAATTTACGCAGCAATTCAAGAGCTAGGAAGCTGGAATGACCCTCATTCATATGATATTTATGGACGAGGACGTTAAGCTTTTCTAACATTCTGACGCCTCCTATTCCTAGAACAATCTCTTGCTTTATGCGATATCTTTCATCACCACCATATAAAAGTGAAGTTATTTCCCTATCCTCAGGAGGATTCCCCTCAATATCAGTGTCCAGAAAATATACTGGAACCTCCCAGCCCAACACGCTTTTCATGATGTATCGCCAAACTTTTATGCGAACATCTCTGCCTTGGATTTTAACCGTAACTTCTTCAGGTAATTGTTGCATGAACTGTGAAGGCTCCCAAGAATCAGTATGCTCTATTTGTTTTCCTTCACGGGTTAGTTCTTGCCTAAAGTATCCTTTTTTGCTTACGAGCGTGACCGCTAACAGGGGAAGGTTAAGATCTGCGCTTGACCTTACTACATCGCCTGCGAGAACCCCTAGGCCTCCGCTGTAAGTGTGAATATCGTTAGACAATGCAATCTCCATTGAGAAGTAAGCAATTTTCTGTTTAAAAGCTCCTTCCAATTAGACCCTCCTTCCCATCAACCTTTACGCTACAGGAGCCCGTTAAGCAATATAAATGTTTTCGGCTACACCCTCTGAATGAACTATCAGTTAGCACGCGAATAGCCTATAACCCTAAAATTTCTTTAACAGCGTTATGGCTTTGAAGAATCGGTGCAGCAGTATTCACAATATAGGCCTCCAAGTGGTTAAAAAATTCTTTAAAGAATCTCCTTCTTAAATCTGTCTTCCTTTCGTCCTTTACAAGCATATGCGGATTGCAGAAGTCGACAGACTCTATATAGCTGGATGCTTCTTCTGGGGAGAGCCTGTCGAAAACCGACTTGTCCACCGGATCACGCTTAAGTAATATGGCCTTTTTCAACGTAGTCATATGCAAAATTTTGCCCTTGCCAACAACCCATCTTACGTTTACTACGGCTCTACCTTTCGAATCGAATTCCGCTTTCTCAACAAGTTTTTGATATTCGCCCCAGTTATCTGCAATATCTGCCTGTATATAGAAATTTTTCTCCGAAGCAAACGCGATAGCTTGCTCTCCCATTAGGCGGACGAAAAACCAGTCATCTGATATGACACGTATTCCCTTAAGCCTAAGAAGACCATACGTATGAGTGGTTTTTCCTGTTCCAGAAGGAGCGATTAGACAAGCCCCTTTACCATCTACGTCCACGCATGCGCCGTGGACCGAATTTATTCCATGACTATCTTCAAGAATATCGCTTGCAACACTCAAGGCTATGGATTTCACCCAGCCATAATAATCTACGTTGATTAGGAAGGCTGTTTTCGAAAGCGGGTCATAGAACACGCTTTGCTCTCCACCCGTCTCGTTTGTCACAATCAATCTTCCATGGGAGCGAACATGTGCCGACATTGGATAGAAGCTTTCCTCCCAACGCTCCTTCACATACTTTACATCGGTTAACAGTTTGATGCAACATCCGTATATGTCTGCTCTCTCTTCGTAGAGAAGCCGCTCACCATATTTATCCATTAATCTTTCTTTTTCTTCAACAGATATTAATCTGACTTCATATCTTGACAACAACAATACTCTGTTTTAATCCTAATTTAAAAAGTTTTTTAGTTCGTCGGCTGAAAGAATTGTGCTTGAAACTAAGATCGTAATCGGTCAGGTTTACTCTCAAACGTATGTTTTTACCCGCGCATCCAATTACCCTGTATTTTCCGACCGTTTAATCTTCAAATAGATTGGGCTATTAGGAAGCAGGTTGAAATGGGGTTTGTTTCCTTCGCTATGCCCGTGAGGGAGCTCTTAGAGGATAATGTCCTGGGTGACCTCTTGAAATTGAAGGAAGAATAAGCGAAAGCTATGAAGTAGGGGTTTATCGTAAGGAAGTGTTCTTTGACCTATGGGACCTTGGTATTAAGGGACCAGGACATTATGAATTTCACCCGCCTTTAGAGCATCTTGACGAAGAGGGTAAAAGGGCATATGTGAGAGGGTTCTTCTCTGGAGATGGCATGGCAAGCGTAAGCGGAAACCAGGGCCGAATTCGCATAGACCCGGTTTGTAAAGAGGGCCTATTCTATGTAGCGTTCAATGAGGAAAGTACCAAGATTCGTTTTGTCGAAATTGGATTATTCGATGAGATGCTCTCCACAACTGTGAAGTATCGTAATACTCTTGAAGAAGTCGAGAAAGCTCTCGGAGAGCGTGAGAGGATTCTTGTGGATAAGTTCATGAACAATCCCAAGATAAAAGAAGTGGCACGAGGCAGGAAGGTAATAATGATTCCTCAAATCTACTTGCTCTGCGAATTGGAATCTAAAATTGCCAATAAGATAACCATAGAGGTGATACATGAAGATGATTTTGCGGCGATGAAAAATCTGCTCAATTCATTAACCGACATGCTCATCCAAAGGGGATTTGCAACCCGAGTTGCAGGTTATGAATTGGGGAGGAATATCGAAGATTACAAGCTCGGTGATATAGATGTCTGGGGAGACGAGGTTACCGTATGGTTAGTCTGGAGAAGTGCGGAGGGTGGGATTTGAACCCACGAACCCCTACGGGACGAGGTCCTAAGCCTCGCGCCTCTAGCCTCGTGCCTGTTTGACCAGGCTTGGCGACCTCCGCCTAGTATGGTTCAGTTTGGTTTGGGAATATAAGGATTTTCGACACCGTTTTTCCGCAAGTTTTTTTAATTCTCAGGGGCTGTATCATAGATGTAATGAGGAGCATATTCTTCAAGAATAGGGTGGTTTACGCGCTTGATTCCTCCAGGCTTCCCTATTCGGAGAAGTGGCTTAGGCTTACGAGTGTCCGTCAAGTAATTTCTGCGATAAGAAAAATGCAGATCAGGGGGGCTCCGTTAATCGGGGTTGCCGCAGCCTACGGCCTTGCTCTTGAGGCTCTAAGGTACAGGGGGAGTGATGCTGAGAAGCTGAAAAACAGGATTTTGAAAGCCGCGGAGGAGCTTAGGCTCGCTAGGCCTACTGGGAGGAATCTGAGCTGGGCGATAGACAGGTGTCTTCGAGTGGTGGAGGAGGCTAGGACGGTGAGTGATTTAAGGAAGAGGCTTCTCGAGGAGGCCGGTAGGATTGCTGACGAGGATGTTGAGACAAACCTCAGGATCGCTAGGAACGGTTTGGAACTGATTAGGGATGGCGACAGGATTCTTACGCATTGCAACACGGGTGGCCTAGGTACTGTGGAGTATGGTACTGCTCTCGGGATAATAAGGCTCGCCTGGGAGGAGGGGAGGAGGATTTCCGTGCTGGCTACTGAAACTAGGCCGTTGCTCCAAGGTGCGAGGCTCACGGCTTGGGAGCTCAGGAAATACGGTGTCCCGTTTAAGCTGATCTGCGACTCCATGGCTGGATACGTTATGTCAAGAAGCATGGTTGACAAGGTTCTCGTGGGCGCGGACAGGGTTCTTGCAACCGGGCATGTAGCGAACAAGATTGGAACCCTGACGCTGGCGGTTTTGGCGAAACATTACGGCGTGTCGTTCTATGTTGCAGCGCCCTTGTCAACTTTCGACCTTGCGACGAAGCCACAGGATATTCCTATTGAGGAGAGAGACCCTTCCGAGGTCACGTGTTTTCTCGGCCGGCTTGTCACCGTGGAGGGGGTTGAGGCTATTAACCCTGCATTCGATGTTACTCCGCCTGAGCTAATCTCGGGGATAGTTACTGAGAAGGGTATACTGCAGCCGCCGTATGAAAATAGCATACCTAAAGCCTTCTCGGAGAATGACCGTTAACTGCCTGTTCTTGCTCTGCGAGAAGTTGGAAAAGAGGCTTGAGATGACGGTATAGGGAAACGTATAGCCGGTACTGTTTATCGTAGATTTTTGAAGCCGAAGGATCCGGGTTAGACGAATCGCCATACTTAATTGTTTCAGCGCATGCCTGGTTCAAGTCTCTCCACAAGCCATAAGCAGTCCCAGCTAGCAGGCAGGAGCCGAAGGAAACATCATTCAGCTGAGCAGTGCTCACAACGGTTTCCGAGAGAATGTTAGCCAGTATTTCTCTCCAGAGCCTGCTACCTGAGCCTCCTCCTCTGAAAACCAGTTTCTCAGGTTTCAACCCGAGCCCTGTTAAAACCTCTTTACAGTCCCTAAGTGCAAAAGCCACACCTTCTAGGACAGCCCTAACCATGTGCGTCTTATCATGTGCAAGGCTAAGGCCGAAAAAAACACCTCTTGCGGCAGGATCGTTGTGAGGAGTCCTCTCTCCTATCAGGTATGGTAGGAAAACAAGGCCTTTCGAACACGGGGGTGCCTTAGCAGCCTCCAGGGTTAAAATATCGTAAACATCTATTCCACAAGCTTCTGAAAGACGCTTCTCCTCTCTTCCAAGAGCATCCTTAAACCATCTTAGAGATAAGCCTGCTGAAAGCGTTGAGCCTTGAACAACCCACATGTCTGGAGCAGCGTGGCAGAAAGTATTCGTCCGACCCATCATGTCCACCACTGGCCTAGACGTCGGGCTTAGAACCTGGCCTCCAGTACCTATGTTTACCGACCAGACTCCTTCACGCGTTACGCCGCAACCGAGAGCCCCCACCATCGAGTCTCCGCCGCCTGTCGCAACAACCGTCCCGGGCCTTAAGCCCAATGCCTCGGCAGCCCGTCTGGTAAGTTCTCCAGCAGCCTCGTGCGAGCACTTTATCTCGGGGAGAGCGTCTAACCCTATGCCTAAGATGGACGCGATCTCCTGAGACCATTGTCTTCTACGTATGTCGAGAAGCAGGGATCCTGAAGCGTCGCTGAAATCCGTGCAGACAACACCCGTAAGCATCATCCTAATATAATCCTTTGGGAAAAGCAGTGTTTTCACAGCCTCCGCGATCCTCGGCTCGTTCTGCCTGACCCATAGGAAGCTTACGGCAGCGAAGCCGGTGGCCGCCCTGTTCCCAGTTATCTCTATCAATGCTTCTACTCCAAGCTCATTCTCAATCTGCACGCATTGACTCCTACTCCTGTTGTCAGACCATATTATGGCGGGCCTCAAAACCTGTCCGTAACTATTTAGAAGAATCATTCCATGCATCTGGCCGGAAACGCATAAGCTTGAAACAGAGTGTCCGCTGAACCCGGTTTTACTGAGAAGCTCGTGAACAACCTCCTTAACGCTCCTCCACCATACAGCAGGATCCTGCTCGCACCATCCCGGAACAGGCGACTCAATCGGATACGGTCTGCTCGTGCTTAACAATGCTGAGCCCCTGCTGTCGACCAGCGTTGCCTTGACGCTGGATGTTCCAAGATCCAGTCCAAGCATAAGAGGAGGCTCTCCCCGCATTACCATTTTCATTAATGACACCCATGGTAACTTATATAAAGCTAGTAAATGTTGAGCAGATTATGCTTCATGCTTCCCTCTCCCTATGGAACCCGTAATGGGTAAGATAAACGAGTTAAGATACGGATACCAATACCGCCGAATGCCGGAGAAAAGATGGTACCTAATCGTGTTTAGGCCCGATGAGGTTGAGAGGCTAAAAGGAGAAGGGGGCTTGGACATACATGTGGCTCCTCGAACTTAAGGGAAAACCTATGGACAACCTTGGAAGTCCTCTATGGATTCTTTTAGAAGAACTCCCCTTGGAGGAATGTAAATGCTGTTTTCTTCCTCCTCCTTCTCCCCCCACCAATTTTTGTATCCTATTTCTCCGCTGAATATCTTTTCAAGGATCTCCTCGGATGTTAAGTTTGAATAATCTTTAAAGAAATTCATCTTCCTAAGGTAATCGAGAGAATTTATGAGGCGTTTCTTAACCTTCGGGTTTACCATCTCTCTAATTACTCATGAAACTGAGCTACTTTAAAACATAACTCTTCTAATCTCTCATAAAGAATGAGGTCGAAAAGTAAGCCTGATCACTGGATGAGTTTGAAAGAGGAAATGGGCCGACGCGGACTCGAACCGCAATTTCCTGCGCCTGCTGTGCATTTGCATGTCAGGCAGGTGTCCTAACCACTTAGACGATCGGCCCCTTGTTTTTTAGTTATAGTGCTGATGGTTTAAAAAGTTTTTCATTCTCGTTTGACTTATCCTCAAGTCTGTTTCCGGGGCTTTTCTAGTTAAAACGCCTAAACTTATTTCTTCATCTGGTGTTATAGTAGCTTGTTAAACATGGACGATGAACTAGTACGCGGGGAAAGATTTGGTAGGCCGTTCTAAAGCCGTCCTTCCTTCAACTTATGAAGGAGCAGCTGTTTGACAAGAAAAACCTGGAGGTAATGCTGATGGATATAGGTCCACATTAGATATTCTTTCAGAATGTTCGTTGACGCGGAGGCTAAAAAGCGTTCCTGCTGAAATGGGCAAGAATGTGGAAAGCTGAAAATGATGCTATGATTTTAATCCTGTTTAGAGAATTGTCACTCGAAAAGTGCACCCAGCCCAGCCATTTCCTCGGCTGGCTTCTCCTCCTTCTCCTCCTTCTTCTCAGCCGGCGCCTGCTGGGCTGCTGGCGCAGCCGGGGCTACTGGACCTATTGCCAGCGGCGCCGACAGTACTTCGTCGATGTTCACTTTTGAAAGCGAGGAGACAAGTACTTTAATCCTGGCTTCATCCGGCTCTATACCTGCCGCCCTCATTATGGCTTTTATCCTATCCTCTGTAATCTCCTGCTTCGCAGAATGCAGGAGCAGTGCCGCATGGATGTATTCAGACATCAGCATCCACCTCAGAATTTTCTGAGCATTCTTGCACGGGGTGTTTTTAAGCTTTTATTCACTTTTCAAACATCTTTTAAGCCTGCTAAAACCTCTTTAAGCATTAAATTGGTTGAAACGTTCCCTTAGCCACGTCTTCAAGACTCCAGGATCAGGTTTTTTCAACCACGGCTTCAAGCTGGCGTGCCTCGGCTCTTGCCGTCTGCAGCAGTATTTTAACCGTGTTCTCATCGTAGTAATATGCTTTAAGGCTTAGTGTAACCGCCTTAGAGAAGGCTTCTCTAAGCATTATTCTAAGGCTTTCGGGCGTCGGGAAGAATGCTGCAACGGACAGCTTAAAAGCGTTTTCAACGCTCCTGGAGAGTTCCTTCACAATATCCTCGAAGGTTGTTGAGAGTACTTCCTCGCTGTATACTATACCGTTGTGAATAGCTGCGTATGATTTTATGAATGCTTCAACCGGCCTTATGTTAAGCTTCGAGAGGACAGAGGCTAGTTGCGGCGTAACCACGTCCCCGGGCTTCGCGACCACGGTGTCCTTGGTTATCCATATGCTTCCAGTTTCAATCCTCGTCGGCAGGCCGACCTCGTTTAGAGAAGATATCACTGGGCCGGCTGGAAGACCAGTGTTTCCCGCGGGGACAACTATCTCCCTGTCTACAACGTCACCGGCGTTAAGAGGCAGCCTTATTGAATATTTCTTAAGCTCCTGCTGAAGCACATATGGATCCTCGTTTGAAACAATCAGCATCACCGAGCCCTTGGAAGCATGCTTCTTTAAGAATTCTCTTAAAGCTTGCGAGCCTGTTTTCTCAGCAGCCTTCTGCAGAAGCGTTGTCTTAACATGTTTCAGAATAGCTCTCCCCCTGAGCCTCCTCCTGGCCTCGTTTATCGTTACGGACTTAACCCTGAAAGTGTTTACGAGCATCACCGTCCTGCTTGACTCTAATAGGCGGAGAATCTCGTCAACAACCCTTGCCTTAAGAACCTGCTGGCTCAAGCCTTAGCCTCCCTTGATGCTTTAACAATTCTACCCATGGTTGTCTTAAACCCTACGTACCTCACTGATCCTGAATGGGGGAGTCTTCTCTCAACCGTCGACAGGACTGTGCCAGCGTTCTCCAGAAGCTGCTGAACAGGCATCTCTTCATGCCCTATTTTACACGATACAGCGAGGCTGGATTTGAGCACGAGCCGCACGCTTCTCCTGAGCCTTTCAACAATCGGCGTTATTGACGAGGCCGGTGGAACCGGTATAGGCATCTTGTTCTTGGGTCCGAGGAACTGGCCTAGCACCCTGCCGACCAACGGCATGAGCGGCGCCTCGGCTATGAAGAAATCATAGGACTGCGCGATTTTCCTACAGTTCTTCTTCTTACCAGCCATGCTGCTTAAAGCTTCTCTTGAAAGAATGTCTAGCCCAAGATTCTTTGCTTCAGTAGTCAAGGAGCCGTCTGTGAAAACGCATATTTTAGGCTGCGTCCTATAGGGGCTGTGCGGAAGCTCCACGAGCTCCGTGAACCTTTGATCCGGCTTAGACAGGTCTACCCCGGTTAGGCACACAACTATTTCAACACTCTGCAGAAACTTTCTAGGCCTACTGTACTCCGGGGAAACGGCTTTCCTTAATGCATCCTCCAGCGAACTCTTGCTGACTGAAAGCGTTGCTGACATTCTACGCGCCCTCCCTGCTTAAAGCCTCGTCGTACTCTCCTTTCTCGAGCATCCTAATAACCTCCTTCGGCGGCTTGGAGTCGACCGTCACACCCATGCTTTGACAAGTCCCCAGGACCTCCTTAACCACTCCTTTAAGCGTCTTAGAATAGGTGTCGTTCATCTTCATCCTGGCTATTTTAACAACTGTCTGGAAGCTCAGGTTTCCCTTAGTCTCCTTGCCGGGTGTTCCAGACCCCTTGTCTATCCCAGCCTCCTTAGCTATCAGAGCCGAGGTGGTGGGGGTTTTAAGAGTAACTATGAACTGCTTCGTATCAGTATCAACCTCGAGCTCAACCGGGACCTTCATCCCCTTAAACTCTTTCGTAACCTCGTTTATCTTGGCCACCACGGCCCCAACGTTAATCCCTAGGGGGCCTATGGCTGGGCCCAAGGGTGGCCCGGGTGAAGCGTTGCCGCCCTCCACTATCAGGCTGAGAGTCTTCTTAGCCAGTTTTAAACACCTTTCAGGCGTGAGGCTCCTGCAAGCCTTAAAAATATTTCCTAAGGAGTCGAGCCCTGGGAAACCGGTTTAAAGCTTACCTTGACCCTCCTCAACAACCCTTACGCTGTCCATTTTAAGCGTTATCGGAAACGGGGCTACGGCGCCGTCTAGCTCCACCGTAACCTCGTTCCTCTCAGGGTTTACCTCTAAAACCCTGGCGCGGTTCTTCTTAAGCAGGCCCCCAACTATTTCAACAATATCTCCTACTTTAATCTCTGTAACAACCGGTTTCTCCTCGAAATACCTTTTAAGGTCATTGACGCTGAGACTGCCCTGAACCCGCCTTTTAACATGCTTAATATCCCTTATCGCCTCTTCAACCGGGAAGGGGGAGTCGGCCTCGATGTAAATATAGCCTTTTAAACCCGGCAGGACTATTACAGAGTGAATCGGAAGACCCTCGACTTCACACCTGTTTTTAATCATGAGGGCTGAAGACATCTCCTGACCTATGGAGGTTCTCACGAGGAAAAACTTTGGCTCCGCAGCCTTATTCCTGCTCATCCTGCTCCACAACCCTTTATCCGAGCTTTACGCCCGTCAGCTGGAGGAGCGAGGCGACAATATGCACTACGAACGCCATTCCCCCGACTATAAGGATTCCGATTAGAAAGATCTTCAGCGACAGCTTCAGCTCCGACACGCCGGGTTTCTCGCTGAGCTTCAGCACTCTAACCATTGTTCTAACCCTATCCGTAAGCCCCATGCCAGGTTTAAATCGGGAAGCATGGATATATTCTTTTCCCCCAGTGTTAGACAAGCGACATTAGGCTGTTGACATACTCCTTAGGGTTGAACCTTTTAAGGTCGGAGTATTTCTGCCCTGTTCCAACGTATATGACGGGCTTCTTGGATATGAAGGATACTGAGAGCGCAGCCCCTCCCTTAACGTCAGCGTCGAACTTAGCCAGTATAACTGCGTCGAAGCCGACGTGGCTGCTGAAGTCTACAGCCTGGTTCCAAGCATCGTTCCCTGTTAAAGCATCCACGACAAGTATTGTGTACGAAGGCTCGACAACCCTCTTAATCTTCTTAAGCTCATCCATAAGGTTTATGTCGGTATGCATTCTCCCAGCGGTGTCTATGAGGACAGCGTCCACACCTTTTCTAGAGGCTTGGTGAACCGCTTCGAAGCCTACGCTCGCAGGGTCTGAGCCATATTTTTTGAAAACCATTGGCAGTCCAAGTGCCCTAGCATGTTGGCCTAGCTGTTCAACCGCCCCAGCTCTGAAAGTGTCACTGCAAGCCAAGAGGACGCTTAAACCGTTCTCCTTAAGCATGTGTGCAACCTTAGCTATCGTCGTGGTTTTCCCAACACCGTTGACGCCTATGAAAAGAAGTTTAAAAGGCTTCTGCGATTTTCGCGCCTCCTCAACAAGGTCGATCTGAGTATCGCCCAGCGTTTTCAAGAGGAATAGCGTCAACTCCTGTTCGACGAGTTTCTTAACAGCATCCCTGTCGAAAAGAGGAGTCCTCCGGCCCTCAAGGGTTTCAGCAAGCGTCCTCTTCAACTCGTCGACTAGCGGAAGGGCCACGTCGCAGAGGATGAGTTTAAGCCCGTAGTCGTCAAGAATCTCTTCGATCTTCTCCCGACTGAGGGGCCTTGTTGAAACAGCCTCCACGAGAGACTTGAAAAGCTCGCCTACCTTCATCAGGAGCACTATTTCTTAAGCTTCTCGTAAAGCAGTTGAACCCTACTCCTGCTTTCTTCTATCCTGGCTTGGAGACTGCTCATCTGGGTCTCGATGGATCCACGCGCGTCGTTCAGCTCGCTAAGCCTTTTCTCAACCATTTTAAGAGTCTCCTCTAGGCTTCTCTCAATAAGTATTCCCGACCCGGTGTTTACGAGAAACCTGTTAGTGTCTTTTAAAACCGCCTTACCGTAGACTCCTCCACCTATGTCTAGGAAAAGCTCAACACCCTCGCCCGCCTTAGAAATCTCTTCCAGGGCGGACTTGGAAACCTGAAGGTCGTTTATAGATGCCACTATAAGCTGATACCTCGACCTAAGCTCCTCCATAATGGTTTCGAACGACCTGAGCTCAGTTATGGCTTTCCTAAGCTCCTCCTCACTCATCGGTTTCAGGCTTAACCTCCTCTAAGCTAAGTATTTTAATATTCTCCCTTTTAACACGATGCCTACTCCCTATCATGGAGTAGGTCTTCTCCAGGGCGATCTTCTCTGAGGGAGCCTCCACGGTTATGGAGAACGGGATTTCCCTCAAAGGCTTTCTGAACACGCCTTTCACTTTAAACAGGGGCATGCCTGAGCCTGGAGACGGGGGTTGTTAAAAACTTTTCAGTGCTAAGGATATGTTCATAAGCTCAGCCCCGGTTGTAGATTCTCCAACAAGCACCCCATATGGGCTTGCGAGCATTCCGAGCCTTATGAAAGCCAATCCGTCGTTAACCGACACTGTGTAAACCCTGAGCTTCAAAACGTCTCCCAGAGTCCTCTTCTCCCGCTCTGACAGAAGCCTGGAGGCGAAGCAGAGCTCCTCACCGGGTACCGCGAGAGCACCTATCGCAACATAGTTGGCAAGGCTTGCGAAATCATAGTCGACCCCTAGGAAGTCAACTATCGCTTTAGCCTCGTTCTTGGGAACCCTTGTCGAGAAAAGCGCTCCCTTATCTGAGAGAATCATCATGTTCCCCCATGCTTTAAGCCTGCTTTCAACCCTCATGATCTCCTTTCCAAGCGACTCCAGCTCCCTCAGCTCCTCATCCTCAACAGTGTCCGGGGCGATTATGAAGTTCGAATTCACCGCTATCATCGACGAGACAGCGTGAACACCGCCTATGTTTGTCAACGCTATCGAGTCAACTCTTAGGAAATCCCTAAGCCTCCTCAGGAAGCCCTGGGGCGCGTTCTTATTGACCACAGCGTTAACCCCGAAGACCTTTGAGTAGGCTCCTATGAAAGGAGTCTTCCAGATCGAGGCCCTTGCTACTTCCATGACTTATCGCTGACCTTGACTCGGGAGCCTTAGAAGAACCTCGTCCTCTTTAACGACGGCGAGAACCCTCAGACGACCCTTCAAAACCCTCCCGAGGTTGGAGTGAACATACTCGTTCAAATCACTCCCCATGATTATTCTCTTACCCTTGAAAGCCTTGGAAGCCTTCTCCCGGATCTTTCGAATAGCGACCTCACGCCTATCCGGGAAGGGTGCGTTCTTGACTCTTGAAAGATTTATTGTGAAAACAGTCTCCTCAGCCTTACTGCTCATAGCCGACACCCTAAAGCTTGATCCTGCTCCTTCTCCAGTTTCTCCAACGATGTGTGAACCTGACTTTCCCACGTGTCTTGGCTATTACCCAGGTTGGCACGGAATAGGATCTCTTCAACTCAGCCTGCAGGCGTAGCTTCTTCCCAACTGTCTTGCTTCTAGCCAGTTCTCCTCACCTCATTCCTCTTTTTGAAGACAAGTATATTCTCTCCAAGATCTCCTTCAAATACTCGTCTTCAACAGGTATTTTAAGCTTACCCTGTTGCGCCAGAGCTATAAGGTACTTTTCAACCTGCTCTGCAAGCTGGGGCTTAACCAGCCTGAGATTGTTCAAACGGCTCCTAGCCTCCGGGGTGAAGACAATCCTGCTTAAAGTCTTTATAACCGTCTGCTCCTCCTGCCTGCGCCTTCTTTCCTCAAGATCCTTCTCCATCTGTCTACGCCGCTGTTCAAGTATTCTTGCAATCTCCTCGTCCTCGCTCATTTCTCCAACTACCCTTTTCCAACAGCCTCACGGGACAGCCTGTCAAGGAGTGAGACTCCCTTCGGCGTGAGCCACCTGCCCTTGTTCGACTTGCTGACGAGACCTGCTGCTTCAAGCTGCTGAAGAATCTTTCTGATTACTGCTCCACCTGCCCTAACCTTATGCGCCCTCCTCATCGGGTATTTCTTCCTGCCTCCGTATGCTTTCCTGAGCCTTGAAACACCCGTCGGGCCCTTTATGTAAAGCCTCCTGAGTATCGAGGCGGCTCTAACATGCCACCAGTCTAAACGATCCGGAGGCCTCTCCCTGTGGCTACCTGTTTTAACGAAAAGAGCCCACTTAGGGGGATTTACCTCCTTAACGTTCTCCCTAAGGTATTCTGCAATCCTCTCTATCAGAATGTCCGCCGGAACCGCCTTAACGTGCACAGCCTCCAACAGTCTTCAGTCTCCCTCTGGAAGCAAAGGTTTTATAAGGTTTAGCAGGGGGAGGCCTAGGGATGAAGAGTCTCATATGTTTTTTCGACTCGAGCCTTGAGCTTGTTCCCAGGGAGATTGCCGCCCACCCGCAGGTTGTTAAAAACGCTGTTAAAAAGGGTAAAAGCCCCTTGGAAACAATGCTTGAGAGAAGCATCCACCATAAGGCTATTCTGAGGCTTGAAAACAGTTGGAAAAGAGGCCGGCCGGATATTTTACACACCTGTCTTAAAATAGTTTCAGACTCCCCGGTCTACAGGGCTGGGAAACTAGGGGTGGTGGTGCACACTGTAGCCGGAAAATGGATTGTCCCAAGGGAGAGAATAAGGTTTCCAGTGACCTACGGGAACTTCATAGGGCTGATGGAGAAGCTTCTCTCCAAGGGCAGAATCCTGGGCCCGGGTGGAAGAATCCTTATGGAAACAGTGTCGAAAAAGGATGCTTTAAGGGTTTTAGACGAGTACCCTCGTAGAATACTCTTCACGCATGTTGGCAGGATGGTTGAAATCCGAGACTACGTTAAGAGTGTTTCAGAAGACGGTGTTCCAACATGCTTCCTAATCGGAGCCTACCCTAGGGGAAGACCCTCTGATGAAATATGGAGCATGACGGGGGAGAAGGTTTCAGTCTACGAGGGTGTTTTAGCAGCCTGGACGGTGGCGGCCTGGTTGACTTACGAGATATTCCATCTACATCCGTGCTAGTATATGAATTTTAATAGTGGATGAAAAGTGCTAGGTTAGTTATTAATCTGAGCCGCGAGAGGCTCTTCAAGCTGTAGGCTCTAGTATATGAAGAGCCTTGAAGCAATAACCCTATCGTAGACCTCGTCTAATTCTCTCACTTCGTCATATAATCCCGAGAACTCAGCAATTATTTGCGCTAGAAGGTGATAGCAGGCGTATGCTTCTCCGGTCATTATGTAATAGAAGAAATCGCGGCAAGAACAATACTTCACCAGCGGGATAACGAGGTACTCCTCCTCCCTGCCAACGATAATCCACCTAATTCTGTTCGAAGGCTGAAGAACATACTTCTTCACCCTTTTTGAAACAACTGTCTTCAAGGCTCTTCTGCCTCTTTCACCGAAAGCACTTATGATCTTCTCCTCACACTCACGTGTCATACCATGAGTCTTAAGAAGCCCAGCTATCTCCTCAGGAATCCTGTCAACGCTATCCTTATCTTCAATCATCCCGGTTATTACCTTGGTCTTGAACGCGGGAACAGGATTTAAGCTTATTAAAGGCGAGCCGGCTCTACTCGCCGGAGAAACCCTAGTTATTGCAGATACGCATATAGGTTATGAGGGTGAGATAAGGCTTAAGGGAATCAAGCTTCCAAGCCTAACCAAGAGGATCCTTACTCGCATCTTAAGCCTTGCTGAGAAAACGTCTGCTAATCGGCTCTTAATCCTTGGAGACTTGAAGCACACTGTATACGGCCCTCGAGGGCTGGAGTGGATGGAGATCCCAGAGTTCATGCGAATAATAGTTAGCAGGTTTGAATGGGTTGGGATTGTTCCCGGGAACCACGACGGAGATCTTTACGCTGTCCTGCCAGAGGGAGTTGAGCTAATGGATCCTGACGGATTCTTGACTAACGGTGTTCTCTTCACGCATGGTCATAAGAGGGTTGACACTATTCTCGAAAAGAAAGGTTGGGACAATGTTAGGAGAGTCGTAGTCGGGCATTTCCACCCGGCTGTAGAGCTTCTCGACGATCTCGGCTACAGGTATGTGATACCTGTCTGGGTTAAGGGCTTGCTAAACAACGCTGTTGAAATGCTTTTAATGCCGGCTTTCAACGAGAACATTGGGAAGCTCATAGTTAACAATCCTGAGAGAATATCCGAGGAGCTGAGGGGCTTCTTGAAAACAGGCTCGGTAAATCTTCAGGAGGCTGAAGCATATAGCTTGGACTTGGTCTTCCTCGGGAAGATCGGGGAACTAGAGGCATAAACAAATTTACCAGAGTTTCCTCGCTGGGGGACTTCTTCCAGTTGTTCACCTTTATTACGCAATGTGTTCTTCGAAAGCATTGAATACTTTAATGCGGCCGAGAAAAATTTATATCAAGACTTTAAACATGATCGGGTGGAATTTGAATAATCCTGTTCAAAAAATAGCGTTTATAGCGGGTTTAATACTGTTCGCAGTTGGGATCTTCAGCGCGATAATTGCTCCGGCAGATGTCGGTTGGGAGCCTAGAAGCCGAATACTGGTTGAAGGTGAAACCCTGAGTGTTTCAGCCGGATGGAAAACTGGCAGCGAGAAACTTGTCGAAAAGGTTCTCAGAGTGGAAACCCCCTTGAAGTACGAGGCATGCTGGGGGGCCACGCCTCCTTTCTCCGGAGAGGAAAGGGGTTTCGTGATAACAGTGAACGCCGTTGAACAATCATCCCCCCAGAAGCCTTTCAACTTCTACGTTTTCGACCGCGTTAACTTCAACCTATGGAAAGCAGGCTTATCCTACAATGCTTACTTCGAGGAGAAGGGTAAAACCTCAGTTAGCATCAACTTCTCAATAGCTTTGAAGGAAAACCTGCCCGACGCGCTCTATTTTGTCGTGGAGGAACATGAGCCTGAAGTAGAGCCAACGGTCCTCGTTGACTCAACGATCAGCTGGATTGAGAGATCTTCTAGAACAGATTGCACCAGCTACGTGGCTTCAACCCCTCAGGTTTTAATCGAAGAGGCTAAGGATTTCAGGCTCAGGGGCAACGTTACAGAGATGAATGGAAACAGGTTTAACTTCTACGTTATGACGTATCCTAACTATTGGGATTGGCTTGCCGGCAAAAACTACACAACCATACTTGAGCAGGAGAACGTCAACTCTTCAAGCTTCAACATCTCGCTAACAGAAGACCAGGTAGGCTCAGCGTTCAGCGTATGTTTTGTCGTTGAAAACCCTTTAAAAGATGTAGATGAGAAAATAATTATCAACGCGGCACTAGAATGGCAGGAGAAAACAACCGTCTCAACAATCTTCGGGAGGAAGATGATTGGCAGCGTCATAGCAAGCATAGGCCTCATCATGGCAATCGCGGGAATTGCTTTACTAATCTTTAAACCTAGGAGGAAAAAATATTTACCTGCCGATACACGGGACCAAGTGGGTAATAAACCAATGAAAATATAAAAAAGAAGGGGGTCAGTGGATTTAAGCACGAGACATATATTATGATAAAATATGGTTGGATGCTGGTGTTAAAAAAGAAAAAGATAATAGAATTAGAACAAAAAGTAAATGGCAAGATGATTGGTTACTTTGGAGAGTTACAGAGGAAAAGGTAATACCAAATTAAAAATGAAGTTAGAGAACTGCTGGAGGAACGGTCAGCATTAAATCCTCCAAAACCCGTTAAACTTTCGTTTCAATAGATTCTTTGAAGCATGGAGAATCCATAGCGTCTTTAAAATTTGGAGAATATAGTGGATACGTGGAGTACGAGGGGGACTACAAACGTCCCATCATATGGGAAGTGTTTGAGTTAACTGATGCAAGCATAGGTGCGATCATAACATTCGATATGGGAGACACTTCGCCGGGATACGGAGACGAGTACGGTGGCTACACTCTCATGTGTGTCAACGTAATAGTAGACTGATCGCCTTCCAACGGACCATTATTCATTGGTGTAATGGACCATAATGCCGATCTTGGAACTGCCCATAGCACACTAGTATACGGAGGCCATGCAGCATTTCACTGTATCGCCGTACAATCGGGTACCACTACCACACGCTTGTCATAGGGAACTTCGTCAGTACTATAATAAGCTACACGAGTCACGTGCAGTGGCAAACAGCCTATGAGAACGAACCAGGCGGAGCAGAAATCGAAGGATAGGCGCTAGCAACGCTACCTTGGAGAAACACCTCGCAGCACTATACAGACCGGTTCCTTTTCTCCAAGGTCTGGAAGACTATTTCCTTGAGGCTTAAAGGAGTGAGACGCCTTTTGAAAACGAAGTTGTTGCAATAAAGCTTACCCATGGGTGGTCCCAAGAACAGGAACCATTTGAAGGCTGAGGAGAGAGGTTTTTTGACCTGTTGAAGGGAATGGGTCGTAAACCATTCTTTTTGACGTGAATGTTGCTTATCTCGGCATGAGGAATAGTGTTGAAGGTATTTAAGTGATGCATTAAACGGCTTCACAGAGTTTTCATTAGCTGCCCAATACTGGTCTGGGTGAGGAGCACGAGGTTGTGAAAGGTGGGCTTGAATAACTGG
>JAFNIQ010000065.1 GCA_017601395.1 Candidatus Brockarchaeota archaeon
CCTGCTATCTTAGAGCATGCGAAGCTCTCGCCCGCGAGGGAGCTTGCTCTGCCCCTGTTTATGCTGGGGGCTTGCTCATTCTCGTTGAACAGGATGAAGAAGAATGGGGTGGTTTCATACGCGTTAAGCATCATGGTCTTCGCCATCGGCGCCCTAGTCTTCGCCTTAAACGGGGATATATGCATGACTTGCTAGCGATCAGCTTAGGGTTTCTTTTAGTAGTTTTATACAGGTGCTCAAACACAGGCAGGATGCTCATCGTAGGGCTCCTTGTCTTCATGGTGCTTCTAGCTTCCTACCTTACTCCTGGATTACTCAGCTTGTTTAGGCAGAGCATTAACCTGCAGGTGTTGAGACACATCCTGCTTTACGTGGATGACCCGATTTTAGGGTCTGCCAAAGGAGCGATAAGCCTGGGTCTAAGGCGTGATTTCCTAGGGATCCGCATGATCTACGGCGAAGGGGAAAACTGGACCCTTACCTCCACATGGCTGGGCCCAGCCTACCTGGACCTAGGGCTCATGGGGGTCTTCCTCACGATGCTCGCCCTAGGCGCGACCCTTGAGCTTATGCTCCAGGTTCTAAAAATGTCGGAGGACGATATCACGCCTGCTACCCTCTACCTTACTTCTCTCTCCATACTTGTGTCCTTGCTTGAGGATGGTGCTAGTCTACCCGTGGTAATGTTCATCGTGCTCATGATTTATGCTGCTTTTTCACAGTCGCCGAGGCTTGAGCCATCCCGATCTGGTTTCAGAGCAAGCAGCTTGAAGAGAAAGTTTTCTCTCGTAGTGCTTGCGATGTCTCTAATAGTTCTAGGGTTATCGGCGTATGCATATTGCTCCGAGTTCGGCGGACTTAAGACGGTGGTGCACACCCAGACAATTACGCAGGAAAGGACGCTAGTCGACCTGGTTCTGGAGCCAAGCAGGTTTTACCATGTGAAGATCGTTGGTCCCGGAACCATGTGTCTCAAGGGGGAGATGACTGTTCTCAGCGACATTGAAACGCCAAGCGTTTTAAGGCGGGTTTCTTTCGAAGGCTGTCTCTGGGTGGCTAAGGTGGACCAGATTGATCTCGGTTGGTTCAGCATTGAAGGGCAGGGGTCGAGAGTTATAGTTCTCTTAGAGCTTGCAAACCCCCCGGAGGAGCCGTCTGAAGTATACCTGAGGGTGGAAACTCCAAGCCTCACCCCTTGGGTTTCGAACGACGCTTTGATTCAAATAGCCATATGCCTCGGCTTTTTAATAACGGTATTGCTAGCCATCAATAACGTGTAGCTGGCCCATGCTCCAACGCGTGCTTCTCCATAAGAACCTATTTTCTTATAACTTCTATTTCTCCACATCCCTTAAGAGTCTAGCCAAAAGTTTAGGTTCAATCCTAAAGCCTTTACTTGCCAGCATCAGAACAGTTTCTTTAGCATTGTTTTTATCCAGCAACCCTTTTCTCAATGCTTCAATAATGATGTAGACGGTTCCTCTAACTTTAAGGCCCATTGCTTCCGCGAAAGCTCTTCCACTCGACTCATCCATCAGCAGCAACGTTTTGTTTCTACGGGCCAGTATTATTGCCTGAGCCTCTCCCAGATGGATTTCTGGAGCATGCTCCATGATTTTTCTACATAGCTTCTCACCGTCTTCGTCAAGCTTTACGACTCTTATCCAGCCGTTGTCAACGCTCTCTTTAATTACGAACGCGTCGCTGAAACCTTCCTCTAAGCCTTTTTCAACAGCCTCCTTGTAAACTTCCTCTGGAATAACCACTTCACCGAAAAGCTTCTTGAGCAACGAGAGCTCACCGACCTTCGAGAGCCATATGAGGGGGCTTGTGTTGGATACTATGGGCAAAACGTTTCTCCTCTAATCCATAAGATCCATCTCTAGATCATGCTCGGAATACTGGATGAGGATGCCCTTGTCTGCTAACGCCTTATAAAAGTGCCATAAAGATACGCCCGCCATTTGGGCGGCTTTCCAACCTGTAGCCTGCCCTTTACGATAGGATTCGACTGCATGCTCTAGGTTTTTTGTCTTAATGCTTTGTTCCAAGATTTCACGTATGAGCTTCGACCTGTCTTTCCCCTCTTTGGTTGCCAGCTCGTTAAGCTCCCTTAAGATTTTTCGGGGGAGCCTTAAACTGATTGTTTCAGACAAGATTATCGTAATACGGAGTATGTCAAACGTATTATATAAACCTTACTGGCACACGAAATCAGGCGTACATCACTATTATGATTGATGCTGTGAAAGAAGAAAAATGCTATTTGCTTTATTGAGAAAGGCTCCGGCAACGGCTGGACCAGCCTTCCGTTTAAATACGGCGAATACACGGTTGACCTTTGGCCGGAACCAGTGGATGCGACACTTTAAAGAGCACTACAGTAACGCTCATAGTGAATTGAGCGTAACCTCAATTTTGAGTTTGATTTAAGCCTGAGAGTCCCATGTTTAGGCAGGCTAGCTCGCATTCCGGATGCTCAAGGTGGAGAAGGAGACGATGCAGACTGCTACAGGGGTGAGTCAGCTGTTCTTAGCAATATTGAAGAAAGGCTAAAGGTTTAGCATGCGTTGCAAAAGGTTCTTTGTTGAACACTACTATTCTAGGTATAAAAGTGTTAAAGGGGGCTCCCAGTGGTCTTTAGACTGACGTAAGCAAAATATTTTTCTACAATCGTTATTCACGAGGTAATATAAATTGGCATTTAAGCGTGTACTACTTAAGAGGAGTTAGACAATTCTGACTATGCTTCCCTTCAGGACGATGTAAGAATAGCTGGGTTTTTAAAATTTATATCGGTATGTTTCAGACGTGAATTATCGACTGGTAGGAAAGCATGACAAAGGAAATACCATGGAGAAGAGTGAAATCTTGGGCTTGTCTCGGGTGTGGAAAGTGCTGCATGAAATTCGAAGTTATTCTCCGTCCTTATGAATATGCACGGATTTTCGAGCTCATGCCGGAAGCGGTAGTAGCTGGCGTAAAGCCTTCCTTGAGGAAAATTGGTGGAAAGTGTATCTTTCAGAACGAGTATGGATTATGTAATCTACAGGAACTAGGCTTGAAACCGTTCTCTTGCAAGGTATGGCCTTTTTTGGTCTACAAGAAACCAAAATCTGTAAACCCGAAGGAGGCTGAGTTTTACTATAATGATGGGATATACTATGTCTACTTTAATCAATACGCTTTCATATGCCCCGGAATCAACATGGGCAGGCCCGAGGAGTTGTCAAACGTAATATCGGAAGTCATAGAGATCTATAAGAATCCGTTGAGAAAACAAAAGTATTCGACTTCCAGCTTAGTTCATTTACCAGCGACTACGATATGAGTTAAGCGTGTTCGTTGGGAAACTGTTTCTTACAATAAACTCTCTCTGCATTTGGACGCGGAAAACTTTTCGTTCTTTAACTTTCCTCCTCTCTTGCTCACGCCTTCTCTCCTCCTTCCATGTATGACTTGCTGCCCCATTGCAAAATTTTTCCTAAAACTCATTTTCTGCTAATAACTCGGTTCATAAAGATTATCTTTTATTTCCGAATTTATAACTTAACGACCACTGGTAATTTTCTCCGATAATTCCCATAGACTTATGCCAGCTAATTTGTAATGCGTAAACATGTATTTTCAGAGACACCAGGCTTTTTCCTCATTCCAACTCTACTCGGTTTGTACGAAGGATGTTAAATAGCTTTCACTCAAAGACCTATCTTGGCTTTTATCGCCGCTATCTCTCTTTCGATTTTTTCAAACCTTTCTTCCATGTAGCTTCTCAGGTCTTCTCTTAATGCTCTTATCTCCATTATCGTTTCGTCCTGTTTTCTTAACATTTCGTCCTGTTTCTCCAACATTAAATCCATTCTTCCCAACATTAAATCCTGCTTCTCTATCATTGTATCCTGCTTCTTTAGCATTAAATCCTGCTTCTCTATCATTGTATCCTGTCTTCCAATCATGCCGATTCCCACGTTCACTATTTTAACCAGTTGGTCAACGCTGAACCTGTGGTAAAACCTGTCCATAGACATAACTTCCCCGTCGTAATCCTCCTCCCGCACTTCATCCACCTTGGCGAACTCAGGGTAATTGCTCTTTGCGAATTTAACGAATTCAATCACCCTGCCGTCATCACCTTCCACGATGAATTCAACGTAATCCTTGATGTTCCTGGCTTGAAAACCCTTTAAACCCAAGTCTTCTGCAGCATCCAGGAGAAACAGCCTATAACCTACATCCTGAACCCTGTCGCCTTTGATCACGATTTTCTTTTTCACAATAATCAGTTAGATAGCAAATTATTTAAGCCTTGCTGATTGCGTAGATTTATTCGTAAAAACATGTGGGTTCTGAATCGTAAGGCTCCTCCAGCCATAGGAAGGAGAATAGACGTTCTGCTAGAAGGTTTGACGCGCACTCTTTTTATTCTCCAATTATCTTTAGTAGAATCCTCCGCCTCCTGGGTCCGTCGAACTCACATAGAAACACTCCCTGCCAAGTTCCCAGTATGAGTTCACCGTCCTCTATGAACAGGATCGCGTTGTGTCCGACAATGCTTGCTTTCACATGTGCATGTGCATTACCCTCCAAATGGGTGTAATCACCCTCAACAGGTATTAAACGGTTTAAAGTGTTGAGGATGTCTCTGGCTACACTAGGATCAGCGTTCTCATTTAAAGTTATTCCGGCGGTTGTATGAGGAACATGAATTAAGCAGACGCCTTTATTCACACCGCTTCTTCTAACTCGCTCCCTTATTGCCGAGGTTACTTCTATGAGCTGTTGCCTAGTTTTTGTCGAAACCTCTATTATTTCATAGCTCATGTTTGCAGGATTTTTTCGAATAATATTAACTTTGCTTCATAATCTGTTAGCTACGTCGGCTATTCGATCTTGCGTTGAAGCCTGCTTCTCTCTTTGCTCTAAAAGTATATAAGGTGTAACGGCTTAATATTTTCAGAATGCAAAGGTTAACGAGGTTTAGACACGGATTATCCAATATAATTGATTCGGATAGGAGGGAGTTTGTTAGAGAGGTTCTTAATCTCCTTAACGGCTTTTTCGGAGAAAAACTGATAAGTGTAGTTGTTTTCGGCTCTGTAGCCAGAGGGGATGCTAAGCCGTCTAGCGATACGGATATTCTCGTTGTTGCTGAAAATCTTCCTAAAAGGATTAGTGAGAAAATGGAGATCATGGCTAAAATCCTAATTAAGCTGAGAGATACTCAAACGTACAGGGAGCTTAGAAAGAAAGGCATTAACACGTGGGTACAATTTTATCCACTTACTCCGGAGGAGGCGAAAATCCATAGGCCAATATACTTGGACATGGTTGAGGACGCGGTTATCTTGGTCGACAAGGACAACTTTTTAGAGTCTGTTTTCACGAGCCTTAGGAAAAGGCTGGATGAGTTGAAAGCTAAACGTGTTTATCTCAAAAACGGGACATGGCTCTGGGATTTAAAACCCGATATAAAACGTGGAGAGGCTGTTGAAATTTGAATACTGAGGCTATGGCTAAAGGGTATCTTGACGACGCTGAGTATTCTCTCTACGAGGCTGAAGAAGCCTTCACCAAAGAGATGTATCATAGAACGATTAGAAGAGCGCAAGAAAGTGTTGAATTAAGCCTGAAGGCTGTTCTCAGACTGCTAGGCATGGAGTATCCGCGTGAACACGATGTCAGCGATGTTTTGGTTGAAATAGCACGTGTTAGAGAGCTTCCGGATTGGTTTAGGTTTGAGCTGGAAACGATCAGTATTGTGAGTAAAAGGCTTGCTGGAGAAAGAGGTCCGGCTTTTTACGGTGATGAGAGCGCCTTCACCCCTCCCAGGGAGCTCTATTCTAGAGAGGATGCTGAAAAAGCAATAGATAGTGCTAGGAAGATACACGAGTTGAGTAGAAAACTGTTCTGCTGGTGGAAGGAAAAAAGTTGAATTATTAAGCAGGATGTGCCTATTGTTTAAAAACCGGATTAAAACGGTTTCTTTCGACTGTGGCGGAACACTATACTATGAAGCTGAAGAAGACTATATGGTTTTCCACAGGATTCTGCTTAAGTTAGGGTATCGGTTTGAATCCGTTAAAGTTAAGGAGGCCCTGGAGGATGCGCGCGTATGGTGGAGTAAGGAGAAAGCAAGGACTAGGGAAGTTTGGAACGAAAAAGCCTGGGTTAGGCTGCTCCGGAAAATGGTTTCGAACCTTGCTATTTCGGACCAGGATCTAGCTGAACAGTTGCGTGGCCACTGGCTGTCTGAAGCAGGTTTCCGGGCCTATGAGGATGCTGAGCCCACTTTAAAGAAACTTAAGGATAATGGTTTCAAGTTGATCACTATTTCCAATGTTTCCTCCAGCAGGAACCTAGCGACATACTTGAGGAAAGCCGGTCTCCTAGAATATTTCGAAATGCTTGTGGCTTCTGGCGATTTAGGGTGCGAGAAGCCTAATGCTGAAATATTCCGTATCGCCTCCCGGCTTTCTAATACTCCTGTGGAGAACATGCTGCATGTCGGTGACAAGTATGAAGAAGACTATCTGGGTGCGCGTGCCGCCGGTATGAACGCCATTCTAATCGACAGGAGAGGGATGTTCGGAGGCGAGCACTGTCCAAAAATATCGAGTCTAACAGACTTAGTCGATCTACTATAGGCTTCTTTGAACGAAATATTTATTTTAAAGCAAATCTGCTTATGTTAGTGAATATGAAAATCCGCGTTGAGCTCGTAGGACAGTTTAGAGATATCGTCGGGTCTACGGAGACGCTGGTGGATATGGAGGAGGGGAGTACTGTCTACGATCTGGTTAAGAAAATGGCTGATAAATATGGGGTGAAGTTTAAGGAGAGGGTTTTCGCAGCCGGAACAGAAAGCCTTTCGGAGGACCTTACGATAGTCTTGAATGGAAGAGTGGTCCCGGTGGATAAGGCTCATTCAACCGTTTTAAACGAGGCCAGCAGAGTGGTTTTAATGCCTGAGGTCATCATATAAGTCTTATAACCATTCCGTGTCATGGAGTGCAATATCATGAGGAATCGGGCTGGCTTAAGGCTTGGCGCTACAGCCCTTTCGCTCGACGAAGTGTTGGAAGCCTTACAGCTGGAGAATAGTGCAATATTTCTTGACTACCCTAAGCTAGTTAGGAAGATTGTCGAAATCGGTTTCAACCACGTAGAGCTTAACACAGATCTCTACTATATTCTTCCAGCCTCCTTCTCAAGGAAAAACCTGGAGGAATGGATGCTCATGAGGAACAAGGGTGTTACTTTCTCCGTGCACTTGCCCATCTGGTCTATCGAGCTGGATTCCCCCGTAGAGGATATTCGGGTGGCTTCGGTCAACGCTGTCGTTAAGCCTGTTGAGATCCTGGAGGATCTTAAACCACTCGCGTACGTTCTTCACGTGGCAGGCCCCTTGGCTTCGGAGGTCAACAGGATGAAGGTTAAACAAGAATATAAGATGCTTTTCTTCGAGTTTCTCGCCAATAATGCTTTAAGGAGCGTTGAGCAGATAGTCTCGTACATGGCTGATGCTGGTGTGGACTCGCGTAGAATAGCCTTGGAGTCCATAGAGTTCCCTTTTTCGAAAACTCTTAAAGTCGCTGAGAGGTTTGACACGTCGATCTGCATAGACACCGGCCATATTCTCGCCGGGTACTCTGGGGATGTAAGCGTTGACGATGCTCTTAAAAAAT
Organism: Candidatus Brockarchaeota archaeon; assembly: GCA_017601395.1. Lineage (GTDB taxonomy): Archaea > Thermoproteota > EX4484-205 > EX4484-205 > JAAOZP01 > JAAOZP01. The sequence continues at coordinate 7,686 of JAFNIQ010000065.1, forward strand.
GTTCGGAGAGGCTTGGGGAAATACATCTTCACGACGCCTACAGGCGAGTCGAGGAAGGTAGGCTGGTTGTCAGGGATCATTTACCCTTGGGGGCTGGAGACCTTAACATTGAAAGCTTTTTCAAAGTTTTGAAAGAGATGGTGTTCACCGGCCCAATAGTTTTTGAACTGGGCTTAAAGGATGCTGGAGCCTCTCTAAGCAAAATAGCTTCATGCCTATAAATGGGACGCGTTTCCCGTTAAACTTGGAGGGAAGTAAAGTAACGGACTAGGACTGTTGAGAAACGCTATGGGAAAAGAGGCTTCACCCCTTTAGTCTTAAAATATTTTACAACCGCCTCCTGCTCCTCTGTAGCGAGCTTTCTAAACCTTTCGCCCGCACTTATTATCTTTGGCCAAAGCCTTATGTCGCACGCCATTGAGTAGGTTGCAACCGACTCTTGGGAAAGGGTGAACCACACTGCCTTATCAATATCCTCCTGATCATCCATCGGCTCATACCAAGTCTGGTATTTCCTCTCACCCGTCCACCTGCCTTTTGAAATCGCCTTTATTGCGATGACTCCAATATCCCTGTCTCTCGCGATTTTCAGAACCGGGTTGAAATCGTTCTCGGGTGCAGGTGCAATAAGGCTACCAACGTTCACAGGTATCAGCACTGTGTCGAAGTCGAACTTCTCAAGGGCTTTAACAACTATCCTCATGTCCGAATGCGCTGTTATCCCTATGTGTCTTATCAATCCTTGTTCACGAGCCTCCAGAAAAGCTTTCACAGCACCGTCTCCACTGAAAATCTTTTCAAGCTCCTCCAGCGTGCTCACTGCGTGAAACTGGTACACGTCTAGGTTTTCAACTTGGAAACGGGACAGGGTTTGCCGGAGCTCTCTCCAAGCACCCTCCCTGGTTCTCTCAAGAGTTTTCTCAGTTACTACCAGCTTGTCACGGTTCCTCCTTATTAATTGCCCAAGCCTAGTTTCAGCCTCCCCATAGCTGGGCGCTACATCAACCATGTTAATGCCTTTCTCAACCGCTTTTTCAAACGCCCTTAAGCCTTCCTCAGGGTTTGGAGCTATTCCGGGGCCGCAGCCTCCTATGGTGAGAACGCTTACTTTGAAACCTGTTCTACCTAAGCGTCTATACTCCATGAGGAAACTAATTTCTAATCCTGCTATTAAGCTTTTAAAACGAATATTAAGAATCAGGCTTATGACAGGTAAGAAAAAATTGCAAAGGATAAATTATAAAAACGTAAGCGGTGTTGATGTGAAGAATCTACAGCATAACGAGAATTCAGCATACTAAAGGACGTTTTACAAGCGTGCTCAGGTTTACTTTAATATGGATAGACAAGCATTCTCGCTTGTTGACACAAGCATGACGCGCGCTGCTCAAGCTGCTGTAGGCATTTTTACATCCGTAGCCGCGACCGGTGTAGGGATATCATTAATCCTTGTGATCATCAGGGTTCTAGGAGTTTTTACTGGTCTCGCAGGATATTGTTTTTCACGCTATACGGAAGGCTGAAGACATTCTGCCGGATTATGGGGTTGAAACTGAATCGTTAACTTGAGAGCCTTATTCTGGGAAAATTGCTTCTCATGATTTAGCGCGTGCACTTAAGCTTTTCCTTAGATGTTTCTCCTTCACTTAACGAATGGCTGTAAGGCCTTTCCCCTCTTCAATTTACGTGCAACGAAGGAATGGGACAGGTTCTTCCCCTAAAACCTTGCTTCAATGACTCATCCTACTCGGGAAGCCGGCCCCAAATATCTCGTGGGCAGACGAGCAACTGGGGCTCTGATTCAGGTCTATCATGGTATAATCCTCTCCGATGAGCGGGAAACGATGTAAACCCGCATACTCCCGGGCTTCAATCCGTCTCAGTAAGACATTTAAACAAGACGATTTCCACCGTTAAGAAATGATGGATAGGATACGTTTCCCTCAGCGCACGCTAAAGGGGGTGCTTCAATAATTGAGTGCTTGGACTGATGACGCTGAGTACGTGCGGGTGCTAAAGGAGCTCTACGAGCTGAGGGGGATAAAGCTAGGCTTGGATGTTGTCAAAGGGGTTCTGAACGAGCTTGGAAACCCGGAGCAGGACTATCCTGTGATCCTCGTAGGTGGTACTAATGGGAAGGGTTCCACAGTCAGCATGATAAGCTCAATCCTACGCGAGGAGGGTCTTAAGGTTGGAACGTTCACGAAGCCGCACCTATGCAGGTTCACAGAGAGGATAGCCGTGGATGGCCGTGAAATAACCAGGAGGGAAGTCGTGGAGACCTATGAGGTGGTTAAAGAGGCTGGTGAAAAGGTTTCGAGAAGGTTAGGACGCTTTCCAACCTTTTTCGAGTGCAACGTTTCAATGGCATATAAGTATTTCTCGGTGAAAAACGTTGACGTGGCTGTCGTTGAGGTGGGTATGGGAGGTAGACTGGACGCGACAAACGCATGCGACCCGGTGCTCTCAGTCATAACAAACGTCTCTTTAGAGCATATGAAGCACTTGGGTGATACTGTTGAGAAGATAGCTTTTGAGAAAGCAGGCATAATAAGGCCGGGGCGGCCCACCGTAACGGCTTGCTCAGGTTCAGCGCTTAAAGTCATAGAGGAACGCTGCATGGAATTGGGCTCCGAGCTCACCTTGGTATCCAGGGATGTTAAGCACAGAGTTTTAAGATCAGACTTAACCGGGATGCTTTTAGATGTTGAACTTGGGAAAACGCTTTTGAAGAGCCTTAAGGTTTCGCTCAGGGGGAGTTTTCAGGCGACGAACGTATCGACGGCCATAGCGAGCTATCTCAGGTTTTCCGAGCTAACTGGTAAATCGGACTTTAATGAGGATGCCATAAGAAGGGGTCTTGCTAACATTGTGTGGCCGGGGAGGCTGGAGCCCGTGAGTCAAAGGCCACTAGTCATATTGGATTGCGCAAAGGATCCGGCGGCTGCTGAAGCGTTGTCGTCGAGCATAGAGGAAATGCTGCCGGGAGCCAGGTTTAAAACAGTCGTCAGTATTTCCTCGGATAAGGAATACGATAAGATTCTCCGATCTGTTGCGAGGATCACGGATGAGTTCATCTTAACTGAGCACGGCGTCATGGGGAGAGCTCTTCCGATGGAGAGAATGGAGGATGTTTTGAAGGATCTGAATGCTAAATACAGTTCTGAGCCGACTGTTAAGGAGGCGGTGGCTCGAGCCTTGTCGTGCGCCGGGGAAGAGGGTAGAATACTTGTTACGGGCTCAGTTTTCACCGTTGGCGAGGCAAGGCCGATATGGACGGGCGAGCCTTACGATGGGTTCTGAGGCCTCCATATTATCCTAGTCAATACTCGAATAGCCGGGACTCCAACCAGCGTGCTGACCAAGACTAGAAGCATCCTCTCTATAGGATATATCCAGAATACCGTATACCAGATTTTCTCAAACCCCTCTCTATTTATCATCCCGGTTAGACCGAACACGTATCCGAATAGTGCACTACCCATAGAGTGTTGCCCCATGGTTCCGAGTAAAGCGCATCCTGAAAACTTCAATGCAATTGGATCAGCCTTGTGTTTAAAATTTCCAAGCCTAATGAGAATCAGGGAGACGGGAATTGCTATGAGGTGCAGCCAGTGGAATGGCAAATCTGCCTCTAAGCCTGGAAGGTCGAGGTGTATAAGTATCAGGCTAAAAGGCCCTGTCATGAAAACGGCTAGTACGGAAACATAGATGAGGAGTGCTAACCATGTCTTCCTCCTCCAGAGTAGACTCACTGTCAAAGTGTTAACCAGCGGCGGTAGGAAGTCCAGGTAAAGAAACCTGGGAGGCTTTATTAAGAAACCTAGGATTGTTCCTAAGAGGATTACGGTGGCGCCGTGAGCAGGCTCGAGCAAGACGCCGTAAAGCGGCAGAATGACATCTGAAACCGGGAAGCTTCCTCCAGGTACCCCTATGATTGGGAAGGTTGGGACTGCCCTAAGCACAATGAAGAGTGCCATGAAGAGGGAAGAGGTGGCAAGTTTATGCACGTCGATTTTTTTCCTGCTTAAACCAGATCTTGGCTCTCCAAGGTCGCGCCTTATGATGCTGGATTCTGTAACCACGATGTCGACCTTCACATCGTTCTCTTCAACCGGTATGCTG
>JAFNIQ010000066.1 GCA_017601395.1 Candidatus Brockarchaeota archaeon
CGTGATGAGGCTCCCCCTAGCCTACGATACGGATATCGGTGAAGCGGGGAGAAGGCTCTCCGGGGGGCAGAAGCAAATGGTGTGCATAGCTAGGGCGCTCGTGCGAAGGCCGCGCGTGCTTTTCCTAGACGAGTCCACTTCAAACATCGCTGTTGACCTTGAGGAGGAAATCATAAGGGGTGTTTTAAGCCATCTGGCTGGTTCAACGCTACTACTGGTTTCCCACCGCCCGACTCTGACGAAGTATGTGAACAGGATGGTGGAGGTTTACGACGGCAGGATCGTGAACGAGTATAACGGTCTCCTACGGGAGAGACCCGGCTCAAGCGATGCTGGGCGCGTTGCTTTAATAAACCCGGCTGGCGTTAAGATAAGCTGGGAAAACAATTCCCTTAAGGTTTCAGCCAGAGAGGGCTATGCTTTACGCAACGTCAGCGCAAGGCTGCCCTTCCCGGCTTCCTACCCCCACATGGTTATACTTTACGATGAGAAGGAGGATGAGCTCGGCGTAATCGAGGATTACAGGAAGCTGGATGCTGAGAGCAGGGACGCGGTTGCCAGCTACATTGCGAGGAAGTATAATGTTGCAAGGATTAAAAGGATTGTTGAAATACTGCCGGTGGGCGGGGGAAGGAGAAGCGCCAACGTTATCATCGTCTTCGAGGATGAGAATGGTAGTGTTCGGAGGGAAACGGTTTTGCCAAGCACCATTATTGTCCAGGGGAACAGGCTGTCCATCCTGACGTTTCACGGAATCTACGTGGCTGATTTAACAAGGCTCGACAGGAACACTCGTCTAGGATTATTGTCGCTAGCCGTGAATGCGGAAGCATTATGGAGCCCGGTTGAATCCTGACGTTTAAACACTGAAACGGAGAGCCAGCGGTAATGCGACACGCATGCAGCCCTGTTTAAGCAGGTGTTTCATAATGGCTTGAAAAAGCGCAGCGCATCCATATATTTCTTGACAGCATCCTTCTCGTTTTTAACACCCCTAAGAATACCGACTCCCGAGCTCATCAAATGTATTTCCACGCCCTCGTCTGTTAGGAGAACAATACTATGCCTATGTCTCGCCTTCTCCTTTAGGCCCTGAGCTTGGGGGAAGGCTTTTTGAAGGCTAAGCTTTAAAACATTGTTTGGAGAAACTATGTAGTAGGATAATCCTCTTGTGGAGCAAACCTGTTCAACGTTGAAACCCTCCTTGGCTTCACCCCTAACTGAAGGATTTCCTCCACATGTTTCACATGATTCTGAACGCTTTATCTCAATGGTTTCTAAAAGCATGTTCCTAAGGTCGAAGAAGAGCAGCTTACTCGTTAGAACGGGCTTAGCCCCAGTGATTATTCTCACGGCCTCAGAAACCTGTATGCTCGCGATAATAGAGACCAGTGAAGGGTGCACGCCGACTGTTGCACAGGTTGCTGAAGGCTCCTGGCTGGGAAGGAAGCAGTCTAAACAGGGTGTTTCCCCAGGGATTATCGTCGAAGCGTTACCGAACATTTCCACGGCTGACCCGAAGACGTAGGGCACGCGGAGCCCGATGCAAGCCCTGTTTACAATCCTCCTTACACGTAGGCTGTCCAACCCGTCTACAACCACGTCAACGCCTTTAACAATGCTCTCAGCATTATGGTCGTTAACTGAAACGGGAAGGGCCTCAACCTCAACGTCAGGGTTTATTTCCCTAATCCTGTTCTCAGCAGCCTCAACCTTAGGCACGCCCAAATCCTTAACGCTGTAAACCCCCTGCCTGTGAAGATTAGCCCTCTCAACCACGTCGCGGTCAACCATCCTAAGGAAGCCGATGCCCATTCCTGCGAGCTGGGTAATTATCGTTGAGCCGAGCCCGCCGACACCGATAACGCAGACCCTCCCGCCCCTAATCTTTCTCTGCCCCTCGTAACCTATGTCTTTAAGAACTATCTGCCTCGAGTAGGCGTCAAGCTCCTCGCCGGACAATTCGCGGCCCATCATTACGGGTAGGATTATAACTGTAAGCTGGTTAAAAATCTCTGTTAAGTGTTAAAACTTGGATTATTAGGCTTAAATACCTACTTTAGGTATATTCAGTATACAGAGGCTTGAAGTATGGGTAAGACGAAGACAAGCATCTACGTAGACAAGGAAGTGTGGGAAAAATTCAAGTTAACGGCGTCGAAAAAAGGGTGGAGGCCTCTAAAATGCTTGAAGAAATCATGAGGGAGGAGATGGCCGAGGATTTTCTGGAGCAAGCCTTGAAGGATTTGAAGGACTATGAAGGCAGGGAGATAGATTTTGAGCCTGTTGAGCCTGAAGGCGGGCCTGTTAGCGAATTGATCAGGGTTATGAGGGATGAGAGAAACAGTAGCGTATCTTGATTCAGGCAGCATTGTGAAAAGGTATGTGAAGGAGCCTGGGAGCTGCTCGTTAAAAACATGTTTCTTAAAGCATACTCGGGAGAAGTAACTCTGGCCTTTAGCAGCTGGAACATCGGCGAGGTTCTGGGAGCCTTCGACACGTCGAGGATGCGCAACAGGCTTAGCGAAGAGAAGCACACGGTTTCAAGGAGACGCTTCATAGTGGAAACCAGGAGGCTTCTGAAGCTCGGCAGGCTGCTGCTCATACCTGTCAGGATGAGGATTCTCTCCGAGGCCTGGAGGCTCGTTGAAAAACACCACATCTACCAGGCTGATGCCCTGCAAATAGTTTCAGCTAAAACGGTGAACACATTCCAATTCTTAACGGGCGATGAGGAGCTTCACCATGTTGCTGAAAAAGAAAGCCTCAACAGTGTTCACGTAGCCTAAGATCAGCCCGTTAATTTCTTATTTCACTGGAAGTCATTTACATATATGGACTAGCATTCTCCACGTTACGCTGTCTAATTGAACCACATCAACCTTATGCCCCCTTTCCTCTAATATCGGCGGAATATCCTTGACCGATGGAGGATTATCGACCAATACTTCCAAAACGTCTCCAGCGGATAAACTGCTAAGGGCTCTAAAAACCAGCAGCTGCGGATAGGGGCAAACCAGTCCACGAGCATCTATCCTGTATAATCTATCCCCGACTTTCTCAACTCGTAATTTATCCTTAGTGAGCATGCTGATTCACCCCCGGTTTTTGAAGAAGCTTTTTCAACTCCTCTTTCGAGTGTCTTTTACAGAAACTGGCTATATCTTCACCGGGATTCCTATTTTTCAAATAGTTAGCTATGAAAGACGTTACCCTAAATATTACTTCTTCGGCCGGAACACTTTCTTCAACGCGTCTCCCAAGCGACGGGTTTTCGCCTAGACTTCCACCTACATATATATCGTAAACCTGCTTTAAACCCTGGTCTACTTTCATTTGTCTACCGAGTAACCCTATGTCAGATATCAGGCTTGCGCCACAGTCGTTAGGACACCCACTGACGTTTATACGTAAATCCATACTGTTTAACACCTTCAAACCAAAATATTTCTCCAAGTGTTCCACTATATCCTCAAGTGTTTTCTTTGCATGCATGTCGACCGCTTTTCCGCAGAAGTCTGATGCACAACCCACGCTGAGCCACCTAGTCCTAGAGCGATCCATAGGAATCTTTATTTCAGTTAAAGCTTTCAAAACAGCCTTCTTATAATCCTCCCTAATGTTTGGAATTATTATGTTCTGAGTTGGAGTAAGTCTAAGCTCCCCGCTTCCAAACTTGTCGGCTAAGTCCGCTACTTGATTCATCAGGAAGCTTGTTAATCGTCCTCCTAAGAGCGGGATATTAAAATAATAGTAACCTTCAACTTTCTGGGGCTGTACGCCTTCATGACCCGTTCTTCTTAGGAATACTGGGCCATCGTATGTTTGGAAATCTTTACCCGTCTTGTTTTCAAGAATCGAGACGAACTTCTCAACCCCCCAATTTTCAATAAGCCACTTAAACCTGGCTTTTGCCTTGTTCTCCCTATTGCCGTAGTCCCTGTAGAGCTCAACCACTGCGACTGCGGTATTGAACACTTCTTCCGGCCTAATGAAGATTTTCGTTGGCCTCGCTAATCTAGGCCCTGGCAAGGATGCTCCTATGCTACCGCCAACCAAGACTGTGAAACCTATTTCATCCTTATTCTTCACGGCAACAAAAGCCAGATCGTTTATCGCCGCTCTAGTACAATCAGCACCACAACCGGATACCGATATCTTGAATTTTCTAGGAAGATCTAGAAAATCCGGATTTCCGGTGAAGAATCCAGTTATTTCTTTAGCAATAGGATAAGGGTTGAATATTTCATTCTTTTCAATCCCAGAGGCCGGGCAGCATACCGCATTCCTTACATCACCATATCTTGCACCCTTAAAACCCTGACCGCACATGTCAGTCGTAAAACCTATCTTATCCATGAAACTGAAGATATCTAAAGAATCTTCAGCCCTGATCCAATGCAACTGTATGTCCTGCCTATCCGTTATCTCCGCAATTCCCCTCCCGTATTTTGAAGATAGGGTGGCAATTTGACGGAACTGGCTAGACGTTAAAACTCCGCCGGGGACTTTAATTCTGAGAAAATGTTGCGAGCCAGTAATGTCATAAGGATTACTGTCTCGGCCTAGGGAGTAGCGTCCAATGAATTTTTCAAAATCCTCTGCTAAAGAAACGGACAATTTGTTGCAATCCTCCTGGCGGATGGAACTTGACAATGTTCCGCTTCACAAATGCTCTCACAAGCACTGACCCCTAATCCGTTAACCACTATTTCGTCATACAAACGGTATACTTCTTCCTTACTCCTAACGTTCGCTATTATCATTATACCACTCTTCAGTATGCTGATCCTTTCTCCGGATCTGCTTGTGAACGTGATCCCGAGATCCGCTTTAACTTCTACGTTGAAGTCTTTCAGGCCGCTAATGAGATGGAATAGCTTATCTATATCCAGGTTAAGATTTCCCCTTGGAACTGCTAGAAAAGTCCTTCCCCCCTCTCTCCCGCAAACTTCAAAAACGCTCTCGCCTTCATTTTTAAATTCGACGGGGTTGGATCCACATACAGGGCAATTTTCCACTCTCGATAAATTTATACTCTCGAAGGACATTTCACTAATATCACAATACAGTAGTTTGCCGGCTAGCAACGGTTTCTTCCCGAGAATTATTCTCACCGCCTCAGAGACCTCGATACTTGCTACAATGTTGAGAATCGATGGGTGAACCCCTACGGTGGCACAGGTGGGTAATGTGGCTTCATCAATACCTCCCTGGAAGCATTCTAAACAAGGCGTCTCTCCTGGAATGATCGTTGACGCATTTCCAAAGGTCATTATTGCAGCCCCGTAAACATACGGTACCCCTAGTTTGTGACATGCACGGTTGACAGCATAACGGGGGCCCATACGATCGAAGCCGTCAATAATAACATCCATGCCCTCTATTATTTCATCAGCGTTGCGATAGTTGAGTGATAAGGGTAGGGGCTCGACATCTATGTTGGGGTTCAGCTCTTTTAATCTCTTCGCAGCAACCTCGACCTTCGGATATCCAAGATACTTAATACTATAAATGTATTGTCTCTGTAGGTTTGATGTTTCAACAACATCGTGGTCAACCAGACGTATATGCCCTACTCCCATGGCGGCCAGTTGCAGAGCCGCAGGGGAACCAAGTCCCCCAAGACCAACTATGCAAACTTTTGCATTCTTAAGTTTAATCTGGCCTTCGTAACCAATATCCGAAAAAACTATTTGGCGCGAATAGAATTCGAGCTCATCGTTCGAAAGCGAGAGGTTTTTCGGTATGTTTGAAAAAGAGTGGAGCGAAGCTCCGACGAGGTTCTCCTCAGAATTTTCAAATTGTTCAGGAACAGGTCTAACCATTCTTTCAACATCCCTTAAGGGCAGTATTCAACCACCACCTACAGCAGGAACCATAAAAACTTTATCGCTATCGTTCAGCTTTGTTTCTAACCCGTCCAGAAAACGCACATCCTTACCATTTACATATATATTTATGAATCTTCTAGGCCTATTATTTTCATCATAGATCCTGTTTCTGAAGGCCTCTCCATACCTCTCTACTAAAGCATTTAGAACTTCGCCTAACGTTGAAGCGTCGACTAAAGTTGTCTTTTCACCCGCGATCTTAGCCAGGTTTCCAAACAGAGCTACATTCACTTTACCCATCTGCATCAGCCTCCTAACCACTTATCGCATCTTTAAGACGAGTAGAATCAGGCGGTATTTCTATCACGCTAGAGGCGTAGGATGAAAATACTTCTAGTGATTTGAAGCCGCTGCCCGTTACTAGGCAGACGACTTCTTCATCCCTCGATATCTCTCCTTGCTCAACCAGTTTTTTGAGGACCGCGATTGAGACCCCTCCAGCCGGTTCGGCGAAGATCCCCTCTGTTTTCGCTAACAGTTTCATCCCTTCAACTATTTCCTCGTCCGTAGCGTATTCGGCAAAACCTTCAGATTCCCTTATTGCTCTTAAAGCATATATGCCGTCACCAGGGTCTCCTATGGCTAGGCTCTTAGCAACAGTCTTAGGTTTTTCAACCGGGAAAACCTCCTCGCTTTTCGACTTAAAAGCCTTAGCGATGGGGGAGCATCCCTCTGGCTGCGCACCTATTAGTTTCGTCCCCGTCCCGTTTATTAGGCCTATTTCGTCAAACTGTTTTAGAGCCCTCCAAACAGCGCACAATAATGCTCCGCTGCCCATCGGAACCACGATGTTTTCAGGAGGCCTCCACCCTATCTGCTCGCAAACCTCGAAAGCTATTGTTTTAGAGCCTTCTACATAGTAGGGACGAATGTTTATGTTCACCAGGGCCCACTCGCATTCGTCAGAAGCCTGGGCTGCAAGCCTGTTAGCATCATCGTAAGTACCCTTGACTGATATTATCTTGGCTCCGTAGGCCGCTGCCTGAAGAACCTTACCTTTCTCCGTGTCAGAGGGAATGAACACGTAGCATGGAAGACCCGCTTTAGCAGCGTGAGCGGCAGTAGCCGCCGCCAAGTTGCCTGTCGAAGCGCATCCGACAGCCTTGAAGCCTAGCTCCAAAGCCTTTGAAACAGCCACGGAGGCAGGCCTATCCTTGAAAGACCCTGTTGGATTCACCGTGTCGTTTTTAACATAAATTCTCCTAAGGTTAAGGGCTTCAGCTAAACGCTTGCATTCTTTGAGAGGAGTGAAACCAGCACCTATGTCTACAATTTTTTCATAATCGTTGATGGGCAAGAGTTCCCGATAGCGCCATAAAGTCTTCTCTCTATTTTTAATAAGGTCTTTATTGAGGTTAAGGGAATCAAAGTCATATATAACTTCAAGTGGAGCGAAACAATGTTCGCAAGCGTATATTTTCGTCGGCGGATATTCTCTGCCGCATTCTCTGCACTTAAGAGACTTTACGTATCCTTTTTCGAATCCGACTGACTTTGCGTGTGGAATCATTTTAACACCTTGGGAGGGTGGGAATATAACTGGGTTATAAAAACCTTTCTTAAGAACGTGAACTCAATTACTGAGAGTAATAAAGATTCTTCTGAAGGGTATTAGAGACAGGTTTTTAGGTTTAGATATAATCGTTTTATTCTTTATTGAAGAAAATCTTTATAACTGGGTTATAAAAAGGCTCGCATACAAGGTGATGAACGAGTTGGATGCATCTGAACCGAAAGCAGGAAGAAAATGGTCGTCACTTTATAGGAGTGAAGACTGGTGGGCTGTTTGGCTGGGCTTCGCTTTATTAGGTCTATCCGTTGTCAATTTGCTCTCATGGATTCCAAGAATAGGAAAATGGGACATAGATGTTTTCTCTTCGATTGGAGTTTCCAGCATACCGTATTTAGTGGCTCTAGCTTTGTTCATACTACTCATTAGCAGCATACCCATTATAGCGGCGAAGAATGGTTTGAAAGGATACGTACTGGGCTTCCCATTAATCTTCGCGTTATCGTTTACGGCAATGCTTATAGCTAGTCAGAGCTATGTCAACTATTTGGGTCTGGAGTATGTTCTCTGGGCCCTGTTGCTTGGAATATTTGTGAGTAACATAGTTGGCATACCCGAGCAAATTAAGTCTTCCATTAAAACGGAGTTGTTCATAAAGATTGGTTTAGTCTTATTGGGCGTGGAGATACTTTTCCACACATTGCTTTCCGCAGGGGTCTTCGGACTCTTCGAGATAACACTGGGACTTTTCGCGGTTTGGTACTTCTGCTACTACCTTGCGGTTAAGCTCGGCTTAAGCAAGTCCTTTGCCTGCATTATGGCGAGCGCGACCTCCATTTGCGGTGTTTCCGCCGCGATAGCTGCCGGAGGAGCGGTTAAAGGTGATCCGAAGGAAGTGAGCCACACTATTTCGCTCGTACTCCTCTTTTCCATACCTCTGCTAGTCCTGATGCCATTCGTATCAAAGACCGTTGGAATACCTGATGCGGTTGCTGGCGCATGGATAGGAGGAACAATAGATACGACGCCAGCAGTCGTGGCTGCCGGTGCCCTATACAGCGATAAGGCTATGAAGGTGGCGTCGATAATAAAAATGTCGCAGAATGTTTTAATCGGGATAACGGCTTTCGCTTTAGCGGTTTACTGGACCCTCAGGGTTGAGAAAAACCCGGGTGAGAAGCCAAAACCCATAGAGATATGGTATAGATTCCCAAAGTTCGTCCTAGGCTTTATAATGGCTTCAGCACTCTCGTCATTCTTACTTACTCCAATTCTCGGAAGCGTTGCGACGAATATCATTATTAATCAGGCAAAGAGCATGCGAGCATGGTTTTTCGCAATGGCCTTTGTATGCATAGGGTTAAGTACGAATTTCAAGGAACTTTTCAAAATCGGACATGGCAGACCCCTACTGGTCTTCACTGCAGCAACCTTGCTAGATGTAGCAGTATCTTTGCTATCTGCATACGTCTTCTTCAGCGGAGCGGTGTTTCCACCACCAATTTGATGAGGAGGGAAGCGTTTGAAAAGGCTTAGCACCAGGGACATTGCCTTGGTCGCAGCCTTCTCAGCCATCTGGATCGCTTCAGAGACATACTTTGGGCGGACGATCAGCCTGATAACCGGGGTACATGGCGTTATCCAGCGTTTCCTCGGATGGCTTTTAATGCTAATCATGGCAAGGATTACTGGCAGATTCGGCAACGTGACGATCATGGCTACGGTTTCATCTCTGGCCACGAGGATTTCCCGCTCTATGCAAATATACGCGCTGTTCGTGGGCCTGGGCTATGCGTTAGGAGGATTAGCTTTCGACCTGCTGTATTTCCTGCCAAAAAACCAAAACGACATAGGTAAAAAATACACTATTTTCGTTTCACTGGTCTCAGGCGTGGCTGCGTCAATGCCATATGTGCTCCTCTATTTTTTCACCCTCGGTTTCTACGGCTTCTTAATATGGTTTCCCACGTATTTGCCGAATTTGGTGAAAAGCGTTGGATTAAGTATCCTAGGGGCTTTAACTGGGCTGTCAGTTTTACCGTTGATTGAGGCCGGAACCACATCTCTGCGGAGGGAATGAAAGAGATTGTTAAAAATTTTGGGGAAAGGTTTATAAATCGTTTATATAACTGCGTTATATTAGTAGGAAGAATCAGATTGGGTAGGAGTTTGAGCAAGGTTAGTCTGCGCATGTTTGAAAGATTCGTGGAAAACTTGGTGCAGTCCAAAGGATTAAAACCCTATCCGATTGAAGAGATTAAGGGGTTTAATGATGAAAAAGATCTACACTTGTTCATAAAGCGGGAGCACGATAACATGGATGGTTTCGACCCGGTCAGGTCGGTAAAGAGGAAGCCGGCGAGCTTAATGGGATTATATGCTGAAGAGACCGATCCTTATTCAAGATTTTGGATCTCCGCTTCCTCAGGCAACTTCGTTCAGGAACTCGGTATTTTAGCAAACGAGATGGGTAAAGATCTTTTCGCTGTTGTTCCTCCTAGAACACCAAGTCAGAAGCTGGAGAGCTTAACGAATTTAGGAATAAACGTTGTTAGAGTTTCAGAAGAGGAGTACGACCTGTGTCCCAGGGAATTTACAGTCTTCTGGGTTAGGGCGGTCGTAAACAAGTGCGATAAGATTGTAAACATAGACCAGTACAATAGCGTTCTGAACCCCCTCGCCCACCTCTTGATGACTGCTAAAGAGATAGACGAGGAGCTCAAGGATTTAACACATATATTCATCCCGCTGGGTAGCACCGGGACATTTGCAGGCATATGTGAGTATTTTGCAAGGTTCCATCCAAAGGTCAAGATAATTGGTGTTCAACCCACCAGGGAGCATAACATACCTGGTGTTCATTACGTGATGGGAGATTGCAAGTGGAGTCCAGAAATATTCGGGCTGGTTGACAAAAGAATGTTGAATGTTTTAACAGTAGACGATAGATCCGCATACATGGCGCTTATGGAATTGGAGGTCAAACATGGTATTCATGGAGGGCCTTCAACGGGAATGGTATTCGCTGCAGTAAAGCAGGAGTTGAATAACATTGAGGATGGCAGTAATGTGCTTATACTGTCAGCCGACAGTTCCTGGGAATATGGAGAGTGGAATAAAACCATTTTGAAAAGACTTAGGGATGAATCGCGATTCTCCGAGAAAGAGAGTTCATTACTGGAAACATATATGGAAATTCTAGGAAAGAGGGAAAACAGTTTAATGAGAATGATGAAAGTTAAAAACATCTATAAGCCTTCTAAAAAGGGGCAGCTCTATAGCCTAGAGGAATTTGAGGGTCTTTTACCGAGCCTTCTCAGATAAAAACATAGGAATATCGCTGTAAAAATCAGAACTCAGCCTTCCCGTATTTGGCGACTGTAAACATAAAACACTGAAGGTAGCATTATAATCAGATAGGCAGCGTGTATAATAATCCTAGCCCATTCAGCGGTCACGGTATAGCCGAACATCACTGCAAATACAGACCCTACCAAACCTTTATGGTGTAAAGGGTTATCTCCTGGTATGTTTAAGTCGAACGCAGGCTCGCCAAGCCAACCAGTGTTAACTCCAACTTCCTCCATATACTCAAGTATTTCATGAGTACCGTAACCAGCTAGTCCGCCAGCCAGAAGGATGAGTAACAAGCTTGTATAGTAAAAGAATCTTCGAATATTGATTTTCATACCAACTATGAAGAATAAGTAAGCAAGGAATACTGAAGCCATTATACCTAAAACGGCACCACTAAGAGTGCTTAAGGGATCAACTAATAGGAAGGGAGTGAGGAATAGCACGGTTTCGACACCTTCTCGAAAAACAATTATGAAGGAGAACGATACAAGTGCCAAGGTTGTGCCTCGTGTCATGAAGGCCTCGACTCTCGTTTCGATTTCAGCCTTAAGCCTTCTTCCCTTTGTCGCCATCCAATAGACCATGGAAGTTAAAACTAGGACAGCAAGCAATGCAGCAATCCCTTCGAACAACGCTTTAGATGGCCCCACGAGAGCCCCGTACGTGAACCAAACAAGAGCCCCACAAATCAGGCTTACGAATATCGCAAGATAGACCCCGTAGTAAACATATTTTGAGAGAAGCGTTCTTCCGGTTCTCTTCAAGTATGCCGAGATTATCCCCACAATTAGTGCAGCCTCCAATCCTTCTCGAAAAGCTAATAGAAACTGTCCAATCACCCTAGACCACTCTCTACCACGGTTGTAATCCCATCACCTACTATATTCCGCCCGGTTATGAAATTTGATTTTTCTCCAGCCAAGGAAACACTATGTTCGAAGTGTATTTAGTGGTCCCCTCATTCTTTTATCCCTCTTCAGACAAATAGCACTATACCACCC
>JAFNIQ010000067.1 GCA_017601395.1 Candidatus Brockarchaeota archaeon
GAACCGGCAGGGCTATATGCGTTATTAGGCGTAGCGGGATTAGGGCTATAGATGGCTGGATAATCTATAATCAGGGTGAGGACGCTTGCTTACGAATTAACGATAAGCACCTGCTTAGCGCGCGCCTTCGAAATAGAAACCTTAGCTGATGTGGATGCGGGAGAATTCGCTGAATACTTTGTGGACTTCCATAACCCGGCGACAGGTCTCCCCCATCCGACAGACCTTATCGACGAGGCGGTAACGCTTCCAAGGGGCTCTACCACCGCTTTTACCGAAGAGGTTGAGGCTAGGCTCATAAAGGATCGGGAAATAGAGGATAAAACAGCCATCTCAGACTATTTCACCGTCCTCAATCCGCAGAAAAAAGAGTATGTTTAAGCCAGGCCTCGTTGAAGCAGGCGCTATGATAACTTGTCATAACGCCTTCACTATGAATACCGGTGAAACATATTTTCTTAATATCTCGCTCAGAGATGCTTATGACTTTGAAACAACCAGCACTTCTGCCATAATTGTAGCGCGCGACCGAACCCGATTACGATGCTGAAAAGGTTTCTAACTCCATCCCCGCTTTTCCTGACGCAACAATTAGTAATGATCAATGGAAAGCTTATTCTTTTCTCTTTCATCCTATTTTATTGCCGGCTTGGATAGATCTTTTACCTAGCTTTATATTCATTCAAAAGCAACAGCTTGTTTGATCAAGAAAGCTGATGCGCAATCTTTTGGTATGCGCTAAGGCTTAAATAGTTTTGGATAAACTCTAAAAATTGGAGATTGCAACAAGAGTTTAAAAAAAGAGAAGGGATATCGAAAAGAAAGAGATTAGCTATGCTTGCAAGCTTGTTAGTTGGAGCAATAGTTGCAGGAGCTTATTATTACTCCGTTTTTTCCAAACAGGAAGAAGAAAGAATAAATTCTTTAATGGAGTATGCAGGTTTTACAAAAGAAGAGGCAAAGGAATTTGACAAAAATTTTAAAAGTTATGCACCCTACAATCAAACTTTGCTTGATTTTGCTAAGTTCTCGAAAAAATATCCATTGCTAACCTCTAAGATTTATGAATTGACAAATTCATTTCCAAAAACTGTAAACTCTTTGGACAACTCTGAGCCCATCATTTCCAGTATTCCAACAGGAGAACAAAAAGTTAGAGATTTTGTCTTGAAGTATCCTTCACACGTCTTAGATGATGGAATAAACGCCACAGATGTAGAACTAATGAAATATTACATTCATCTTCCCGATATCGTGGATAAAGTTATAGAGAAAATTAAGTCGCAAGAAGACAGGTTTTTTGTTTTGAGCGAGCTAACTCCGTATATTCCTGAGAAATTGACAAAGGAAGAAGCCCATTATCTAATTGACGAATGGTTTCCTGAATTGGCTGAAGCATGTAAAAAAGAAAATGTGCCCATCATCTTTGGGGATGTCGATGAAGATTATGTAAATAATTATGATGAGGTATTCAAATATAGAACAGATCCTCTATTTGGAATTGGAAATTTCACTTGGACTCCAACAAAAGTTGTAAATGATAAAGTTTATGAAGGAAGTATTTATATCAGGGCAAAAAGCCTCAGAGGAATTCTGCCCAGCAAGCTATACTGGATACCGATAAATTACACTCAGTTTACTTTGGAAGTACGATTGAGAGCGTTTCCAAACGAGACTATAAGAGAAATTGAGTTGATTCCTATGAGTGAAAATTTGTTAGAATCCAGTATCCACATAAAAGACTTTAAGGGAGGAAGGGAATATCTCATACTACTTAATATTTTTGATAAAACAGGAAATCTTACTAGAAAAATAAAAACTCCCTATATAAGGGAATTTGAAAATCTTGGTAGACAATTATATGAAAATGGTGTAAAAATTGGAATCATCTATGGGTTGATAACTCAGAGTTGGGTATGGGACGGATATAGGGAATTAGGAGGCCCTTACGAACCTCTTCTTGGGTATTATGCTACAAATTCTACAAGAGATTTGATAATTACAGAAAGACACATGGATTGGATGAGCGGACATGGAATAAACTTTATTTTAAACATATGGTCTGGGATGGACGACCGGGATGAGTTTTTTAAGGAAGCTATTTTAAAGTCAGAGATATTTAAAACTGGAGGAATTAAGTTTGGAATACTATATGAATCGCATTGGCGCTTTGTAAGCGAACCGGGCACTATTGATATGTCAGACTCTCGCAATATTCAAATATTAAAGGATGACTTATCTTATCTTACAGAAAACTATTTTAGACATCCGGCTTACTTGAAAATCGAAGGTAAACCCATTTTTTATATCTATATGTGTAAAGGTATGTCTGGAGATGTAATAGGTGGTTTAAAAGAAGTGTATAAATTCATGAAAGAAAACTATGGAATACAACTTTATATGATGAGCGATCATGCACTACCAGAAGTAGATGAAAATTGGGGAGGATCAGGAGGAGGGACGGTGTATACACCAGTAAAAGATTTGGTGCCTTTATTCAATGCTATGTTAACAGGCATACACCATACGGCAGATTATCCGCAATACGGGTCGTTCGAAGATTATTTAGAAATAGGATTTAAGTATTGGTACGATTTTTCGATGAGAAATGGGTTAGATTACATACCTTTTGTCAATCCTGGGGCTAGTCCTAAATACTGTCCTTGGCAACCTCCAGAAGCGAGAGAATCTGAACTTGGGGCCTATCCTAGATCCGTCGAATACTGGGGAAAAAGACTAAAAATGGGTCTTCTTTATTCAAACACTTTCGGTATAATGGTAGGAGATTTCAATAACCTTTTTGAGAATGGACACATAGAACCAACCGTGCAAGAAGGTTTCAAGTATTTAAAAACGATGAAAGAAATATTAATTAAATATTTTGGAATTTCAGTCATAACTTGATAGCACGTGCTAACAGCTCTCTTCAGCAAAGATTTCGGTAATCGCGTTTAAAAATTTTCTTTCTATGCTCCACGCCTATCAGTATTACGTGTTTCTCTTCTTCATAATCGAGTATATTACTCTATAGTCTCCTACACGTATCCTCCAGAGACCTGAAAGTTCGCCGGTTAGGCGAGTTCCTGTAAAGGGGTTTTCTATCGGTTCAGACAGGGTTTTGGAGATTCTTCTGTAAGGTTTTTGAAACTTTTCCTAAACCTATTTGTAATGACTAATGAATATTTAGCTTTCAAAAAGTGTTCTCCTCAATTCCTCAACGTCTTTTGCGACCACGTAGTTTTTCTCCTCGTAATCCTTTAATCCTTCTCTGATCCTTTTTAACCCTTCCTCGTCGAGAAGCTCTTCGAGAGTAGACAAGACGGAGCTTACACCATCCAAATGTTTTATCAAGTCTTCCAGCAAGTGTTTGGGTAGAGTGACTGTTTCAGCCATAACTCTAGTAAAGCCCACCCCTGGATTTAAATCTTTTATTCTTCAGAAATAATTGTTTTGGAGCTGAGAGTTCTTATTTCCAGATGAACGCAAAGTTAAAGGTTTCCTCAAGATAAGTGCTAGAAAGGTGGAGAGTTGAAAAGAAAAATAATGGAGTTATCGTTTGATAGCATAATAAGTCGAAAAATCAAAGGAAGATCAAATAGATGAGGAGCGATTTTTTAAACGAACTTGTAGGATATATGAATGACAGGTATGAGGTTAAGCGAAGGACAGCTTTAAGGGAGGAATTCACTTATAGCCAATATACAAAGAATTAGATAAGTCTTACGTTTATGCTATAGGTATTGATGGAAATCTTAAGTGGAAATTCGAGATTCCAACCCTCCCATTCGTGATGACTTTGCCGAGAAACTTAAGGCCCTTTTTCGCTCTTAAAAGCTAGGCGGAGCCTATATCCATCGAGGTTATAGAACTTGTTGTCTAAAGACCAAAGCATATACTTCAAATAATCCTCCTCCCGCTTATCAACTTTTTGATCTCCGGTTTGTGCGCGCACTGTGAAGTCATGGTAGACCGATGAAGTGTCTTACTTCAATTTTTCTAAGAATTCTTCTTTCCTAATTCTCGCCAGTCTTAATATTCCTAGCAAGGTTCCAGGTTTCACTTCTTCATGTAAAGGCACTATGGTAACTATCTTTTTCCCTTTCTCCATTTTCCTCAGAACAACGTGGCTTCCTCTTTGCCGGGATATTTCGAAACAGAATTCTTTAACAAGGATTTTAACTATTTCCTGCCCTGAAAGCCTAGGTAATTTCAACGCTAACCGCGCCTATTGGCTTCAGTGTTTTTATTTCTTCCATTGCTTCAGGCACTTCCTCCAAGTAGAGGCTGACAGCCTCCTTCAAGTTTTCTATCGCCTCCTCTATGGTTTTACCTTGGGTAGTTACCCCTGTAACAGCTTCTTTTATTATGTACATATCCTCTTCCTTCCAAATGACAGCATGCAACTCCATTTCCTTCATTCGGGCAATCCTCGTCCCGACCTTAAAAAGCTTTCTGAAACCAAGATAAATGAAAAACAGGGTTAAAAGTTGGGGCAAACTTTTAAGATTATTTCAAGCTGATTAACGGATTAGACAAATCAGCCGAGAGAGCACGTAGAATAATGAATAGGGACTGAGAGATAATTAAACGGCTCAAACAAGCACTATTTCCCAAAAGTAACGTGTTGGAAACCGGATTGGAGACTAAAGCTCAGTGAAAATGAAAGACTGAAAGAAATAAAACCAAAAGATTTACTTTTTATCAGGATTACACAGGTCCCAGTCAGGGTCAACCTTAACGTTGCTTCTTAACGTTTATAGAATTAGAACTGTTCTATAAACGATATAGAATTCTCCACCCACATCTTTTTGACTTACTTAAAAAAAGTCTATACATCTTATGGACTTACATCTGAAACACTTGGCTGCAAAAGGATTCCTAATTCTCTCTTGCATAAACTTATAATGCAATATACATAATTTAAGTCTTTGGAAGCATGGCTAACCTTATGGCGTGTGCCAGCTCATATGGAGGCTTTTTATCCCTTTTTCTTCAACGCGGAGTTTGCCGCTAATGATGTTAGAACCCATCCAGCTACCTGCTATGACTGCGATTGGGCTTAATGCCAGGCTTAGCAGCAGGTTGATTGTGAACATTGTTGCGGCGGTTGAGAACCTTGAGTCTTCAAGCTTAGGAGAAAGCTTGAAGAGTCATGCTGCCAGTCCTATTTGTCCGATGATAGGCATTATCATCCCTGCCCAGAAAAGCAACGGGTTGTTGAAAGTGCACGTTAACACTTATATGATCTCTAAAATAAGGAGAGTATGATGCGTAAAGAGGAAATCTTACTGACGGATATGAGCCGGTGCCGTCCTGCCGAGGCTCTTTCTCCAAGGGCTCGGCGCGGTCACTGGCAACTGGTTGCCTACGAGGCGGAAGAGGTTTCCGGCACCATGGTTTTAGCCCGACCGGAGACCGCTGCTCCAGAGATTACCCTTCCCCTGAATACTCAGGGCTGGCATGCCATCTACCTCGGCCTTATGGGCCAGACCTGGGCGGGGAGCCCCCTGCTTAAGGTCAAGCTTTCGAATGACCCCTGCTTTATATGCGTGGAAACCGAGGCTGACTTTCGGCACCTTGAGGAAGGCTTCTGGAAGATAGCGGACCTTACCGATCAGGACATGGTGATTGCTCAGCAGACGAGCGGTGAGTGGTCGGCCGGCTTGGCCTATGTTCGTCTGGTTCCGCTCACCGAGGAAGAGGTGAAGCGTTACAGGAACCGCTCTGGGAGCAGACGGCTCATCGCTATGAACGATGCCTTTAGCTTTTACTTTTTCAAAGGAGCCTGTTCTGCTCAGGATATTCGAGAGGAGGTCGAGCCCTATCGGGATACGGACTTCGGAAAGATATTCTGGGAGACTTGGGTGGGGGGTCATTCAAACTATCCGGCCAAGGTAGGCACTTTATGGGGGCAAGGGGCAGAAGATTTTCCTTCACCGGGCTATCGCCGCGTAGCTGAGTGTATGCGAGAAATGAGCGAGAAGGGGATTGACTCTCTCCAAGTCGCTCTGGATCATGCTCATGAGATTGGCATGGAGTTTTTCGCTAGCATACGGTTTCTATTTGGGATGTGTCCGCCTGCGGAGGTCTTTGAAGATCCTTTCTTCCGAGATCATCCTGAGTTTCGCTGCAGAGACTATGACGGTACTGAGATCTCACACCCCAGTTTTGCTTTCCCTGAAGTGCGCCGCTATGTACTCAGTCTCCTGGAGGATGTTGCCAGATACGATATAGACGGTGTAAACCTCATCTTTCCCCGGGGGATGCCTTATGTTCTTTACGAGAAGCCCTTAATTGAGGAGTTCCGAAGGCAGATGGGGATCGACCCAACTACCCTTGGGGAGAAAGACCCACGCTGGCAGTGGTATGAAAGGGTGGCTATGCCTACATTCTGGTTTGGCGACCGGCCGGCGATGGAAAAGATTGCGGAGCGGCGGGTCACTCGCTTAGACGAGCTGAGTCATCCGGTGCAGGACTGGCTGCGTTGGCGTGCTCATGCCTTGACCGAGTTTATGCGTGGGCTTCATGGGTTGCTCAAACAGATGGGAAAAGGGCAGAAGGTTTCTGCTGTGGTTTTTGCCAACGAAGCGGACAACCTTTTTTACGGTCTGGATGTGGAGAGCTGGGTGAAAGAGAGGCTGGTGGATATCATCATCCCTTACCCGTGGCCGGAGTATTTCGAGCTCGATATGGATTTTTTCAGGCGCATCACAAAGGGCAGTGGTTGCGAGATATATCCTAATATGATGCCCCGCAGGATGGAGCCAAGGGAATATCTTAGGAAGGCGCTCTCGTATTACGAGCAGGGTGCAGAGGGGCTCGCCTTCTGGGATACCAATGTCCGACATCCGCTTCTAA
Source organism: Candidatus Brockarchaeota archaeon (assembly GCA_017601395.1). Classification (GTDB taxonomy): domain Archaea; phylum Thermoproteota; class EX4484-205; order EX4484-205; family JAAOZP01; genus JAAOZP01. The sequence goes on from JAFNIQ010000067.1 coordinate 6,859, forward strand.
ATCAGTGGCAGGCGGTGCGAGAATTGGGTCATAGGGAGGAGCTGCAGAAATGGTTAGAGACCGAGCGTTTTCCTCGCAAGTTCCTGTTGCTCAGGCGGCTGGGCGATTACACCGTAGACCGTTATCACCCAGGTTCGGGAGGCTGATTTCAATGGGGGTGAAAGTGAAGCAATTAGAGTTAGAGCCGGGAAAAGCCTCGATCTCCCTAATGTTCACATAGGGTTCTTTTAAGGAGGACCGGCGGCGGGTACTAACACGCTGAGATATCACTTGTATCACAATGTCTGTGCGAAGTACGGAGGAAGCCAATGCTGCATGATAATAACAAAAGACTATGCTGGTGAAACCAAGAAAAATGTTCGGTCTGTAAGAATACTCGATTACGAAGACTTACAAAACATCATGAACAAAATGCGAACAGGTGATATCCACGAAATTAAGAAAATAGTAGCTGGAATAATCTAGAAGAATAAAAGTTAACAGGCTACAAGAGGCTTACTCCTCGTCTGGGTCAGGCAAGCCCTAGTCAGGATCAGCCTTAACTTTGCCCAATGCTTTCTCAAGCAAGCTTTATCCATGCAATCTTCATTCTTTTTGCAAGCATGTGCTTAAGCAAAGACTTGTTCGAGGCTAATCAAGAGCTCAAGCTTAATAATGATTTTGAAATAAAGAAGAAAAAGCTTGAGCGAGGTTTTTTCTGTTTTGCCTAAGCCTAAAGTCAGTTATGATGCTTGAGCCGGATGAAAAGTTGTAAAGAAAGTATAATAATCATGATACAACAATTTGTCGACAGGGAAGCTGAATTAAGATTCTTAGAAAGAATGAAATCAAATGCAATCAAATCATATTAATTGTCTCTCTATACCAGGGTTCTTCATCAGCTACCAGTATAGGCAGCTTGTCTTTACATTCAACTTTATATTGTATAGGAACATCATAACATCTAGTTTGCTCCACCCAGCAGAAGCATCCCGTAGCGCGTTTCTATGCTTAAGGTATAGAGAACAAACTAAATCGCCTACAAAGCTTCTCGACGAATTTAACTGGGCAACGCATAGAAAGAGTAACATCACCTACTTAATGACTGAGAAACCGTTAAAATCTGTTCCTCGTCTGGAAGGGGCAGGTCCAGTCTGAGTCAACTTTAACCTGACCTAAAGCCTTCTCGAGCATTCCTCTACTCTATCGAGGCGAAAATCTTATGCGTAAACACGCAGCGTCAGGATTAATAGAAACATTGTCTATTCCCGCTCTAACAAGGAACCCTGGACTCAAGGTAGACTAAAGTTACTTGAACATTTCTGGGAAGTCTTCCTCAAGGAACCCTATCTTCTCAAGCGGTACTGGCTCTAACCTCTTAAACTTCTTCTGTTTTCTATCGACCCAAAATCTGAACTTGTACCCGTGGCCTATCCTGTATCCGAGAATTGCATAGCCATCAAGGGTAAATAGATTAGCTCCATGATCTAAGTACCGATATATGTGATGAATTGTTTCTTCTCTTGCCTTTCCTTTCTTAACCGGCCATCTAACTAGTCCATCAACCCCCACTGACCACCAGTTTCCCCTTTTTAGCTTATGGGCAGTGTATCCCGTCTTAGTATTTTCATAAATTTGTTTTTCTCTCTAAAGAGGGAAGCCATGCCCTGAATATCTTCCTCCACTTGCTTAATGCCTTAGTCCTCTTGATGCATTCATCAACAATCTCCTTCTCACTCATTCCCATAATCGGAAACTCCGACTTGATGCAGAAGTCTAAGCCAAAACGAACCGAAAAGAGCTTAAACTTGGAAGCATCAAGCCCTTCACCAGTTGAGACACCAGTTATCGCTTTGATAGCTACCTCTATATCCTTAATTGCGGCGGGGACATACCTAGCTAGCTTATCCTCCCTATTCATGTAAATGTCGTTCTTAGGCTCAATAATTATTTCGCTTAGGTGATAGTATTTTTGTGTCATGAAATCCAGCGAAAACTCCCCTAAAGTCGCTATGAGAACTTTATCGGGCCATACTTCAACGTAATCTATGAAAATCGGATTATTGTCCTTCCAGTCCCTTTCCCAATCTATCTCCTTAGGAGGCCAGCGCCAGAGATTATAGTATTCGCCAAGTTCAATTGTATCTTTTTGTGAAAGCTTAAGAATTGTTGGAAGTGATTCTAAGTCATACTTCCTCAACAGCTTCTTGTAGTTAACTCTAGTTTTTTCATTAACAATATCTTGTAATTCAAATTCATAATCACTCTCATTTTCAAGTGCTTGTTTCAGCGCCTCGAACATCTTTAGTCACCCAAGTTCATCATCTCTGCCTTCTTAAACTTCTCACGCGCTATCTTCTTTAGGGGATGTAGACCTCATCCTTATGCCAGAAGAAGCAATTCACGATCAATGTATCGTCGGGTAGGCTACGGACTTTGAAGGTCTTCATGTTCTCCAACTCTTTAATCTCTAAGACGGTGTCTCCTCTAAATGGGACCTGTCTATGATCTTGGAGTTCGACGACACCAGCCAAAGTGCCATCGGACAAGTGGGCGATTGAAAACGTGTTCATTACTTTCCTTCCTTGGATCTCCTCGATTAAAGAGTCTCCCTTGAACGGGACCCATCTGTTGTCCTCCAGCTTTACGATGCCCGCTAGGGTTTCGTTCGGCAAGAAGCGCGTGTGCTCGATGTGTCCTACATCCATGATCTTTTTCCCTCGAATTTCCTCGATCAATGCATCATCCTTGAATAAGACTTTCCTGCCATCCGCGAGTTTAAGTTTTCCAGCTAGCGTACCGCCCTGCGAGAAGATGATATACTCAACCTCTGTTATTCTCTCTTCCTCATCTTTAAGGAGTAACGAATTCTCCTTAAATGGGAGTATTCTGCCGTTCTCTAGTGCAACTTTTCCAGCAATGATACCACCCGAAGAAACATAATGATGGATATTCATGATTTTCCTACCATCGATCTCCTCTACCAGGGTCATGTCCTTAAATAAAACCCACCTGCCGTCCTCGAGTTTAACCCGCCCGACCAAGCTTCCGTTCGATAGCATGTTAAGGTAAACGTAATCAGCATCCACGATTTTCTTTCCTTGGATCTCCTCGAACAAGACGTCCTCTTTAAACGGGACGGTCCTCCCGTCTTCCAATTTGACCGTCCCAACCAGAACGTCATATGGAGACATGTCCATATTCGCCTTGATGATCTTCCTCCCACCTATATTCTCGATCAGGACATTGCCCTTGAATGGTACACTCCTCCCGTCCTTAAGGATAGCAATACCTATTAAGTCACCGTCCCTATGAATGGCCTTGATGAATGGCGTCACCTTTTTCCCTCCAATACTGGTTATCAAGGTCTTCCCCTTGAAGGCATATCTCTTCTCCCCGCTGCCCAAGAAGTTCCCAGCTATGGTTCCATTCGGCAAGTAGAAGATGCCATCCGTATCTATGATCCTCCTCCCCTGGACCTTCTCGATTAGCTCATCCTCCTTAAACGGAACCTCCCTTGCGTCCTCATACTTTCTAACAATACCGAACAGCTTGCCGTCTGGCGATGGCCACGCAAACGCATAATCGATCTTTTTCCCCATGATCTCATCCATTATTACCTCACCCTTAAACGGGACCCTGCTTCCGTCGCTAAGGTCAACGACGCCCGCGATGACGCCGGGCGGCATCATGAAAACATTCCTTATGTTCGAAACCTTGTTCTCCCTTCCTTCGTTCACCCTCTTAACGAAGCGGAAGATCTGGCCCGGCTTAAACCCCTTATCTAGACCTACCCTGAGGGCCCCTCCGATTGAAATCCATTTCCCCATGGCTATCCACCCGATATGTAGGCATCCAGTGATGAGTCGGTAGGTCCAACCGGGTCGGCGTTTCCTATTACGATGAACATCTTGCCCCTTAGCTCGTTATCTACCGCATACTTTTCCCTTATGTAGCTCAAGTATTCCCTTGCCCCTTTTCCAACAGGCGGTTGATCGAAGTAATAGTATGCAACATATCCTTTATTGTTCTTCACAATCCACACATCTTTATTAACCTGAATTATATTGACCTCCATCTCCATGCCGGTTTTCACCTCCCAGATACTAGTGCTCCCATCCTTTTCAACCTTCATATCCACTCTTCGAGGCAGTAAATCCGTAGGAATCTCTTCTTCGAAGCTTATTTTGCCTCCAATCTTCTCTATAACGTAGTCCTCTGCGTGGAGCACTGCTACGCCGTGGGCGCTATCCACTCTCG
>JAFNIQ010000068.1 GCA_017601395.1 Candidatus Brockarchaeota archaeon
TTATTCGAGAAAATATATGGTTTAAATCCACACCACTATATTAGAAAGAGGAACGGTTTAATTACTGCGGCAATATATTCTAAAGGCGTATTCTATGATTTAAGCGATTATGGTGTCAAGACAGGAGCTTACGAGTTTAGAGTCACCTGAGAACATCTCGATTATGAGGGAAAGAGGGCATACTTGAAAGGCTTCTTCTCCGGAGATGGGAAGGCCTCTCTGACTCGCGAGGGAAGTCTTACAATACGGTTCTACTCGAAATGTAAAGAAGGTCTAGAAGGCTTACGTCAACTCCTTATAGATTTAGGCTTCCATCCTCACGAAATTAGAGAAGAGAGAGAAGAACCAGAGGGTGTAGTCTACTGGTTTTCAATTCCGAGTAGGGAGCATATGAAGTTTATAGAAGATATAGGAAGCTTTAAGCCTAGGCACAGAGAAGTATTTGAAGAGTATGGAAGATTACGAGGTGAGGAGGGTGAAAGGAGCTAGAGTTTGGGGGTGGGGCGACGATCTGGAATTAGCCGGAAAGAATGCTCAAACATACGTAAACAAGCGGTGGGGAAACAAGACAGAAGAATGCTCTATTGCGGTGGATGGTAGAAGTGAAGACATACTGTTCAAAATCACCGCGTACATGAGTAAGCCTGAAGTCGTGGAAGATCTTGTTAACAACCTCTTTGATATTGCCTTAACAAGAGGGAGCAAGATATACTCAGTTACTGTTAGTCTGTATGATCATATGGCTTCAAGCGGAATGACATGTACAAACAGTCTACCATTTGTAAGAGAAGCTTATGAGAGACGAAAGCAGATTCTCATGGAGAAATTTAAGGAACATCCGGAGGTTAAGTCCCTGTTGGAAGAAGGAAGAACCCTGATAGTAATTCCGGCGACCGCAATATTGTGTGAATTAGAGTCGAAATGCTTTAACAAGGTGATAGTGTGGACAAGCAACTATGATCTTGACCCTCTCATGGATTATGTGCACTTCATCGCTGACAGGCTGATCGAACGCAAAATTGCTACTCGTATTGTGGGATATGACCTGAGGAACAATGTAGAAGAATTGACGATACTTGATATAGATTTGGATATGAGGGGGAAAAAGGTTTACTTATGGTTAGACCATCCCCCTGTCAAGTAAAAAATCTTGGACTAATAATAGATGTTTTATACTGAAGAGAATAGTTAAGACTTGTATGTTAGGGGTTCAAATCCCGGCCGGAGCATAAAACTTAAGTCGCACCAATAGGATGAGGGGACCGCGGAAGCGGGGGTTCTTTTGAACGAGTCGGCTAACCGGGCAGGATGAAAAGCATGAAGAATGCTGAGGATAACAGGTTAAAAAAGTGCGCGAGTTGGGTGAAAGTGGTTAGGCTTATTAATGCTCATCTCGGCTAAAGTGGCTCTAAAATCCTCATTTCGAATCTTTATAGATACATAAAATGCGACGTGCACTATAGAAGATGAAGCCGAACTCTCATCATTATGGTTTAATAGCACCGTTATTTTGCTTCAAGCTCTATTAATCGGAAAAGAGGCTGGTGGGGCTTGCAACTCGATGAATACGTTTTAGAGGAAGCACTTACACCGCCTTCGAGGGGATTGAGAAAGATAAATAGTTCATTAGCCTTATTCGTCAGGATGTAAAGTTCCTCGGTTTTGGAACAGCTTGAAAAAGGATTCGACAGCGTTGGAGATCAATAAAGCATTCCCAACCTCCCTCATTTGAAGAGCTAGAAGTTGAGCGCATGCTAGAAACATATTAACGTTTAATGCAAGGGGAAAAATTTTTATTACCCCCTACGCCCAATAAACCAGGGCCCGTAGCTTAAGTCCAGAGTATCGGCGCACCCGGTATGAGGAGAGCAGCCAGGTTAGAGCGGCGGGCTCATAACCCGTAGGTTGGGGGTTCAAATCCCTCCGGGCCCACAAGTTTTCTTAAAGAAGGTGTTAATATTTGCTAATAATAACACGAAGACTTGTTTTCAAATAACTGGGAACTGGTGTACGTTTCGCCTTCAACCTTTTCAATCCTCTTATTGCGATTCGACCCGTGCTTAAACATTCTTTCTGGGGAAAATAAACTTTCAATTCTCTTTATCGAGATTCGGAAGATAAGCCACTTGGTTCCTGTCACTAATAAGGCTTGATCGGTTTCAGCATGGTTATCTAGAAGGTTTTGCGAGTATCTTTGAAAAGCTAGCAACGACATGTTGAGGCTCCTTCAATACTTTATCTAGCACGTGGAACGATTAAAAATAAAAATCGGGTGAGCTGTAAAAAAGTTTAAGAAAGCTTAAGGAATCGCGCGCTAACATTTTAAGCTCCTCAACACGTTCAAGTAAAATCCCTTTACCACGTCCTAAAACTTGATGCTGATCCATACTTTTAGCACCTATCATGTTTAACGATTAAAATAAAATCAATTGAATGTTTATGGGGGCACTGGGATTTGAACCCAGGTCTCGTGGGGTCTCGGATTTTTATCTCCCAAGCCACGGAGCCTACCAAGCTAGCCGATGCCCCCGGCTGATTTTTTCATTCCCCGTAATTTAAAAAGATTTTGTTTCAGATAATGAGAGTTATGAAAAGTGCCAAAATACTTTAAGGAGTTAATTTGTTACATTTTAAGAATGCCGGAGGCGGGTCTCGATCCCGCGACCTCCAGATTATGAGTTTCATCAACCTTTTTGGGTTTCTGGCGCTTTAGCCTCCTAGGGTCTAGCCATCTGAGCTACTCCGGCATCCATTTTGTTCAAAGGAGAACCGGGTTTTAAATTTTTATTCGAGTGACTTTACTGTTTGATCATTCAAGTCTAAATTCCTATTGCACGCTAGCCAGCACCTACACCTTTTTAATCTGCGCTAGGCTTGCTCCAGGCTCGGGAACCCGAGCGCTTTTAAAACGAGCCTCAAGCCTTCTTCAGTAACCTTCTGACCGGATACGACGCTGCTTCTTTCAGGGTAAATGATGAACCCCTTGTACACCCCTCCCATGTTAATAATGTAGAAAACCTGTATTACGAATATTAGCATGTTAAGCTGTTTACTCGTAAGCCTCTCGAGAAGCAGCCTTTCGGTTCTTAAGGATATTGCACATCTTTTCCTAAGGCTCTCGGCAATACTCTCCCTATCCTCATCCATAACCGCCACCACGTCCGATACTGTCAAACCCTGCTCCTTAAGATAGTCGTCAACAGCCTTCTTAAGAGGAATATAATAGCCCGGCAGGCTCATTTCAGCCTCAAGGGTAAACTATTGTCTGAGTCCGGGGATAGGGGACCGCGTACTTTATGCTGGGCAACCGCAGAATATGGGCCAGTAGCCTCTCAAACCCTAGGCCGAAGCCTGAATGGGGAACCGAGCCGTATTTCCTGAGGTCAAGATACCAGGCGTAATCCTCAGGATTATAGCCTGACTCCAATATTCTATTTGCGAGAACATTGTAGTCGTCAATCCTCTGCCCGCCGCCGGTTATCTCGCCATAGGGCCAGACCAGCATGTCTGCTGCAAGCACAACCCTAGGGTCCCCGGGGTCAGGCATATGGTAGAAGGCTCTGGTCTCCTTAGGGTAGTGTGTCACGAAAACCGGTTGGCCAATCCTGGTGGCAATAATCTTCTCCTCCCTCACGCCAAGATCCCTGCCCCACTCTATTTCCACATCACTGTTCCTCAAGAGCTCAACAGCCTGCGTGTAGGTTATTCTCTTGAAAGGTTTTTCAAAAGGCTTGAAGCTAGGGTTAAACCTTTCAACATCCTCCCTATGCTTCTCGTAGAATCTTCTAACAACATCTGTAAGCATGTCCTCTTCAAACTGGAGCAACTGGTTGAAATCCATGTGGCATGCTTCAACCTCGAGATGCCAATATTCTGAGAGATGCCTCCTTGTCTTAGACTCCTCAGCCCTGAAGCTCGGCTGGAAGCAGAAGACTTTTTCAAGAGAGAAAATCGCTCCCTCAAGATAGAACTGTGAACTCTGAGTCAAGAAAGCCTTCTTGTCGAAATACTTGACTTCAAACATTTTTGCACCTCCCTCGGTTGCGGCAGTAACTATCGAGGGCGCACTTACCTCATAGTAACCATGATCCAGAAGCCATTGCCTTAACATCGTTGAAAGAGAAGACCTTAGCTTTAAAACAGTATTCATAGTCCTGCTGCGTATGAAAAGATGGCGATACCTCCATACAGCTTCCGGAGACATGTTTCTTCTTAAAGGAGGATCCTCCAGAGAGGGGGACATCACTCTGACGGCTTCAGCCTGAAGTTCAACACCCCCAGGGGCACGCGCATCTCTCCTGACAAGCCCCTCAACCATTAAGGAGGATTCTCTCCTAAGCTTCTTAACTTGGTCGAAAACCTGCCCTCCAACCCGGTCCTTCTTGACGACAACCTGCACAACGCCGGTGGAGTCGCGGACCCTTAGGAAAACCAGTTTGCCGACAGTATTCTTAACGTAGAGCCAGCCGCGGATCCTCGCTTTACCCCCAATCAGGCTAGCTAAGCCTGCAACACGCTGCTCCTCCACGCCGCAGGATTCAGTGGTCAAATTTACACTGTTTCCTACGGCAATCCCTATGGATATAAACGTATCTTGAGGCTAAACAGTTTTAACCGAGGGCTGAAGCATTTCTCAGCATGAGCAGGGAGATAGTTGACTACAGGCTGGAGGGAGTTAAAACCTTCTCGGAGCTTCTGAGAAGAATGAGGCAGGGATGGGGGTTTGAAGCAGCACAGCTTGCTAAAGCCCATGACATTATGCTTGAAATGGTTAACGACAAGGAATGCGTAAAATTCCTATCCTTTACTGCAAACATTGTTTCAACAGGCTTGAGAGGAGTCGTCGCCGAAATGGTTGAAAAAGGACTGTGCGACGTCATAATAACCACGGGCGGAACGTTCGACCATGACATTGCTAAGAGCATTGGGAAGTATTACAGGGGAGAATTTATCATGAATGACAGGGATCTGAGGAAGAAGGATACTCATAGGCTGGGCAACATCCTGATACCGCAGGGCTCCTACGGGGTGGCTATTGAATCCTTCACAATACCTCTGCTGAGGGAGATAACGATGGAGAAAAAGGTTTTCAGCAGCAGGGAGCTTGCTGAGGAGGTAGGGAAAAGGCTGAAAGACAGGAATTCAATACTCAGGGCAGCATACGAGAGGAAAGTACCAGTGTACACGCCTGGGCTGGTTGACTCAGCGTTCGGCACGCAACTCTTCATATTCTCGCAGACAAACGAGTTCACCCTAAACCTGTTAAAAGACATGAAGGAGCTTTCAGACATCGTGTTCTCCTCTAAGAAGACGGGTGCACTAATTCTGGGGGGAGGAATAAGCAAGCATCACACGATATGGTGGAACCAGTTTAAAGGAGGATTAGACTACGCCGTGTCTCTCACGACAGCATACGAGTTTGACGGAAGCCTATCAGGAGCACGACTCGAGGAAGCAATAACGTGGAACAAGATTAGGGAGAACGCTGCCATAGCACTCGTCCATGTGGATGTTACACTGGCCCTACCACTGCTCCTGGCAGCAGTCTACGAGGAAAAGGCGAAACAAGGCTGAACCACGCCTGTGCAAACAGGCCTGCTTATAACGGCGCCGCGTCCCTCTCCTGCGTTAAGTTGGGCTAGTGGATTCTGCAGGAAACATCTGTCGTAATGCGCCAACACCATCCATTTCACCGTGCAAGGCGCTGTCTCCATAGTCGCGGTGCGAAACAGCAACACTGTTTCTCAGGAAAAGCATGTTGGAAACCAACGCAGGGTTCACTATGGACGTGCAATGGAAAGTATCCGCTCCAGCGGTGAACCAGGAGAAATCGTTCTAACCGCCAGTGCAGACAGAGTCCCTGCCAACATAACTGCTCAAGTTAGAAGACGAGCCTGAATGAAGGAGATTCTGATTCGAAAACATGTTCGTTTAAAGTATTAGCTGTGACACACTAAAGTTTCCTTAGGCTCCATTTAGTCTGATGCGTGCGAAAAGCATTTGATTCCTGTTTCTGCCGACGCAGGTTATTGCCCCGATTTTTCTGAGCACGTAAGTTATTTTCCGTGACTGATTAACTGGTATTCCAAGTCTTTTGGAAAGATCTCTATTCGTGAAAGGACGTGGTAGATCTTCAGGCAATACTTTCAGTAAATCTGTTTTTTGTTCAAAAACTATTCTTTCTAAGACGCGGAGTAGCTTTCTATCCTCTATGCTTACACCCTTTCTCCTCCAGCTTCCCCTCCCATTGTTACACCATGTTTCTTCCATTTCAATCATTAAAACCTCAATGCTGAAGTTGCTTTTCGAGAGCACATCCGGTATTCTTACTAATTCGTTGAAAAGGTCGATTAGGCAACCCTTTCTTGGAGACCTTCTCCTACCATAAGTTTCTCCAGTGGCCATGGATTTGTAAACAATCCATTTCACCCTGGGTATTGGGTAGACTAGGCGAACCTTATGGTTATCGAGTAGACGCAAGAGCTTCGGCTTTATCGCTGAAAAATTGGCAACCTGTATTTCAATCAATAGGTCTCCACGCACTATGTCCACTACAAAACCGTCCACACGATCCTCCAGTTTATCTCCATCAAGAAAGTACCATTTCTTTATTGCAGAATGAAGAGAGCTTTCTCTCATCGAACTGAACGAGTTGTTCGAAGCTGAGGACTGACCCATTCTCCTTATGGTTTCAGCCTTACATGATAAAAAGATTCCTAACCCTTCCACTCGGCCAGTGGAATAAAGAATAGGGGAGAGAAGAGGATTTGCAGCTATTTGCCTCCACTTCGCTATTTCGGGTTTAACCTCTGTTTAAAGGTTTCAAGAAATCATTATAAAGATCATCTAATTACTTCTGTTTTTCAAACGCGATGATAAGGCTGAGCAGGAGAAACGTGGCGTCGCTTCAAACACCGGGCGTGTTTGAAGGCTCGGGAAGACTAAGTTAGTGAAGGAAGATGAGTGAGAAACTTAGGTTCCAGGAGCCGCGTGACATAAGCAGATATAGTGGCTGCGACCGCCTTTTCAAAGGCTTCGTGATAATGAATATTGTTGACGCCGCGCTTTTCGGGCTAAGCGGAGCCACAGCGATAATGATGGGGCAAAGCCTTGGAGCAGACGACCCCAGAAAGACGTGACAGATCGCATTCAAGACAACCATGATGATATTCATCCTCGTCGCAACAAGTGCCACCGTCATCTACCCTTTTAAAAGGTCGATAACAAGCTTTTTCGCAAGCGATCCGGCTATACTTGACGAAACAGAAGGTTTCCTGCAGCTAATATTGCCGACGCTTTTTCGGCCTCTGCGTGAACTCAATGTAAATTGCAAGAGGCTCAGGTCACACTGCTTTCCCAACAGCTATAGACATTGGAAGAATCTGGATAGTAAGAGTGGCTTGCTTTAGGATATTTCTTGGCGTTCATAATTAATATGGGTTCTATAGGCATTTGGCTCCCGTTTTCGTTGAGCAATGTTATAGGTGGGATAATCCTAATCTTATGGGTGAAATATGGAGAATGGGATAAAGCCGTAATAAGGAAAAACAACCTGAAACCATGAAATTAGCGCTATAAAGGAAGCTGTTTGCAAGAATGTTATTTGATATTCCGGGCAAACAATGAGACGAAACCAAAGGAGTCTGAATCAAGAACTCGCGAACCGCATACGGCTGGCTATGGGCTTCATAAGGGTCTTAGCCTTACCCTAACCTTGTTGTAAAGAATATTAACATCAGCACGCGCTACTTTTTTAAACTTTAAAGCTGCACAACAAACCGTACTCTGATTTTTAATCAACGGCCAAACATGCTAACTTAGAACCAATTCCATGGAAAAATTTAAAACTTCTCAAGCAAGGGGATTAATGTGCTGTAAAGTGAGCGGAATAACCATTTCTAAAACCCGAGACTATTTCTTGAAGGATGGCGTGAAATTCTTCTATCTTGCAGACACCTGCTGGAGTGCTTTCACTAACCCTGCTTTCGAAGAATGGGAGTATTATCTTGAATATAGGAGGATGCAAGGGTTTAACGTCCTGCAGATAAACATTCTGCCTCAGCATGATAGAAGCCCGTCGGAAAACTATGTCGACCCATTTGAAACATTTCCTGATGGAAGATGGGACTTTAGCCGGAGGAACGAGAAATACTTCGACAGGGCGGAAAAGATGGTTGAGATGGCTGTTGAGCGAGGCTTCACTCCGGCATTGGTAGTATTATGGTGCAACTATGTTAAGGGAACATGGGGTTCAAAAATAAGCCCGTCTAAGATTATTCCGATGGATAAATTGGAGGAGTATGTGAGCTATGTGGCGGAAAGATACGGGAAGTATAATCCGATTTTCATAATAAGCGGGGACACAAATTTTGAAACCGGAGACTCCGTAGAGTACTATAAGACCGCTTTCGAAATAGTTGACAAAATATGTCCTAATTCCCTAAAAACTATGCATTTAGCAGGGGGGCTATGGCAGGTGCCGGAGACCCTTGTTAAACTACCGAGTTACGATTTCTATATGTACCAATCGGGACACGGGAAGGATGCTCAGCATCTTTCATATGAACTTGCTCAGAGGTTTTACAATATGCCGGTTAAGAGGCCTGTGGTGAATGGTGAACCCTGCTACGAGGGAATAGGTTCAATCGGATCCTACAGTAAGTACGGAAGGTTCAATGGTTTCGATGTTAGAAAGGCTGTTTGGCAGAGTCTTCTTTCAGGAGCTAAGGCGGGGGTAACATATGGGGCACATGGCATATGGTCATGGCAGGGAGAAGGTGGAAACCTAAAGTATCCGGAAAAATATGCTTCAATCTACGGTGCTCCTTACTACTGGCGTACTGCTCTACGATTCCCAGGAGCATTCGACGTATCTTTCAGCAAATGGGTTTTTGAAAAACACGATCTCTTCGACATTAAGCCTGCTAACGAGAAGCTTCTAAACGAAACTGCTGAAATCAGGGTTTCAGAGGGAGAAGGCAAGATAATCGTTTACACTCCCTTCAACACGGATATAAAACTAAAAAGCGATGAGTCGTACAGTAAATGGGAAGGAATAGATCTGGAAACAAGAAGAGTCTTTAAACCGAAAGTTGAAATTACAGAGAACGGCTTTATAATAAAAATGACTGAGTTTAACAATGATCTCCTAATAATCGGAAGCTGAATGCGAAGATGAAGGGTGAGGTTTCTTTTTCATTGAGCTCCCTAAGGACTTTTGGTTCCTAATAGGGACCATTTAGCATCACCATAGGGGCATCAGCTCGCAGCCTATCTTGAAAAAGAGTTGAAAACCTGGAGATCGAAGCCCTAGATTGCAATGCTCAGTCTAGCGATAGTAAACCTGGTAGAACGCTTAATCAAGCTCCAGGAACATTCTGATGACGCTGACGTAACCGTTTTTCGTGCACGCCATGTTCGGCACTGTTCCAGCTTCTTTGAACCCCAGCTTTTTGTAAACGTGGCGTGCCCTAGCGTTCGTAGCATAAACATCCAGAACCAGCAGCCTAAGCCCAATCCTCCTGGATTCTTCGATAAGCGTTTTCAACATTCTTGTGCCGATGCCAAGATCCCTGTATTCTCTAGCGACACCTACGCCGAGGAACCCGACGTGGCTCTGAGACCCCGTGCCCCGGGTGACCTCGGAGTTTCCAACTACCTTGCCGTCTACCTCCGCCACAACCCCTATGGTCCTTCCCTTCTCTATGTTCGCTAGGAGCTCGGCGAGCCATTCAGCCTCCTCTTCCCTCGTAACCTTCCTGTTTACAGTGATGTTCGTTCCCTCCTCGACCAGCGAGTTAATGAAGCTCATGAGTTCATCTAGATCCTCCCACCTCGGAGACCTTAAGACTAGCCCGCGCCCATCGCTTAATTGAAACTCGCCGAATATTTTCACCATTTGTTTGCACGCTCCATGATGAGCGACATCCGAAGCAAGAGAATGGAAGCTTTTAAATTTGAATAGGGTAAATAATAGTGATCCTGCTGTGAGGAAAGGATGGTGCGGCTTTGACGGTTGTAAGGCTTGTTACTATTTCGTTTCAAGGCTTTGCCCCGGCTGCTCTTTTAAAATGTGCCTCGTAGCCCAGTGTCAGAGGGGTTTCCAATACACCGGGATAACTTCTCCAGGAACCTTCTGCAGGCTCAGACCATATTGTCCAGTTAAGAACAAGGATAGGGTCCCGGTTCAAACGCCGTCTTTAAACAGGAAGTTAATGGTTAAGGTTGGTTTCAAGAATTTTGTGCCTGAGATAGATGTTGCTGACAACAGGTCCTGGTTCTGGAAACATGGTATCGAATTACCCGAGGTTTTCGTCCCCCTCTGGCAACTCTTGACAAATGGGGAAATATTGAACAAGGCTTCTTGAAGGGCTTGCGTGATTATCTAGAATTCAACGGTAGGATTTTCCTGTCGCTAGTTATGCCTGACGAGCTGCTTGACAAGTTGAGAATTGAGGACTATTTCAAGCTGATTAACAACCTTAGACCTGACGCTACGATGATACCTGACAACTACACATATGTCGATGACCCTTTGTTTCTATCTTGGTCCCAGACGGTAAGGCTCGTTTCTCTCGCAAATGCCTTCCTTAAGCTTGACATCCCGTTAATAGGCCTTGTTAAGGGCGCTAACCCTCTTCAGGTTGATTGGGCCATTAGGAAGCAGGTTGAAATGGGCTACGTTTCCTTCGCGATGCCCGCAAGGGAGCTTTTCGAAGACAATCTCCTGGGTGACCTTTTGCCCAGCGC
>JAFNIQ010000069.1 GCA_017601395.1 Candidatus Brockarchaeota archaeon
CCGGCTCCGCTATATAACGTTGAGAATATTATGATGGGTATGAGAACTAAAGCGCTATAGAGAATTGTAATGATGGTTATCCGTGAAAAACCTCCTTTGAATTCCTGCTCCGCTTCGATTGTCATAAATAGCATTAAGGAGGAGACATATATATACTTTATCTTCCTAAATAAACAGATTTCTCTTCAGGTTTAAGGCTTTTCCACAACAGGAAGCGTTTTCTGAGCAGGTTCAGTATTAACGTGTTCCTTCTCATCCAATCGGAAGAAGTTCCAGAAATACGGTTTGTGATAACATGCAGACTATACCTCGTCCTTTGTGGATCCCAGGTACCCGCAACTAAAACTTCCTGAGAGACGCCAAGCTCTGGTGGAAGCAGATCCATTACAGCACGCATTGCACGCTCCTGACCACCACCCGGAAGTTCAACAGTCGTTATTTCCGCAGTCTTTAAATTAAAAAGGCCAAGCACGTCCCCACTCTGTTTTTCAACATACTCTTTTATGAATAATAAAAATCCATTAAACTCCTCTTCTGCTATTAAGAAAGGAAACCTGATATCCCAGTGATCGCCTTTTGGAGCTGGAACTTTCCATTTTCTCTCTAGAGATGGAGTGGCAATTTGAGCTACGCTTAAAAAGGGAAGGCCCATAGCCACGAGTACTGCTAACATTGCTATCGCCAATGCTAAAACCACGTAACCCGAGGTAAAGTTGAAGACCACGCCCAACTGGAAATAAGAGGAAAAGGCTGCAACGATCATCGCAACTAAATACCCCAAGAATGCTCCTATTGTTCCGTAAACAATCGCTTCAGCTAAAAACATGAAGAAGATCTGTGTTAATGATAAACCGACAACTGAAAAAGTGAATATGTCCTTACGTCGCTCATACATGCCTCCCAACATCGTGTTTGCTATGATAAGAGTCCCTATGATCAATGGTATTAAAAGGTAGTCAAAGCCCGACGTAGTTATAACGTTAGTCTTAGCATATTTTAGAACCGTCGGCTTTCCGTTTATAGTTGCAACAGTGAACACGTGAGCACCCGTCTCGAGCGCTAAAGCAGCCGCTGTCTCCGCCTTTACTTCAGCAGGCTTAACCGCTATGCTCATGATTTCCCCGCCTAGTGTCCAAAGCGTCTTCCAAGGAACAATAATGAATGAGCCGTTTAAACGTGGTACTCGAGGAAGAATTTTTGACACAGAGCCTGCTTGCGTTATTGCGTGAAAATCCCTGGGTGTCATTGGTTCACCATCGATATCCCGCCCGATTTCTCCAGGATCAAATATCCCTACCACTCTAAATTCCGTGCCAGACCAGTTTACTGTTTGGTTTAATTTTATGTCCGCATACCTTGCTATGTCGACGCTGACTAAGCATTCGAATCCTTCATCATCCTTAAGCCATTCCCCAGCTATAATAGAAGCGTTCCAGTTGGTCACCAGCTTTGATTCTGCCACCGAAAGACCCATAATCGCTCGAAGCGGGGAACTGGTGATATTCTTAGGTGTACCTTCAACCCAAAATAGGTTGTACCAAGGTACGTTAAAAACAATCGGAGATAAAACCCTAGGAGCTATAACTGCATCAGAAAAATGAGACTCCAAGTACTTTACGAGCGTGATGGATAAACCTTGTGGCACTTGCTGTGCAAGGGACCAGTCCGTTGTCCTCAACATGTAACCGTTATAGGGTATAACCTCAGCTTCCACGCTCTCTGGGATGATGTTAGTCCAAGAATAGGAACCGATGCTCGTAAGTAAGCTTATTGCGAAAGCTATTGCAACTATGGATGATAATGTAAGCGATACTCGGAATGGGCGCTTCTTCATACTGGATGCTCCATAGGAAAGAGACAAAACGAAAGCAGATAGTTTATCGACTGCTGGTGCCTCTATACCTCTATGCTCCTCTCTTATTCGAGATAGTTGGTGGCTTGTCATGCTGAACAATAGCATGATTGCTGGTATGAGCATTAATATTACACTAATGCCTAACAGCTCTAGGCCTATATTTGAAGCAAGTAGGTAACCAGGATGTAGTATCGAGCATAACGCTGTGATAAAAATAAATATGAAGATGATGGTGAAGGCTCTCTTGAAACCGGTTGCAGAGAATAGAAGTCTCTCTAAAAGAATTGAAAACAGCAGGCTAAGTAGCGAGATGAAAGCGACGGAATTTATAGTATCAAGGTACATATCTTTAACCATCGTATAACTTTCTGTGACATAGTTCCAAGACTTGTAGATATAATAAGAGCACTCTTTGTAGTTTTGTTTTAATAGATTATTGTATGCCGCTTCAAAATACCTTGATGCCTCCGATTGACGAATTTCGGACATGTTCATTACGCTGTAAACTCCATGAGCATGAAGAGTATCCAGCCTCTTATCGTTCAAGGATAAGAAATCTGCCGCAATCTGCATTGGAGCAAATCTACTGATGACTTGTCCTGATTCAACGGTAAATCCGTTGCCTCCGTTATTGAAAACTCCAACTAGTGTTGGGCCTATGTAAAGGAGTACTTCGACCGGAGTATTTGGAGGAACGAAGACTGTCATTGTTATACTTGGATTCTCTGCGACAGGAGTCCCTGTCGATCTTGTAGCTTGGGTCATTCTTAGATAACAGTCGGTGAATACTGTTGGATCCGAGAAGGCCATGAGCTCAGCATGAGAGAAAGCATCGTTAATCCTTGCTTTGAAGGATGTTCTAACGTTCATTAGTCTCGGATCTAAAAGGCCGTGGAGGACAATGGAACCGCATTTAAATATGGGTATGTTCAACTGTTCAACCTCCTTTCCCACGCTCCGTAGCCAGTATTGGAAAGACTGGCCATACATTGCTCCAAACACGCCAGAGTCCGGAGCATACTCCACATTTCCACTCGTCTCGTTTATGATGAAAGCAAATGCGTAGTAAACAAAGCCTCCCCCGCTAGTTACTGGAGAACCCCCCACTGCTCCTTGGAATCCTGTTGCTCGATACGAACCTTTTTCATCACTCTTTAAAACAATTTCAAAGTATGGTGTACGCCAGGAGAAAAACATTATTAATGCATTCGGCACCTCAACATATTTTCCCATCGACTTATCGAACTCCAATATTCTACCTTCAAAA
Organism: Candidatus Brockarchaeota archaeon; assembly: GCA_017601395.1. Taxonomy (GTDB): domain Archaea; phylum Thermoproteota; class EX4484-205; order EX4484-205; family JAAOZP01; genus JAAOZP01. The sequence continues at coordinate 3,123 of JAFNIQ010000069.1, forward strand.
ATTGGCCATCCTAAGCCAGTACCATCCCATTTCGTCCATCCCGGTATATTGACGTATTGATTTAATACTTCTGGAGCAAGCCAGATGTAAAGGTAAGCTACACAGAGGCTGAACTCAGCCTGAGGTCTCAGATTTTGCATATTAACCTTCTCTAAATTGCTTATGGGCAAGCCCCAATAAAGTCTATCTGCCACTGAAGTGTGAACAGTTAAGCCTATGCCGCCAACTTGAACGATCAACTGGCTCTCAAGCCTTAAATAAGGCGTACGGGCTAGGGGATAGACAGGTATGTAATCGTTGACTTGCGTGACCCTATCTCCTATCATATATAGATAACCAACCTTCTCTCCCATTATCCTGTTTATGTAGTATACCAAGCTACCTTTGTTTATTGGCTCCTGAAGCATGTTAGTAAGGTCTTCGTCACGAGGCGTTTGTACTCCTGGGGCTTCCTCGTAAAAAATTGGCTTGACAGCATCCCTAATGTAGGCATACCCAGCCCTCCCGATCTGAATCAAAGAATTGCCGGCAGATGTTCCCCAAGTTATGCAGGCTGACGGGCTATCTGTTGAGATATCCAATCCTAAAGCCAGCTTTATATTTCTCCCATACCTGTAGCCTAGCACCGGATCTGGTTCATCGCCAAAAATATAATCATCCACGAAAGCCCTTCCGCCTGCTAGGGTCTGAAAGTGTCCCGAGAACGATACAAGCAGAACATTCCTCAGAGGTTTATTCGTGCTGAAATACCTGGCGATCTCCAGCCAAGTTGCAACTCCAGAGGCAGCATCAGCATCGTAAGCGCGAGAAGGAACCGGGGAGAAGGCATCGTAAAAGGAAAAAATAGCGATGGTTTCGTTTATCTGACCTTCTATTAATGCGACAACATTTTGAGCTTGTCTCGTCTCCCACGTCATCTTAGACCGAATAAACACTGAGAGGCCCTGAGAGCCAGCCTCATTAAGTCTTTGCAATAATTTTTCAGCGTCTCCCCTCAAAATGTAGAACCTGGGAATGTTTACGGGAGCATATATTCGTTTAGATTCTGCTTCATAAATTTTAGTATCTGTTGGTTCTATAAACAGGAATGCTTTCGCTCCGAACTGGGCTGCATCAAGCCAGTTATATCCAGAATTAAAATCGAGCATGACAACGCTTCCATTCAAAGGTAACCCGCTAAACTCCTCAAGCGTCCCTTTTTTAGCGTAGATTAAACGCCCTTCTAGGCCGGGGGTGGCTGGAGGACAGGCAAGGTTTGGAAGCATAGGGTATATCGTTAATGTCAGCGGGTTCTGTTCTAAAGTGGTTAACGTGGCGCCTCCATCAACTGGAACAACTATACTGTAGTTGTGGAAGAACGGTCTTAGGCCATAGCTTTCTAGTTGGCTCTTGATGTACTTTGCAGCCTCAAGACAACCAGGATATCCGGTGAATCTTGAGATGGAAGAAAGCTTCCTGATATGTGCTTCGATTCTTTCATAATTTATGAAGCCAACAAGCTGCTCGATTAGACCTGCATCTGCCATCTCCCTCACACTCTTTAATCCCTTCGCGTCGTCTGCTGAGACAGGCGTGATGATTGAGGAACGGGCGAAAAGCATGATGACAAACAGAGAGACAACGAGTCCCGAATGCACGGGCGTTCTCATTTGCATATCTAACTGAAAGTGTTTTTCCACTCCTTAATAAGGATTACGTTTGCCAACGATAGCACTCTAAAAACTCCGGCATTGAACCTTTAAATATGACGCCCTCAGCTATCATTTTGTATGCAACTTCGAGGAAAAGATAAACCCTTCTTCGAGAAACCGTTCATAGTCAGTGTCTTCAACAGGTATGTGAAGGACTGGAAAAACATTGGAGGTTTAATCTATGTCACGCCGAAGGAAATCCCTTTCAATTATCTTGTATTCCAACGAAGACCTGTTGGGTTTTTTGAAACAGCCTGGCGTATAAGTGCTTTTCACGAAGCTTTCGGAGGAAAAGACATGAACAAGGGTTTGGAGGACCTTTATCGAACGCTTAAAGGCATGGAATGCGAGTTGAAATGGGAGAGCTTTCTTCCGAGAAGGGGTTGTTTTAAGATAAATCCGTTCTTGAAGGAGCTCCGCCTCCGTGTCGCCGATCTGCAGATTTCGGATGAACTTGCGAATCTTCTGAACGAAGATAAGGATGTGATGAGTTTAGTAAAAAGGATTAATCCGGACGGCTTAACGGTCGGGCTTCATTCCATTCCCTCAGAATGCCCGTCGTTAGCAGAAGCAGGGGATTTTCTCGTTAGCCTCGTAGAGGAATTTTACAGAAAACCTGCAGGAATAACCTGGCTGATCGTGTTAGACACGCAACTCGACAGAATTCCCGGCGTAAATAGAAAAGCTGAAGAAATCGTCCGCCTTTTTAACGCGATACTTCGCGTTTTAAGCGAGGCGGTTAAACGTCATTATTCAGATATGGTAGTCACTCACTGAGACAGCTTTGAGGAAAAAAAGCGCCAACGATGTTCTTAGTACACTAGGGGCAGTCCGGTTACGTAGCCTATGACGCCCAGTATTACCCTTCCTATTAGTGACCCTGCTATGATGCCGGCCGCGAAGTGCGTCGCTTTTTCATAGAGTGGCGTACCCCCTATTTTTACCACAGCATACTTAAGGATCGTCGTGACAAGTACGGCAGGCGAGTATTTTATCGTGTTATATAGGCCAAAGATTAAGAATCCAACGGGGTTCAATGGCCACCATGCAAAGAGGCTTCTCGCAACCATTAATACGAAGAACAGGACGCCGCCTACTAGCCAAGCAGTCGCGGTGTTCGTATACCACGGTTGCCCAGCCGCAGGGGCCTCAAACCAATCTATTTGACCCTGAGGATTTTCTGCAACGCCGCCGAACCAAGAGACCCAGGGAGTTGTCCAAGTCGGTTTCCCTTTATACTTCACCGTCCAGCCTAATGAGGATATGGATATGAGGGCGAAAACATAGGTGATCGCCAGACCCAAGACTATCGTCAGCACTTGAGCAATAAATATGTCCCTCGGACGCGTATCAGTGCCTCTCGCTATACTGAAACCCGCGAGACCAAAGCCCGCGAACGATGCGGACGATATATATCCGGCGATATAGTTGTTTGCAAACAGCATGCTGCTTGCTGCTCCTATAGTTCTCTCCTGCATCAGGCCGAGCTTGTAGCCGAGGTAGGGTACGATATTGGCGAACTCTCCGCCTCCGGCCCAATAGTTTGATGGCCCGGCCTCGCCAACTAGGCGCACATTCGAGTACCAGTAGAGCAAAGCGAAGAAGATTGTGATGAGCGCGACTCCAAAGGTCATTTCAAAGCCTACGATCAGCATGATTAATGAAAGCACTCCTAAACCGATGAACATCAGCCATATGTATCGGATGGGCATCGGCTCGTTTTCCTCTCCGGATACTGGTTTCCCTAGCAGGCCCATGAAAGAATCCTTGAAAGACCTCCAGTTCCATATAAACCTGAACAAACCGTAGAAGACTATTCCGGCGAAGAAAGCAAACAGGATGTTTATAGGATATTGCGATAAATCCATCCAAATCGTGCACCACGACCCTGCATCGGGTATTTTCACCCACCAAGGCGTTCCACCGTAGTCTCTTCCCTGCCATCCTAAAGGCGCTACTATTGGAGGAAGTATCACTGTAAGTACTAAGTATAGGCCGCTAACAGTGAAAAGGACGTCCATCGGGAAGAAGAAGGTTGAAGCCACTAGTTCGGGCTGCACACTGAGATAGAATTGGAACCATGGTATTGTGGATACCCAAGCGCCCCTCTTATCAAACAGCCATGGGTGAACAGGCGAAGTACAGTGATATTCAGGGTCCATAGGTACAGGGAAATCGGGTATCCAGAACCTCGGTATGAAGATGAGGTAGAGTATGATGCCTAACGCGACACCCGCCCAAATTCGCTTCGTTACAGGGTTTCCCATCTTCATTAATGTGGGTTTCCCATTTTCCGTTCTTGTACAATGGTCGAGCAATAGGCTAGCCGGTTGAGCCCATGGAAATGGGAGCTTTTCAACATCTATCACCGTGCGTCGCGCCACTAGCGCCATGGAGTACTGGAATAACTGCCAGATGATTATGACCAAAACCCACCCGATGAATGGGCCAGCCACGAGATCCCATCTAACCGGGCCTCCCCTTAGGAAGAAGTCTGAAGCCTCTGGAGGGACTCTGTACCATTCTGGTAGGTATTTAACGTATTGAGAAACAGCCGGGTCATTTGCGCCAAACGGAACAGACATGATCACACCTGCTATCAATGGGCCGATCTCGGACCCTATTATGAAGCTTGACGCTAAAATAACCACAGACTCTTGCTTGCTGAGGGCAACCTTTCCAGTTATGGCCGTTAGTATGGCGAATATGAGGAACCACCAGCCTATTCCTTTAAACAATAAGCCGCACCGATGCTCATCATTCCAGTAGTTCGCAAAGTCAGCAACTCCGGTAGCGAAATAGATGAAGGTTTGAGTGATGCTCATCAAAACGATGAGTATGAGAAGAATGATGAGTGATTTGGGCGTTAAACCGGGAGTAAAGACCTTGGCTTTTTCTCCCATCTTTTTTCACCTATACAATAGTATAATTTAATACTTATAAACTTTTTGGTGGCTTGGAAGCTTTTTTGCACTTTTTGGGAAGCTTTCATTGAAAATGTTTAAAAAGATTGAAGGTTTAAAAAAATAGTATGCCAAAAACCTTAAACTTTAAGCTTATCTTACTATTATTCTTCATCGGCATCGTTATCCTTCATTTCACTAACGCTGAGGTCGAGGGTGAAGCCCAACAGCAAGAGGAAGACTCTACAAGCTTTATTATCATTGTGAACTTGGATGACCCCCTTAAAAAATGGGACTCTCTTAGTATTCAACTATATTTTATACCGAAAAACTCGTTCCAAAGAAGCTACGTGGTATGGCCAAATAGTAAACCGGAGAACATAACAATAATGGTTGAGGCTTCAAGTTATTCGCATGTAAAATTCGGCATCACAGTTGAATCCCAGTGGTGGATGACCGACTTTTACAGACTCTCGAACAGCAATAACTATTACAGACTTGAACGTGGTAAAACCATAATCTTAGACCTTAAGTATGAGATCTACGCTAATAGGATGCGGGAAATCGCTTCAGAGCTGGAGTTGAAAATATCGAGACTGGTTGGAGAAGGCTTCGCTCCAGCCTACACTATCCCGGTTGTGGAGCATATGGTCGAAGAGGGAATATCCTATGCTAGGGTTGGAGATTATCTGGCCGCGCTCACGTGCTACCGTAAGCTTCTCATGGCGAAAAACACCGTCGAGGAACAAATCACAAGACTGACCCTGTTTGCACCAGTTTCACTCATAATATTGTATACAAATTCAGTCTTTTTCGCAATCTTCATTGGAAGCCTGACATTCGAATCTAGATCAATGAAAATCGTTATAGCTATGGTCACGTTTTCGCTCTCCTGGATTTTATTTGTGTCTTTCGCGCCAGATATGAAATTTTTAGTTTTCAGTATAATCCCAGAAAACCGTTTTTCAAGTACGCTTACATACTTATTCCTATCCATTTTAACCTTTTCTTTCTCAATATTTTTGGCAGAAAAAGCCAAAGATTCTGCTGGGATAAGAAAACTTTCATCAATTACTACGTTGGCAATACGAGATATTCGCAGCAAAGCTTTTAGGTATGCATCTCTAATTATTACGATTTCGCTAGTCATAGGTTCACTCGTTTTCCTGCTAACTTTAGGAACAGCATACGTAAGAGATTTGCGAACCGTGATGGTCATGCATGATCTCAATGCAATAATTATTGAAAGCCCGATTGGCGTTTTGGACGAGGATTACTCATGGATTGCTTCGCTTCCAGCGGTTGTGGGAATTTCGCAAGTTTTCATTGATGACACAGTAGTTGGGTTACCGCCACAGGAAACAGCGATTGTTAGAGAGCACGGATACTTTTTCCTGGTGAACTTGAAGAATGAAAGCATTAAAGCCGACATGGCTTGTAGGATATTTCTCAATAGGGTGGCAATGGATGAAATTTACAGACTATCTGAAATGCTGGTTGGTGGCAGGTGTCCACTTAACGAGAACGAGGTCCTCCTATGCTATGATAAAGCCAGATCGCTTAATGTAAATTTGGGAGACGAGGTTGCTTACTACGGCTATATTCCGCACGCTGGACACAGGATCCTAGGAGCCTACACGGTAGTTGGATTATTGAACAGCGAGATGCTAGTTAAGGTAAAGGAGCTAAATGGGGGCAACCTATTGAAGATAAATGAGCGTAATCCATACGGTAATTACAGTTTTAATGATGTAATGATATGCGTATGGAATGGGCAAACCCCAATTACAAGACTTTCCGTATTATTTAATGGAAGTATTAATTCTGCGGAGCTAGAGGATTTGTCAGAATCGTTAGCTCTGAGCAGGATAAGACAGAGGTATACCGTTTGGCTTGTCCAAAACAGAACGGCTTTTGGGATAAGCTACTCCGAGAGCCTCTTTGTTCATGGCTTGGCTGATGCAGTAGTTCCACTATCCTTATCGATGCTTCTCAGCTTCATGATAACCTTTGAAATGCTTAATGAAAAAGCCTCTGATCTTAGGACTTTGGCCATCCTCGGTCTTAATCCAACTGATCTTAAAAGACTAATCTTAATCCAACTGATCTTAGCTGAATCGGCAGCCGGCTTCATTGGCTATGTAATAGGCACTATTTTATTTCCCCTTTCAACGGGTACTTACTTAAAATCCGGTGTGAGCTATCAAGCGATTGTTATGGCCTTCATCATTCTAACAAGCTTATTAGGCGGTTATATTCCTGCCAGTAAAGTGTATTCAAGAACCACCCCTAGCCTAACATATAGATGGAAACCGCTGGAAGACATTACAAGAGAAGGAATAACACACCGATTACCACTAATGGTTCAACCGGATGAAATTCAAAAACTAGATGAATTCTTGCGAAAAAGGTTGCCGAGTGCCATGGAGCTTGAAAACCCAAATATAAAAGTCGAGGCGAAACACCCCCGAAATAAACCTGAAGGGAAACTATATTATTTTTACCAAGTTAGCTATAATTTATTCCCGTTCGACATGTCAATAATGGTTCACAAGGAGACTGCGCATTTAGCCCTACAAGTTCATGTAAAGAGAAATACATTTGTGAGTGCTGATCATTATCGCATGATCTTGGAATGCGTAAGAAAGACGATCTTAAGGTATAATATTGAGAGGCAATGAATGAATAGTTGCTGGAAGCCTGAGAGCTTTTTAGTAAGCAAATAATTTTATAGTGCACACTAACTAATGTGAAGAGAAGGTGATGAACATCTACTATGCTATGTGAAGAATAAGTACGTCAACATAATAAGTGTTACCGCAGGATCATCGAAAACCTATATATAGAACGATTACTACATTAAAAAGTTGACTGATGAATATGATGCCCGTTCATACGACTAGCCTAAAGCCTCCCGACAACAAGACCCTGCTTATTAATATTAAGCGTACAGAATTTAGCGATGATTTGAACAGGATTTGTAGTTAAAAATGACCCTCAAATCCCTCATCTGGTATATGCT
>JAFNIQ010000070.1 GCA_017601395.1 Candidatus Brockarchaeota archaeon
TATAGAGGCTATAGATAGAAAATATGTGGAGATGTATAGAATCATAGCTGACTCGCCTGCGGATATTGTTAGAATAGGAGACAATATTGATAGTGTATTCATATCTCCAGCTCTCTTTGAGAAATACTGTCTGCCATATTATAACAAGTATATTGATATACTTAGAGAAAATGGGAAAACAGTAACATCCCACATGGATGGAAGGCTCAGGATACTTAAGGATTTAATAGCTAAAACCAAGTTTAATGCCATAGAAGCTTTTACGCCTCCACCGTTAGGCGATCTTCATCCGAGGGAAGCAAAGGAGGCTTGGAAAGATAAGGTTATATGGATGAACTTTCCAGAAAGCATTTTCCTAAAGACTCCTGAGGAGATAAGAGATTACACGATAAGCCTTCTCGAAAGCATAGCGCCTGGTAAGGGCTACATCATAAGTGTGACTGAAGACATACATCCGGAGCATTTCAGAAAGGGAATAGGCATCGTCACTCAAACAATTCATAAGTATGGCGTTTTACCAATAGAACCGCCGCTTCTAGGAAACAGGGCTTCCATATAATCTTGTTGACCATACAAGTGTTAAGATATAAACTGTTTAGAAAAGTACGAGACGAAGTTAATAGCGTAAGGGAAATAGGTTTAACTTCTAGAAGGGCAGAATCCAAATGGATTTGTAGATGCAGACTATGGCGCCGGCTATCCCTGCTACTATACCGGTTCCAGTAGCAACTCCCGCTACTATAACCGCTCTATAAGCATCCCAGTTTTCTTTTCCCATATATCTTTCGAAAACATAATGCCCAATGAGTCCTCCTAGAAACATGGACACCGTGTAAGGTGGCACGATCGTGGTTCCAGTAACCAAGCCTACAAAGTTAAAAGGAATTCTGACGAACTTCGTCAGGAGATGGCCCAGTATGCCTATCGAAGTCATGCCAAGGAAAGAATAGGCCATTATATCTGGGTTTGCAGTAATTTGTCTCGAGACCCAAACGCCCTGCGATATTGCCTGTATCGGCCAGCTAATCAGTGTATAGGGATACTGTGATGAAGGAATCGGGGCCATTGCCCAGAAGAAGGACACGTATATGAAGCCGAATACATGGTACAAGACCACAGTCAAGATATAAGCCTTAAACAGGTCCATAGGTTTAGTTTCAGTCAAGTATGCGGTTTTAACGCCCTCAACCCAAAGAGGTGCGGAGGACCCCCCGATAGTGGGGGAGATGAACCATGCGTCGGCAGCAGGATAGCCCGATAGAAGGATTAACCCTTGCCAAACATATGGCAATGGCATAAGTTGTCCTGTTTCTCCTCTTGCTCTTGTTCCGGCTATAGAAAATATTAATCCCAGCCCTATGGTAGAGGCAGCTATCCATATCGGGAAATCGGGAACCAGTATGTTAAAGAACATCACGGAACAGCCGGAGGCAACTAAATACATCAGTAGTAACCATTTTAGAGACGGGAATTCAGATTTTCTCGTTTTAAAAGAGACAGGAGGTTTAAAGATTGCTTTAAATGTTTTGTAGTGTAGAGCTATCGTGAACACCGCAAGAGACAAAAGAAAACTCACCTGGGGAAAGGCCCATATCCTTAGGTATGAGCGCTGCCAAACTAAAGTCAGATTCATCCCTCGCGACCACTCTGAAGCCCATAGGGGGAAAACATCTTTGAACGATGTGAGAGCAAGCCAATTGCCAAATACCCAAGTGGCTAGTGAGCCAATTAGCATGTAGGTTAATAGGTTAAGGGGTAACAAGAAACCAGTCAGCCATGAAAGCGGGTCGGTGGCGACTCCAAAGGCGGCTCCCGGCATTATCTGTTCTATTCCGAAGAGCCCCGTGGTTAAGTCAAACCAAGGTATGGGTATTAGTTGCATTGGAATGTTATACATCCCGAGCGTTAAAACTGGAACGCCGAAAACGAGCGCGCCGTAAACTGCACCAACAAAGGCAGATATAGTGAAGTAATGCATTCTTTTCTCCTCTCTCTCCGTTAATGTTATTGCTAACTGGGCACCTACCTGGGCTAGAGGGAAAGGCAGCTCTTCAGCCTCGAGGAAGATTCGTGAATTAATCATGGCTAAAGCCACTTCTTGAATTATCCAGATAACTCCGAATTGAATAGTTGCTACCAACATGGGAAGAACCCAGTCTGGATGGAAGAACGATCTGACAAGGTACGCTGTTGAATCATACCTTGGCGCCCACCATTCGGGTATAACCTCAGGTATGGGTCTACCAGTATGCGGGTCTATAAAAGACCAGGTGACAAAGGATCTTGCGAAATAAGAATTGTAAACATAGTTTAAGAAGACAGGTGTCCCACCAGCCATCCCCGCCATCATGTAAACTATGAAGATCTCCTGCTTTGTCATCGGCGTTCCCATAAGCGAGGAAAGTTCGACAAAAAGTATCGCTAGAATGTAGACGGAAGCAGAAGCCGTAGTTGTACCCGAGATCATTAAAAGCAGGGTGTTTATCGGTAGGAAGATGGCTGATGCAATTACAAGGGCTAAGGCCGACCTCCAGGTAAGCCCTTTCCTGAACCTTGTGCTTCCCTCTTCCTTTAGGACACCCGGATCTCTCAAGGAAAACTACCTCCTCTGTTCCACGCTTTGCAAGTACCTAAGTCTTTCCTCTTCTCTCAGGCTTCTCCATAGAAGCAGTTGTTTTCTTATGACATCCACGACGACGCGGTTTGTGGAGGCCCAGACTGTCGGAACTCCTGAGAGCTTTTTAATATCTACAGAAAAGAACCATTTTGTCTCATTTTCAGGACGATAGCTTCTTACTGCCAGATCCTGTATTACGTTTGATTCCAAGGGGAGCAGACGCATGACGGTCCGCAACGTTTTCTCTTCAGGGGAGGGCTTAATATCCATTACTATGAAGGGCTGTTCCGATTCTACAGTGTGAGCTGAGAAATATTCTGAAAGATAGTTGATGATTCCATAAACTTCTGTTTCGCTCTCCACCGAGATAGGCAAAGGAATACTCCATTCGTCTCCTTTAGGTCTAGTCGTGATCTTCCACTTTCGCTCGAGAGACGGGGTGATGAGCCTTGAAGCTATAATGGCAGGATAAATAGTTGCCAAGATAATACTACTTATCGAGGCGATGAGTACGACCACCGTGGCTAAAGATGAAGTGTTAGAAACGAAGCCTGCTGGGAGATAGCCGGTTTCCACTAGCATGAGGTTTGCAGCAATTCCCAACAGGTAGCCAAGCACTCCTGCAGTTACAGCGTAGATAATGGACTCAGCGAAGAATATTAATGTAACACCTTTAGGAGAGAGGCCGATTGAGCTATATATCTTTATCTCGCCGACACGTTCCTTTACTCCTGTGATGATTGTGTTGAACATTGTTAAGCATCCGAGTATTATTGGCACTATTGTGAAAGCCCATCCTTGAGCTTCAAACCAACCGACAGGGCTGGGAACATATACTTTTTCTTCGAGGCTCGTATAGATTCTTACTCCTTTTAAGATTAAAGCAAGGCTGTTGCTTATATTTTTAATAGTAGAACGATCATCTGTCCTCACGCTAATGCTTGCAATAAATCCACCTAGATCATGATAGGCGGTTTTCCATGGTACTACGATTATTTCCTCCCAGGAAAGCGGAATTGCTTGTGCCTGACCCTCAACCGGGCGTCCAGCAGCCAGGGAAGGTATCAAGTTTGGATTTACCGGGGTTATTGCATAGCTATCCAGATCTCTGATGGAATTAAAGAATTCTGAATTATATATTCCTATCACAGTGAAATTGAATGGACCATATTTAATAGTGTCGCCTACGTCGACCTGAAGCCTATCCGCGACCCTATCTGGAAGTAAGCAGGCGAAGCGATCGAAATCTTGAAACCATCTGCCCTTGACGCTAGTGGTGTAAAGCTCGATTTCGTTCGGCGACAGACCTAATGCAGCCTTCACTATAGCAGAACCACTGCTGCTCAAAACATTCTGATAGACAGCCTCCGTTCCAATCAATTGAGGATAATGCCAAACTCTCGGTGCAACAGTTGCATCGGGCGCCATAGCTTTTATGGAATCTAGGAAAGCCGGATGGATGATATTATCTGGCGCTAGGCTTACGTACATTTCCTTTTTAAAGAGTAAACCCTCATAAGTTGAGGGAAAATCAGGCAAGAAGGCAAATTTAGCTTCAGAAGTGGGGAAGATCGAGGTGAACGCTATCAGAGCGAAAGTTGTTATCAACACGGTGCTCATCACAAGGCTGGTGCGGACCCTCCTTTTCCTCATGACCCTTGGAGAGTAGGAGAAACTCATTGTTGTTAACGACATGGTTGCCTGTTCGACGAAGTGTTTTCCAATAAGCTTTAGTTTCGCTCCTTTAATGATTTTGCTCATCCTGTCTGCAAGCAAGATTGAGACAAAAATGAAGAGGACGAGGATTGCTACGCTTAAGGGGCTCATGATAGCGTTTACAGCCAGCTTTGGTGCAGGATGTATGTACCAATATGAGTACAATAAGATGGCGAATAGACTTGCCGTAATTACACCCCTTTTAGACCCTGTGCTTTCAAATACTAGTCTTTCAAAGAAGAAAACGAAAGCTAGTAGGAGTGCGAAGAATATTACGTTAATGTTAACTGCGTCGTATATGACGCTCATGGTCTCCAAGTAGCCTCGTGCAGCCCAGCCCCAAGCAAGTAATAGTTCTGAGTATGCATGGTCATACTTAAGGGCTGTCAAGGCGTCTTCAGCTTCTCTCAGATGCTTTGTAAGCTCTTCCATGTCTCTTTCGACCACAGGATTTCTAAGAGAGGAGCTCTTCAAATTCAAGTATCTGTCATTGGTTAGATAGAAAAGGTCTTTCACAAACTTGTAGGCAGTCATGGGTATGTGGAGCTCTTGGTTTGAACCTATAAAGAAACCATATCCTTGAGGATAAGTCTCGCTTGCGTTTAACAGAATTCCCGCTATTTGCTGGTTAGCTCTATATAGGATCATGAAGCTGGTATTTGGGGGCACGAACACCATCGCCACATCTTCGAAACCGACGGAGTAATACCCCCACATTATATACTCGCTAAGAGTGCTGAAATCATATATGTTGAGACCCCATCGTCCTGCTATCGTCCAGGAATGCTGCGAATTTTCGAAACGGGGGTCAAAAAATACTTTAGGGTTAAAAGCCACAGGGTCTATCACATCGAATATTACTGCACTAGAAGATCTAAAAAGAACCGTTGAGACGTTATAGGGTTGAGTATTGAGGCTGTAGGTAAACTGTATGCTTCTCATTCCATATTGGCCGTAGTCGGGCGCGTAATCTATAAGCCCAGTCTCCCCATTAAGGTGGTAAGCCTCAAAGTTCCATTGATCAACTATACCATACCCATGGCCATACCCATAACCACTAGCACCAATCACAGTAAACTCTCCGTTTTCATCACTCATCGTTATGATTGTGGAGAACGGGTAAGAGGAGAAGCCCTTGTCTATGCGTGTTGCCACACAGATAGCGTCAGGAAACGGCTCATACCATCCTCGGCTAACGTTATAGTAAAGGACTTTGCCTCTTACCGTAAGGAAGCCGGCTAAATCACCTCCGGCTGCTGTAAACAGGTATCTTGCGGGTTGTGGAGAAGGAGAGATTTGATCCTCGTTGGCGAGCCCGAGGACTATGGCAGATGCAACCTCGACTTGGGGCCATAGGTTTTCAAAGTTAACCTCTCTACTCAATGGGTGTCCCCAATGTAATCGCCACACTCCATCTGTACGGATGGTGAACCCTAGTCCATGAGCTATGGCGAAAGGCTCGCTGTCAAGCATATAGGGTACTGGTATCGAACACCACCACCCATAAGAGAAACCTATAAAACCATTCCTCACGTTATAACTCCTGCCCCTTTGCTTTTCAAGAGAAGGAATGTAGACGTCGAATATGCGTGGCCCGAGCCAACGTGTCCATCTCAAGATAACACCTGTACCTCCAAAGTCATACATGTGCCCCCTATAGAGGATGGCCACTTGATCCCCGTCTGTGGAGAAGTCTAAGCCAACGAAAGCCCATATCTTTTTACCGCCGAAGAAGAATTGTTCTGTAAATTCCCTAGCTCCGGCCAATGCCTGGTAGTGGCCTGAGAGAAATACAAACCAAAGCGTTTTCTTCGGAGGATTTCGGGTAAAGTATTTAGCCAACTCTAGTAGGGAGGCTGCAGCCGTGGCTTCATCCGCACCTGGGGCAAGCCTGGGTACGGCGGACCACGTGTCATAGTGTGCTGCAACCACGATTATGTCCTCGGTAGAAGCTGTGCCATTTATGACCCCGATCACATTCTCTGCTTTTACATTTTCATATTGCATGTTTAAGCTAATACCCACAGTAGGACTCTTCGTCAGAGCCAGTTCCCAGAGAGCCATCCCATCCTTATCCGGGACGTAAAGCCTCGGGAAGTATATTGGCGTCTTAAGGAATTTTTCCCTAGCTTCAGTATAAGAGGTTTCTGAAGGCGCGATGAAAATAACGGCCTTAGCCCCAAGTTTTGCCGCATTAATCCAGTTGTCTCCACTGTTAAAATCCATTAAAACAATCTTATCCTTAACGATTTTCCCGTTAAAGTCGCTCAGCTCTCCGTCTCCAACATATATTAGCTGGCCTTTGATTGTCGTGGGAGTTTTACAGGTCTGTATGAGATTAGGCCAAACCGCATATGCTTCAATAGATTTTTCAACCCTCCCATGCTCGTCAAAAACATATATTTTTGACCCATGGTCGACGGGAACCACCACCGAATATGGCTGCCTGAATACCATTAAGCCGGAGCGATTAAGCACTGTATGAATATAATCGGCTGCAGAAGAGCAGCCGGGATAACCCGTTACTCTTGAGTCGAAAGAAGAAAGGGTTTCCACATGATCCTTTATTTTTTCACGATCCAAGTTCTCAAGGATGCTCTGAAAATCGATTTTTTCGCCATTCTTCGTAATGGTATTGGCTTGAGTCGAGATAAACGTTTGCAGTAACATTCCAGCTCCAAGTATAATTAGAAAAGCTACGGCAACATAGCCTTTTATCATCCTTTCCATTGACTCTTTCTTTATCCTTTCTTAAGTTATAAGTTTTTTGGAAAATAATAAAGAAATAAGATAGAAATAAGATAATAGGCCAAAAAGTTTATAATCTAGCATGGAAAATATTATTTGGTGAAAAAATATGTCGCGGGAGTCGAGCGACCAAGCGACATCAGAAGAATATGTTTCAATCCTTAAACCAGCAATCCTAATAATGGCAGTCCTAATGCCATTAATATTCTTCTTCCTCAACATAGATCTTCATGCAAAAGTAGAGTGGTGGGTTTGGCCCGCCTGGTTTCCGCCACACTTCTTCGTAATACTCCTAATCATATATCTTTGGAGTAGATTAACCAGACGTCCAATGATGCGTCCGCAGTACCTAGTTGCCATATTTACGATTTGCTACCTAGTCTCAGGATGGAGCTACATGCTCTATGGAATACATTATTGGACGATGTTCCCCATGTTTACTGGAAGCTACGGCTACTGGATTCACGGCTTATGGGATGAGACCTATAGGGCACTTACTTGGGATGCTTTCCCCGCGTTCACAGCTCCCCATAGTCTGCCCGTGCTCGAGGCGTATTACAGAGGAGGAGCGTTCGATTTTGGACCCTGGTTGCCGTCGATGCTTTTCTTCTCGCTGTGGATGATCGTTGTATACATCGGGAGTTACTTCTTCGTATTACCGCTTTACAAGCCACTGATTAAGGTTGAGAGATTGCCTTTCCCGTATGCGGCACCCGTAGCCAACACGATCAAATGGTCTGCAACAACGCAAGAAGACAAGACTTTCCTGTTCAGTCTAAAGTCCGCGTCTTCCAAAGCGTTTTGGATAGGACTCGTTATAGGAATGATGACGTACTTGCCTTCAGTGATAAGCGCTCTAACACCTATTACTTTTCCAATATATCTGATTTCTCCTCCTGTCAACCAGTGGATTCAGTCATACATGACGCCGATTCTCCCAGGCGCAAAATTCACAGGCTGGTTTGCACCAGCTGAAATCGTCGTGGCGGCTTTCGCACCCATGGACACTCTCTTTACAGCATTCCTCTATTGGCTGATTACGGCAGTGATCTACCCCGTAGTGGGGGTGAAGATGGGTTTCCTACCTTACTACGAGGGAATAGAAGGAACAGCGGTATATTTCCAAGAGGAGGGGCCTTTCAAGGCAGACTGGTTCGCATACTGGGGAGTTGTACCCGGAGTAGCAATATGGATGATATACAGATACAGAGATAACTTTATCAATATATTCAAGGCAGGATTGAATCCTAAGAAGTATCCTGATCTTGCCCAGGAGGAGGAAGGCCTATCGTATCGCACGATAGCCCTCGGGATCATAGGCTTCTTTATATTGCTAATAGTAATGTGGATCGCTGTAGGGGCTAACCCGCTGATGTCTATAATAGGCCCGGTATACTTTATACTCTACATGTATGGATGGGTCAGGGTGCAGGCTGAAGGAATGCATACCGCATCCTCAAGCTACCACATCTTACCCTTCTACGACATGGGTACTGCGCTAGGACAGTGGGGGCCAAGGCCCGACCCGAAAGCCATAACATCGTTAACCGCGTTCCTGTCTACAGGACAACCTGGATTCGAAAGGCAGTCTGCCGTTTCGATGCCGAACCAGTTCCTGATATATAAGGTTTCATACGAGAACAAGACTCGCCTAAAAGATATCTTTATAATCAGCATTATTACAGTTGTCTCGGCCTCAATCATCGTTACATTCCTGACGCCATGGTGGTATGCTGTTAACGGTGGGCGTGAAACCCTCGGCATGGTAGAGTACCACCAATGGAACTGGTCTTGGATATGGAATCTAACCGGTGGCACGCCGCCCTGGAGAGTCACCTTGTTCGAAACCATAGGTTACACTTTCGGTGGGATAGTTTTCACTTTCATTGCCTACTATCTTAGAGCAAGGTTTACATGGTTTTTGATCAACCCTATTGGAATAGCGCTGCCGGCTGTTTGGGGCATGTCTCACGGAATGTTCTGGACGTGGGCTTTTCTGATAAAATTAATAGTATTGAGAGCTGGAGGAGCCAGGGCCTTCGAGAGATACTATATACCGTTCGCAGTCGGCTTCGCTATGGGCACTGGAGTACTCTACTTCTTCGCCTCAATAATCGTCCTATTCACCAGAGTTTTACCACTACTTATGTAGCATAAGCCCCTCGCTTTTTTATCCTTTTTTCTCTACGAGCCCATTAATTTCTTCCTTGTTCCCAGTCCATTTTCAGAATATCGTGGTATGCTGTTAACGGTGGGCGTGAAACCCTCGGCATGGTAGAGTACCACCAATGGAACTGGTCTTGGATATGGAATCTAACCGGTGGCACGCCGCCCTGGAGAGTCACCTTGTTCGAAACCATAGGTTACACTTTCGGTGGGATAGTTTTCACTTTCATTGCCTACTATCTTAGAGCAAGGTTTACATGGTTTTTGATCAACCCTATTGGAATAGCGCTGCCGGCTGTTTGGGGCATGTCTCACGGAATGTTCTGGACGTGGGCTTTTCTGATAAAATTAATAGTATTGAGAGCTGGAGGAGCCAGGGCCTTCGAGAGATACTATATACCGTTCGCAGTCGGCTTCGCTATGGGCACTGGAGTACTCTACTTCTTCGCCTCAATAATCGTCCTATTCACCAGAGTTTTACCACTACTTATGTAGCATAAGCCCCTCGCTTTTTTATCCTTTTTTCTCTACGAGCCCATTAATTTCTTCCTTGTTCCCAGTCTTGCCTCCTAAAACTTATTTAAAGGGCTCGAAACTATTTTTTAGCTTGCTACCTGTTCTTCACGGGGCGGCTGATGCTCCCGCCTGAAAGAAGTTTTTATCCATGAAGCTTTTTAACTTACCTTCAGTAATCGCTGTTTAAGCCCACATGTAAACAGTCTGCATAATATAAGGTTTAAAAATGTACGATTAGTCGTATTTTAGGGATTCGCGTTGCCTGTAAAACCGATCAGCAAAGCAGTAACTCCGGTCGTCGAAGAATACTTGGAATGCATATTCAGGCTTCAGGAGAAGGAGGGAGTGGCTAGAACCAGCAGCATCGTTAAAAGCCTCGGAGTAGCCCCGGGCACGGTTACGAACACGGTTGAAAAGCTTGAGGAAGAAGGCCTTGTAACACATGTCTCCTACAGGGGAGTTAAGCTTACTGAGAAGGGCCGCAGAATAGCGCTGCAAGTCGTCAGGAGACATAGATTATCGGAGAGGCTTCTGGTTGATATTCTGAAAATGGACTGGGAGAGGGTT
>JAFNIQ010000001.1 GCA_017601395.1 Candidatus Brockarchaeota archaeon
CCATGTTTTACCCTCGTCATCCGAAATCAGGGAGCAAGCTATTAAGCGGCCGGGATTTCTAGTTAAGTGTTCAACCGTGGCGACGATCCTTCCGTTCCTGGTCAGGATGAATCCAAAGAAATTCGCGTTGAAACCGTCTAGAAGCTTCTGTCTGTCAACCCATGTCTTGCCACCGTCCAGGCTGCGGACTGTCCACAATTCCAGCCGGCAGTCATCCTTAGGCTCGCCCTTTTCATCATCCCAACTAAACTTGTATGTTGAGAAATCCAAGTAGACGGTTACAATTGTCTTGCTCTTAGTCTGCAGCATGTAGTATGAGCCGGGCTCCTCAGCGCGCACGCCTGGTAATACCGATATTGGTGGCGACCAGCTTTTCCCATCGTCCCCGCTTATCTTAACTCCCTCGCTGTCTATAGTCATTAAAACGTCATCGTCAAGAATGATGAAGGGGCCGTTTTTGCTTGCTTCAAGCGGGTGGCAGAGTGGATGCACCCAACGCCCGTTTCCTGATGAACTGTTCATCTGCGATCAAACTCCTTTTCGAAGCGGATTGCTCTTCTCGGGCATATGGATAGGCATAGACCACAGTTGTCGCATTTCTCCTGATCCGGCTCAGGAATGCTTGCAGGGCTTTCACCTAAAGCACCGTAGGGACAAACCCTGATGCAGACACCGCACTTGACGCATTTCTCGGCATCTATGTAAATCTGGAATCTTTTTCTTCTTTCAAGCCTCTCTAAAGGCACGATTTTGCCTAGAGAGATGCCTGAAAAATCGGCTATGCTCCGAAACCCTTTATTTGCCATCCACTTCTCAATGCCTCCCAGCATTTCCGGAATAGTCTTCAGCCCGTTTATCATGATTGCTGTGCACATCTGAACTGCCGACGCGCCTACGAGAATAAGCTGCACAGCGTCCTCCCACTTTGATACTCCGCCAGAGCCTATTATGGGCACGCCAAGCCTCTCCATGGCTATATGCGCAGTCCAGCCGACGCTAATGGGTGTTTGCCAAGGCCCACCATATCCCCCGAAGCCCCCCCAGGAGGTTGGCTGCATCGTCTCCAGGTCGACGATTAAGCCTTGAAACCTGGCTGTTGAAACAAGAGCGCTGACACCGGATGAAACCATGATCCTCGCTAATTCAACCGGGTTCGCGCCATGGGGTGTCAACTTGCCTATTATGGGTAGTGACGTGGCTCGACTAACCGTCTTGACTACTTCTGAAACTTTCTCTGGGCTGGAGGATACTGCTCTCCCCATTAACCCGCCCTTCTCCAAATGTGGACATGAAAGGTTAAGCTCAACCATGTCTGCACCGGCTTCCTCGACAAGCCTGGCCAGTTTCTCCCATTCCTCAAACGTTCTGCCGGCTATGCTTGCTATTATCACGCCCATGTAAGCCTTAGCCTCTTTCTTTACTTCCCTTATTTGCCTGAGCCAGAGTTCAGGCTTATACTCTGACATCAGGTCTATAGAGTAGAAAGAGTAAAACCTGCTTCTTAAAGCATCCTCCGGGTTGACCACGAGCATCCTCGGCTTAGGCTGAACCTGCTGCGTCACGTCGTAAGTTATGGTTTTAGTAACAGCTCCCGCGGCACCAGCTCTTATACATTTTAAAACGTGTTGCGGGGAGAGCGTGGGAGGCCCGGAGGCCACGATCAGAGGATTCTTAAACTCCACACCGGATATGTTGACGGACAGATCTATTCCAGCCATTTCCCTAGAGTAGTTTCAGGCTTTTCAAAGCCTGTTTTATGGCTTCCTTCTCCTTCTCTGACACTGGCTGCAAAGGTGGCCTAACGTACGATGTTTTCAACACTCCCATCATTACAAGAGCCTCCTTGAGACGCGCCCTATAGTCTCTAACTGGCTGTGCGAAAATGGCTTCTTCCAAGGGCGTCAGCTCCTCCCATATTTCCCTAGCCTCAGTTAGCCTGCCTTTAGCGAACAGGTTGAACATTTCAACCTGCTGGTCTACAGCTATTGTCGCAAAGCCCAGCAACCCGCCTTCCGCGCCAAGCACCAGGGACTCGTATATGAAGTTATCATTCCCCGTGAGGATCATTATCTTCCTGCCCGCTTTCTTCAAAGCGTGGACGACATTGACAAACCTCCTAGCGTCGAAAGAAGCCTCCTTAATCGCTATAACGTTCTTAATACTGGCGAGTCTTAACAGTGTTTCAGGAGTGAAGTCTACGCCGCCTAAAGCTTGTTGCAGTTGGAACAGGATAATTGGCAAACCGACTTTCTCAGATATCTCGTAGTGATAGTTGTAGATTACGCTGTCGTTCGGCTCGCCTACGAAGGCTGGATGTGGGAAAACGAGCAATCCGTCTGCACCCGCCTCCTTTGCTTCCAACCCGAGTCTCACCGCCTCCATAGTGTTTCGAGCATGCAGCCCGGCGATCACAGGTATCCTTCCAGCTATAATCTTAGAGAAGACTTTCAGAATGTTTACGCGTTCCTCAGGGTAAAGGTGAGGCCCCTCTCCCGTGTCAACATTGACCGCAACCCCCCCGATACCGTGTTTCACCAGCCACCTTACGTAATCTTCAAGCTGCTCATAGTCAACCTCGAAATCCTTAGTCATAGGTGTTAGAGTCGCTGGGATAAGGCAGTAGTTTCTCAAAGGGTTCTGAACCTGCATCCTGGTCATGACGAGAGACGGGTAGCAAGCCATATTAAACATTTTCTAGTCGCATGCTTTTTACAGCAACCCCAACGCTGTTTTGAAGTTGCTCGCGTATTGCTTAAGAGATTCCGAGCTTCTCGTTTATTTCTTTCTGATATTCTTCAATCCGAAGCTCCTCTACGTCTCTGATGCTAACGGGTTTTTTAAGGAATGCCGATTCGTAAAACCCTAAGGGTATCGCCATATCCCTGTAGGCCTCAAGGCCATCAACCTCCGGTGGCCGATGATTCACAACGGAGTCGTAAAAATCGTAGAGCTCCGTGGCAACAGTGTCAGTAATACCCTTCGGGAACCATTTTGCTTTTTCTTCAGTCCGGAGGCTTTCAAACATTCTACTTACAAGCGTGTTCATGCTCTGGGTTTCAATCAAGTTTTCCCTCTGAATGAAAAGCCCGTCGTTTCCTACCGCACCTTTAGAACCGTATATTAATCTTAGGTTTATAGCCTTTCCTGGAGCCGCTCTGGTCCATAGCCACTGTGCATAAACATCTCCCTCATAGATGACTATCGCCATAGTCACGTCGTCGACAGTAACTTTAACACCCTCTCGAACTGGTTCGAAGGTCTTTTGCACAGCATATACTTCTGTTGCTTCCTTTCTAAGCTGGTACCTATCTAAATCCGCCAGATGGACTCCGCCGTCGAAAACCCAGCTTCCCCCTGCAGCATACTTGTCCTCCCTCCAGCCCCAGGCACCAGGGCTCCACCCAGCAGAGGACCAGACGATCATCCTCGGCTCACCTATCAATCCCTGCTCCAGAGCCCAGCGAATCGCCCTGTTCTCAGGGCTCCGCCTATAGTTCTCAGCAACAGCAAGTACCTTATTGTTCTTTCTCGCCTTCTCCAAGATAATCCTAGCGGCCCTCATTGTTATTCCCAGCGGCTTCTCTATGATGACGTCCAGCCCTTGTTCAAGACAGATGTTTGCAACCGTGTGG
Organism: Candidatus Brockarchaeota archaeon; assembly: GCA_017601395.1. GTDB lineage: Archaea > Thermoproteota > EX4484-205 > EX4484-205 > JAAOZP01 > JAAOZP01. The sequence continues at coordinate 3,633 of JAFNIQ010000001.1, forward strand.
TGCACGTTGTGAGGCAGAGCTATGTCTACAGCGTCGAGGCTTTCGTGCCTTAACATTTCTTCAAAATTCGTGTAAACCTTTGGCTCCGAGTCTTGGAACTCCGCAACCAGCTTAGCCTTCTCCTTTGCGAGAGACTCCTTCACGTCGCAAACAGCCTTCACTTCAAAAATCCTTAGTCCTCTCGAATGCAGCTGTCTAAGCCCGTTTACGTGCGCCCCCATCATTCCTCCACAACCAATTAAAGAAATGTTCATTTTCTCCAACTTATTGCACCATTGTGGGGCCTTCAAACAAGTATAAAAATCTTACATAACGTGTGCTTCAAAGATTGAAACCCTCCGTTCACCCCCATTTGAACTAGTAGGGCTTAAGCCGACTTATTTTGAAGATGCTTGGAAAGGTTAGACCCTCTAAGCGAAAGATTTATCAAGAGGAGGCTTATGCCAGCCTTGAAGAAACATGTCTGAGGTAAGTCTACTTGCGAGACTTAAGGATGCTATAGTTAACCTGGATTTCGACGGCTCTAAGCATCTAGCGCAGGAGGCCCTTGCGAAAGGGATACCGCCCAACGAGATCATCACTAAAGCAATAAGCTCCGCCATGGAGGAGGTTGGCAGAAAGTTCGAGGCTTCAGAATACTTTCTGTCAGAGCTGATAGTTGCAGGTGAAATAGGAAAAGAAATATCACAAATGTTGCAACCATACATGAAGGACGCGGAAATTAAGAAGATAGGCAAGGTTGTAATAGGAACCGTTAAGGGGGATCTTCACGACATCGGGAAGAATATTTTCGGAATGATGCTTGAAGCAGCGGGATTCGAAGTCATAGACTTGGGTAACGATGTTCCGGCTGAAGCTTTCGTAGAGGCTGTGAAGAACCATGAGCCTGACATCGTGGGCATGTCGGCTCTTCTCACTGTTACGATGGTTGAGATGGAGAACGTGATAAAAGAGCTTAAGAAAGCCGGGTTACGGGAAAAGGTTAAAGTAATAATAGGCGGGGCTCCGATAACAGAGGAGTATGCTAAGAGGATAGGTGCCGACGGCTATGGTAAGGATGCTGTAGTCGGTGTAGATATTTGCAAGGCTTGGATAGGCAAGAAGTAAAAAAGTAAGCGCTGTTAAATCAGAGGGCAAGCGTAATGGTTTTATTCAGTAAGCTGGAGATAGAAAAGCCTTCTGAATTAATCTTCGGGTCGGCTAAACACCCTTTGAATTATGGTCTTGGGCTTAATGTTGGAAAAGGGGAAGTAATTCCTGAAGTAAAATTTTTCCCAAGGGTTTTTTCCGATAAGGATCCAATAGGGTTTAAAACTGAGGTTCAGACTATAACGAGAGATATACTTGACAGGGCTGTTGAGCTCGGCATTCCATCCCTTCAAATAGAGACTGAGCTGACCTTCATGGAGACTAAGAACCCTAGGCTCGCTGCTGAAATAGCAAGTCTCCAGAAATGGTTGATGGAAAAATATTTTGACGAACATGGTATAAAACTCGGCTTCAGGGTTACGGTTGCCGATATAAGGGATTTCCGGGAGGGCTTAAGAACGACCGCAAACTATAATCTTATGATGGAAACTTTCGACGCTGTTTCTTCCAACGGTGCAGACGTTCTGTCGATAGAGTCTGAAGGCGGTAAAGACGTTTTTAACCACAGCATAATTAGACAGGATATTGAAGGAATAGTCTTTTCAATCCTATTGGCATCTTTGGACATGGGTTTTATTTGGAAGGACATTGTTAACGTCGCAAGGAGAAACGGCTGTATAGCGGGTGGGGATACTGCTTGCGCTATTGCGAACACGGCGATGAAGCTTGCAGGCGGTGTGAAATCTATGTCTTTGCCTCACACGCTCGCTGCAATAGTGAGAGCCATGTCGGCAGCCAGGTCTCTCGTCGCTTATGAGCAGGGCGCAACAGGCCCGGGGAAGGACTGCGGCTATGAAAACGTGATTCTGAAAGCAATAACCGGGTTCCCAATGTCGATGGAGGGTAAGAGCAGTGCTTGTGCGCACTCCAGTCTAATTGGGAATATTGCTTCCGCATGCTGCGATCTCTGGTCTAACGAGCAGGTCGAAAACCTAAGGCTTTTCGGAGGGTCAGCTCCACAGGTTTTCCTGGAAATACTTTACTACGATTGCAAGCTGATGAATAGGGCAATAATGCTTGGGAAAGCTTTAGAACTCAGAGACATGCTTGTCTTGTCGGATAAGTTTGACGACCCTCAGGCCCTGGTTCTCTCACCCGATGTGGCTATCGATGTTGCAAACGCGATAGTCTCCGAGTATGGTGACTACTATAGGAGAGTTAAGTCTGCATGCTGGAAAATAGTCGAGATACTTGAGAGTTCCTCGTCCCTACGCCTAAGCCTCCCGGAGACCCGCTTCCTGTCTCATGTTAAAAATATTATTGATTCTCTTCCGGATGATGGGGAAACGTTCAGAGAACAGATGTGTAAGACTTTTACCGGGAAGGTGCCAACCTTCCAGGAGAAGGATTACTGGCCCTAATCCAATAAAGGAGCCTTCATACCTATGGCTTTCATCACTCTTGGGAACATGTCTGTTTTCTTATGGGGGAATTGTGTTGCATCAATAAATTCTCTTTGAAACTCGTTGATCGTATTTAAATCGATAGCCCTCACTTTCCTGGCCAAGATTTCAGCCTCTTCCCTGACCTTTCTGGAAAGAAGACTCATTGCTGCACCTTGGCCTGAACCATTTCCTATCTGTACGATCTTGCTTAAAGGAAGCTCAGGGATCATGCCGACTATCATCGCGGACCTTGGGTCAATATAGTTTCCAAAGGCTCCTGCAATATATACTTTAGATATCTCGCTCAAGCTTACGCCTCCAATTCTTAGGAGAAGCAGGCATGCGGTGAATATGGCTGCCTTAGCAAGTTGGAAACTTCTAATGTCTGTCTGCGTTATGCAGATTCTTCGACCCTCCCTGTTAACCGCTAACACGAAGGCCTTATCCCCATCGATATTCACAATCCTCGGAGTATTTAGGTCAGCAATCCTTCCCTTCTGGTCTAAAACTCCTGCTATGAGCATCCATGCTATCGCATCGACAACTCCGGAGCCGCATATTCCCCTCGGATCCGCGTCGCCTATCGTCTTATAGTAAACTTCGAAGTTTTCCACGTTGATCGAAACCGATTCTATTGCACCATCCATCCCTCTCATACCGTTAGAAAGCCCAGCTCCTTCAACAGCTGGTCCCGCTGCTGTGGAGGACGCGAGCATCAGGTCCCCCGCTTTCAAGACGACTTCACCATTTGTTCCAAGATCTATAAGGAGGGACTTCTCATCCTGCTCATGCATTCCTGAAACAAGTATGTCTGCAACCACGTCTCCACCAACGTAGCCGCTGATCAAGGGGAAAGTGTAGCCGATCGCAGAATCGTTAACTCTAAGGCCTATTTCTCTAGCCTTGAAGCGAAGGCTAGACCTGAAAGGCGGTACGTATGGTGCTGATGCTATCGCCGAAACCTCCGCTCCATATAGGAGACTGGTCATAACGGTGTTCCCGGCGAAGGATAATTCGTAAACGTCGAAGGGAGAGCATTTGGCTTCATCAGCCGCATCCTGAATCAATTTGTTTATAGTTGCCACTACTTTGCTTTGAAGTTCCTCTAGGTTCTTACCCCCTTTCACAGCGTAGGTTATTCGAGATATCACGTCGTCACCATACGCTATCTGGCCGTTGTAATCCGATTTTACGGAGACGATTCGCCCGGTTTTCAGGTTGATCAGGTAGGCGACAACCGTGGTGGTGCCTACGTCTACAGCTACACCGTAAAAATCCTGGTCACGCCGCGGTCTAACATCTAGGATTTCACCGTCATGTAGAATCGCCTCCAAGTCCCATTTTAATTCCCGCAGTTTACCGGGTAGCTTCTTTAAAAGCAGGCTGTCGATGGATTTCGCGTCCAATGCTTGCAGGAGGCGTTCAGCATCTGACCTCTGGTCGGTGAGCGAGGGAGCATAAATCTTAACGTTTACGCTTCTCGTTGCAGGGTAAAACCCGAAATCCTTAACGCGTCCCCATTCCAGTATCTTGCCCCTGGTCTGCCTTGAGGACTGAGGAATCCTAATCACAACGTCGCCAATGATTCGCGCCTGACAGGCTAGTCTGAACGATTTCGACATGCTTCTTACTTCTGCTTCCATCGAGGTTGGCTCAGTCAACCCGCTGCTGAGAACCTCGACGACGCATTTTTTACAGACCCCGCGCCCTCCACAAACGCTTTCAATGTTAACACCCGCTTCCATAAGCACAGTTAACAGGTTCGACTCGTAGGAAGCTTGAACTCTAACGCCTTCGGGCTGAATCGTTACCAGGGGCATGGTGAAGCTCCAATCAAATAGTAAATAAACTTTAAAAAAGTTTAGCTTTTAACAACGCGGCTTCCTGTTCGACGAAAAATTTTTATTTAATCGCTTTAAACCAGTCTTAATGTTCTTTAAGGAGGATTGGGCTGAGGCTAAGGAACGGCTCTCAGCCTGGTGGGAAAAAGATGCTTTAGACCGACCAATTATACAAGTTTACTCTCCTCGAAGCAGCCCAAAGTATGCTTCGGAAGAGGATTTGAAGTTCAACTATGATCACTGGGGGTTTCCTAGAAACATTAAGGATCCTGCCGCTATAAGTAGAAACATAAAGGGTTTTCGTAGGCAGTGCGCGGAAACATATTACGGGGGAGAAGCCTATCCGAACCTTTGGGTAAACCTGGGCGCCGGCGTCCTCGGGGCATACTTGGGTGCAGAACCGATCTTGGAAAGTGAAACAGTATGGTTTGGAGCGCAGAGAAATAATGCACTTGGGAAAAGCTGGGAGGAGTTGCGCCAATTAGAGTTTGATCACAGTAACGAGTGGTGGATATTTACGAAGAGAATAACTGAGGCTGCTTCTGAAACCTTGGCTGGATACAGCATTGTCGGCATGACCGACCTAGGAGGAATACTTGACGTCGCTGCCTCGCTGCGAGGCGCCGAAAACCTTATTGTCGACCTTACTAGGAATCCTCGGGATGTTAAATCACTATCTTCGAAAATCATAGACTACTGGCACACCTGTTACGACGAGTTGGACAAGATTATAAGAAGGAGAATAGAGGGTACTTCCGCCTGGATGGGCATATGGTGTCCTGAAAGATGGTACCCGATACAGTGTGATTTCGCCTTCATGCTTTCTCCGAAGCTTTTCGACGAGTTCGTTCTGCCTCATGTTAAAGAGCAGTGTGAAAGGCTTGACCGAGCAATATACCATCTCGACGGCCCTGGGGAAATACCGCATCTAAACTCTCTGCTTAAAGTTGAGAGGCTGGATGGCATCCAGTGGGTACCGGGTGCGGGGGAAGAGCAGCAGGGGAACGACTGTGGATCCACAAAATGGATGCCTCTTTACAAGAAGATCTTGGAAGCCGGGAAGCTTCTTGTGTTATACATGCCCAGGGAAAAGGTGATTCCGATGCTTAAGGCGCTTGGCTCTAAGAAAGTATTAATCCAGACTTTCTGCATCAGTGAAGCAGAAGCTAAAAAGCTGCTGGTTGAGGCTGAAAACTTGCTGTGAACATGCGCGGCCGACATGAAAAATGGTTCACACGGTAAGTGGTTCCTTCGAATTTTAAAAGCTTGAAGCAGAGCTTGATTATTTTGCTTTTATTTCAGGAGCTGCGCCGAACTGAAGCTCGTATAGCTTAGCATAAGCACCGCCCTTCTTCATAAGTTCCTCATGAGTCCCCTCCTCAACTATTATTCCGTTCTCTAAGAACAATATTCTATGTGCAAGCTTGACTGTGGAAAGCCTGTGGGCAATTATTATGCATGTTCTTCCCTTCATAAGCTTAACCATGGCTTTCTGGAGTAGCGACTCAGTGTAGGAGTCCAAGCTGCTCGTCGCCTCATCCAGTATGAGGATCCTTGGATCCTTAAGCATGGCTCTTGCGAAGCTTATGAGCTGTCTTTCCCCGAGCGAAAGGTTCCCGCCTCCGGGGGACACTACTGTCTCATACTTCTGCGGCATCCTGTTTATCAATTCGTCTAAGCCAAGTTCCGAAGCCACTCTCTTAACATCTTCATCGGAAGCCTCCGTGTTGCCCAGCCTTATGTTCTCCAGAATGGTTCCGTTAAACAGGACCGGTTCCTGCGGCACCAGAGCCACCTGTTTCCTGAGGGATTTAAAGGAGAATTCCTTAACATTATAACCGTCTATAAGAACTTCGCCTGACTTGGGGTCATAAAGCCTCAGTATGAGATTTGTTAAGGTTGTTTTACCTGCTCCTGTGGGGCCAACTATAGCAATTATCTCACCCGGATTGACTTGTAGGCTCAACCCTTGGAAAACAGGGTTCCCATCGTAGTCGAAGTGAACATTCTTCAACTCTATTTTACCGGCTTTTATCTCAATCCATCTTGCTTCTTTAGACTCTACAACACTGGGCTTCACCTGTAGGAAAAGGTAGACTCTTTCAGCCGCCGCTAAGGCTGCCTGCAACGTGCTGTAGAAGGTTGTTAGAGTGATTATGGGCCTGTAGAACATTTCAGCATATCCGTAGAATGCGATTAGAATGCCGATGCTGATTTCCCCGGAGACCACTAGGCTTCCCCCGTAAAGTATCAGTATCACGTAGGAAAGAGTTCTAACAGCGTCGAGCGAAGGCCTAATCATCGCGAAAACTATCCTCGCCCTAAGGTTTGTCCTCATCGTTTCAGCGCTAAGCCTGTCGAAAGAAGCGATGTCGACGTTTCTTCTCTCCGCGAATGATTGGGAGACCCTTGAACCCGAGACGCTTTGCTCAACGCTGCTAGTCAACTCGCTAAGCTTTTCCCTGCTTTGCCTGTATGCCTGTCTTGTTTTGATTGCGAAATACCTTGAGAGAAACAGCATTAAAGGCACTACGGTGAGTGTTGCTAGGCTTAGACCCACGTGTAGGGTGAACATGACGTACAGTGAGCCGAGGAGTGTTGCCGAGCCTATCATTGCTTCTATCGTTCCCGAGGTGGTTACTTCTCCGATAGAACTTATGTCGTTTATTATAAGTGAAATGATTTTACCGGTTCTCTCAACGTTAACATGCGCGATATCCATTTCCTCCATATGTTTAAAGACGGTGCTTCTCATGCTGTAAAGAAGCCTCTGGTTTATCCTGCCTGTCAAGTTGCCTCTGGCGAAACCTAAAAACCATCCTCCTGCAGCAATCCCCACTAGCACGAGGACATATTTCATCAAGGCGTCTGGATTACCCTGCATAATGCCCTCGTCTATCAGAAGCCTGCTAACGTATGGGCTCACTACATTAATCCCTATTGAGGCCAGTGCTACGACCACAAGCATGATTACCTGGAGCCTCATAGGTGTTAACCATCGTAGGAGCCACGCTACTAGCGTTCTGGACGCTATTTCCCTAGGCTTACCCTCGGCCTCAGCAGCTTGACGGAAATGCCAACCCATTCTATGGCTTCACCTCCTGAAAAGCATACTGTGAAACATACAGCTTGGCGTAGACTCCTCCTTTATTCATGAGTTCCTCATGAGTCCCGTCCTCAACCACCTTGCCGTCTTCAATAACAATTATTCTTTCGCTGAGTTTAAGCGTTGAAAGCCTCTGGGTGACTATGAAGACAGTCTTGTTCTTAACGAGTTCCCTCAGCGATTCGTATATTTCCTTTTCTGTTTCAGCATCCACGCTTGAAGTTGAATCGTCCAGAATCAGTATTGAAGGGTTTACGAGGAGGGCTCTAGCAATAGCCAGCCTCTGTCTCTGTCCTCCTGAAAGAGTAACTCCTCTCTCACCTATAACAGTATCGTACCCTTTCGGAAGGCTGGTTATGAAGTCGTGTATTCTCGCCGCCTTCGCCGCCCTCTCTATTTCATCCTGCGTAGCGTCAGGCTTACCGTAAGCAATGTTCTCCCTTATAGTTGTGGGGAATAGGAAAACGTCTTGATGAACTATGCCTATGTTCTTTCTAAGCGAGCTTATCTTTACGTCTCTAATATCCACGCCATCTATCATGATGCCGCCCTCCTGAGGATCGTAAAACCTTGGAATCAGCTTGATCACAGTGCTTTTCCCGGAGCCGGTTGCCCCCACTAAAGCCACTTTCTCACCTGGCTTAACCGTAAAACTTATACCCTTAAGTATCGGCTTATCCTTATCGTAGCCGAACACCACATCCTTAAAACATACTTCTCCTCTAACGTTTTTCAGCTCTATTGCACCAGGCTTCTCCTTAACCTCGGGCTCAGTATCGAGGACTTCAAATATTCTTCGCGCTGACACCATTGCCTCCGCATATCTCGACAATACGAATCCTATCGACATTATCGGCCAGACGAGCATGCCTAGGTACATCGTGAAGGTGACGAGCTGCCCCAGGCTGATCTCGCCCATAATAGCCTGGAAGCCGCCATACCAGTATACAACTGCCGAGCCGACTCCGATTATCAACCCTAGCGAAGGCCATGTTAGCGAGCTAAGGAAAACGCTTCTCATGCCTATGTTGAATATTTCCTTGTTTTTCACCTCGAACCTTTTAAACATCTCTTCTTCTGCGCCCAGAGTCTTCAAAACCTTAAATCCTGAAACGGTTTCCTGAATCATCGCGCTCATCCCGCTTGTCTCCATCCAAATCCTTTCGAACAGGGGTCTTACAAAGCGGTTGAAAGATAGGGAAACAATGCCTATGAAAGGCGTTATTGCAAGCGCTATTAATGCTAGGCTTAAGTTGGTTGTTAAAAGTATTGTGACGACTATTATCAGAATGACTACGGAGCCTATGATGTTTGGAAGCGCGAAACCGAGTAGTCTACCTATGTTCTCCGTGTCCCTTGTAACCCTGGTTATTATTTGCCCGGAGTCAACCCTGTCGTAGAAGCTGTACGATAAATCCTGAAGATGGCGGTAAATGCTTATTCTAATCCTGTAGACTATTCTCTGAGCTAAGGATTCGCTTAAATACTCGTTCAGGAACGATATCCCACCGGCTAAAAGCGTCAGGACCATTATTGCCGCCGCGTAAAACCATAATTCTGACAATGCTTTTACGATAGTTATGTCGATAACCCTCCCTGCGATGATTGGGCTAACTATGTTCACTAAGGCTCCTAGTATGATCATGGTTAATGTTAATGGTAGCAGGGTTTTTTCCTGCCTAATGTATCCGAGAATTCTCAGGAAGGGATGTCGGCTACTACTCGGCATTTTTGAAACCACTTCGTGCAAAACTATTTAAAAGTTACTGAGACGCTGGTTACGTGCACTAAGCCAATATGTTTTGATTGAAGGCGTGCCAGTGGCGCATGACGAGGGTTTTTAAAGGATTTTAAGTCACTGTTTCAAGAAGCACCCTGCTCCGCTCATCGACTTTATTAATGTCCTCAACTATGTAAACATTATCATTAATATCGATAATTACAATCTTCTCCCCAGATCTACTTACGCTTCTCCTCCCCCTTGTTCTGAACTCCTTCAATCCTCTATCCGTCTCAACATGCCATATGAACTCGTCTCCACTTGTCTCCAACTTCTTCACTCTTCTGATCACAGGTATGAAGTAGAGCTTCTCCAAAACTTCTTCAAGAGTTCTCCGCGAAAAACCGTCCATCTTCCTGTAGTCCTCTACTACGCATATCTCGTTTCCCTGAGCATCGGTGAATATGAGGAAATACGGGTTGCTTATTGGAAAAGGCTTCTTAGGAATCACCTCGAGAAATTCCCTGTTGCTTCCCACTATCTTCACCGTGTTCGCCCTATTCCCCTTAAAGACCCTTACCTGCTCCGCGTTCAAGACCCATGTCTTGCTCAGAAAGCTTTCAAGCAACGGCAACCTGTTTCTCACCCTCCGTAAACTGCGCCCTATATATTTTAGCGTATAACCCGTTCAGCCTTAAAAGCTCATCATGGGTCCCGATTTCAACGATCCTGCCCTTATCCATCACCACTATCTTATTCGCTCTTTGAAGGGTTGAGAGCCTATGTGCAATCACTATCGTTGTTCTCTCCTTAGAAATATTGTCTAAGGCCTGCTGTATCTGCCTCTCTGCCAACGTGTCCACAGAAGAAGTCGCCTCGTCCATTATTAGGATCTTGGGCTCAAGGATTATTGCCCTAGCTATAGCGATCCTCTGCCTCTCTCCTCCTGAAAGCCTAGATCCCCTCTCTCCGACAGGTGAATCATACGCTAAGGGGAGGTTCATTACTGTCTCATGAATATTCGCAGCCTTCGCAGCTGCTATCACCTTCTTCAAGTCCACCTTCTCAAGACCATATGTTATGTTGAACAACACGGAGTTGTCGAATAGAAACGGGTCTTGAGCGACTATCCCTATGCTCTTCCTCAATCTTTCCAGCTTGATTCTCCTGATGTCGACACCGTCTATAAGAATTCTACCCTCGTTCACGTCGTAAAACCTTAACAGTAGTTTAGTCAGAGTCGTCTTCCCTGAGCCGCTTTGCCCAACTATTCCAACCATCTCTCCTTTCCTGATTTCAAGGTTTATGTTTTTCAAAACAGGGATGAAGGGTTCATACCCGAAGGTAACATTTTCGAACTTTATGTCCCCCATTATCTCGAAATCCTTAGCGTCAGGAGCGTCTTTCACAGCAGGGTCAATCCTCAGTATTTCAAGGATTCGTTCTCCAGAGGTTATTGCCTGCTGCAATGGTTCGGCAAGGTTTGTCACTGTTTGAATCGGCCCGTAGAACATCCACATGTAGCTAACGAATGCTACAAGCGTGCCTGGAGATATGTCTCCGCTGATGACGTGTAATCCGCCGACATACCACACTATCGCAGCTCCCGCAGAGCTTACGAAGCCCAGGATTGGGAAAAAGCCAAGATGTAGCCTCGTTATGTCAAGATTCGCCCTCACCACTTCATTCATTCTTTCAGTAAACCTATTAACCTCCCCTTTTTCCCTAGCAAAAGACTTCACAACAGATATTCCAGGTATCGTGTCTACGAGTAGAGAACTAACGTCCGCCCATTTTCTCCAGGCTTTATGGTAGACAAGCCTAGCTTTAGACCTGAATCGTGGGAGTCCAAGCATTATGAGCGGTAGAGGCAATAGTGCGAAAAGAGACAACCTATAGTCCATTGTGAATATTATGATGCCTATTCCGATTATTGAGAGAACGTTAATTATCAGGCTTGGTATTCCCCACACTAAGAACCATTGGACTCTACCAATATCATCAGTAATCCTTGAAATAACTCTGCCAGTGCTCATCTTGTCGTAGAAAGACATTGAGAGCTCCTGCACGTGGCTATACAGGTCTCTCCTCATTTCATACACCAGTTTCTGGCTTAGCAGTGAAAGCGAATAGTTTTGAAGTATTCCAAGCAGAGTGTTCAACGCATAAATGGTTATTAGGAGGATAGTCAGGTTTAGCAGCGTGGCCTCCTGTTTCTGAGCGGCTATCTGGTCTATGAGTGTCCTAAGCAGGGAAGGAGGAACTAGGTTTAAGCCTGTTATAACGACGGATAGGGTTAAACCAGTTAAGACCAGGTACCAGTGAGGCTTGAGATAGGACATGAGCCATATTATGGCGCTCCTCTTGCTCTTCCCATTGTTTTCAAGGTAGAGTTTGAACTCTATTTCCTCGGGATCCTTATACTGGAGAAGCGCGTTTATCACGCCATACGCATGCCTGAACTCGCCTACTTTATCTCTTGAAAACCTTGCCAAGGAAAACTCTTTACCATCGACAATTAGGATGAGCTCGCTGTTTCCAAGGTAATCGTTAAAGACTACCTGCGTAGCCTTCTTGATTTCCAGTTCTACAATTTTATTCCCATATTCCGCGTCTATCTTCAAAACCCGTTCGTTCGTAACTATAAAGAGATATGTTGAGAAACTACCGTCTTCACCAAGGTCACCTTTTGCAACTGATAAAACCCTCTCCCCTGGCTTAAGCGATTTTTCAACTAGCGTTCTTTCTTTCTCGCTCAGCTTTTCCAGCAGGATTCTACGGGTTTCGTCATCCCCCAAGTCAGAAGCGTGCACCGGAATGATTCTCTATTTAAGGCTTTTTGATTTACTGATGTAAAAACTTGTTTAGGCACTATATAGAAGCCTTAAATAACGCTGATGGATAACCACTGGCTACATGAGAAACCTTAAGACGATGGGGCTAGTCTTAGCTATACTTATAATTCTAGTATTATTCATAGTTTACGGCAGGACGGTAATTCCTTTCCTTCCCCCTATTTTCACCGTAGAAGTTGAGCCTGCAGCTATTATCCAAGCTGCGCTGGTTGCAGCCGGTGTCTACATAACATACGTCATACTGTCCTACATGATTTCCTCCGCCATAATACGTGCGGGAGGAAAACGCGGGGATGTGAAAATGCTGACGAATTTTCTGCGTTCAATCATATTTTTCATCGGAATCCTGTTGATCACAAGCATTTTCACCGGAGGCGGCTTGACCTTCGCCACCGCTCTAGGAGCATTCGGAGGAATGTTCCTGGGATGGTCCCTGCAGCAGCCGGTCACTGGGCTCGCAGCATGGTTTCTGATAAACATAAGGCGCCCGTTTAAAGTTGGAGACCGTATTTTCCTCCCAGCATGGGGCCTTATAGGCGATGTTCTAGACGTTGGAATGATGTACACGACTCTGAACCAGGTTGGCGGCACTATAGGAAGCGAGGAGCCGTCTGGAAGAAGAATCCTAATACCTAACGCTATACTCTTTTCAAACGTCATAATAAACTATACTAGCGAGATCAAGACAACTCAACCATACATACTGGATGAGGTCGTTGTGAGGATAACCTACGATTCAGACTGGGAGGAGGCGGAGAGGATAATGAAGAGAGTTGCAACAGAGGTGACTCAGGACATAATAAAGGAGACTGGTGTAGAGCCCTATGTAAGATCTGATTTCTACGATTACGGCGTATACCTTAGGCTTAGGTATATGACTCTTGCTGTTGACCGCCCGAGGATAGCGCACGAAATAAACAGGAGGATATTCGAAGAGTTCCAGGAGAACGAGAAGGTGGACTTCGCGATCCCATTCATATACTCCTACAAGAAGGGTGAGAAGGCCTTTAGAACTCTTGGAGACTCTGAGGCCCCGTCTTAAAGCTTTTAACTCGGAAACCAGAAAAATATGCGTGAGACCTTGAATTACAGGGAGTTCATCAGAAAGGGTTTACACTTAGTTCTTTCACTGATACTGCTTTTACCGTTGGTACTAAGCCATTTCGAAATAACTTTTAACGCTTCGGTTTTCTACTCGGTCTTAAGCATAGTGGCCCTGACTCTGAATGCAATCCAGATTAAACGGCCTCTCTTAAGGAGTGAGGTTAAGAGCTTCATGAGGGAGAGAAGGGAGAAATTCTTCAACGATATCAGAAACTATATCCCTTTGAAAAGCAGGGTTACCAGTCAGGTTGTAGACAGGATTGAGGAGAAGATCCGCGGGGTAGAGGACCTTATAGACCACCAGTTGACGACTCTTGAGAGAGACTATGAGAAGAGAGGCGGATACATAGGTTTAACCTACGGGATCCTCGGCGTAACCCTATCCTACTTCCTATTTGAAAAGTACGCGTTCTACGGGGTTATTTCCTTAGCGACTACCGATGCTGTAGCGACAATGGTAGGTGAGCTGAGGGGTGCTCACAGGCTTCCTTTAACAAGTAAGACTTTTGAGGGAAGTGTTTCAGGCTTCGCAACCTTTTTCACTGTTTTAATTTTAACGGGTGTTTCCCCACTCGCCTCGCTTATTCTCTCAACCGTGGCTGCAGTGGTTGAGGCTTACACGGTGGAGGATAATCTGCTCCTGCCGATAGCTGTGTCCTTCCTGTCAACATTCATCGTCAAAGGGTTTCCTTGAACCATTCTGTCGTAACCTGTATAACCCTGTCTTCCCAGTCTCTCCGGCTGAAAGTATGGTCTGCCCCCTCTATTATTACGAGCTTCTTAGGCTCCCCCGCCTTATCGTAGAGCATATGCGCGTGTGTAACTGGGACAACAGCGTCTTCTGAGCCATGTATAATAAGCAGGGGCCTTGGTGAAATCTTTGAACAACTATCCAATATGTCGTGTTTCAAAACGTCTGTGAAGAAATCTCTACCAACCCTGTAGCCACTGGGCAGGTCGACGTAACCCTTTTCTAAAATGCTTTTCAAATCCATTCCGAAAGCCTTCTCACCGTCCGAGATGAGCCTGAATTCAGCGGGGGAGGACCATGTGCACACGGCCTTCACACTCTGGTTTCGTACAGCAGTTAAGATGGAGACTGCTCCGCCTAAGCTTAACCCTAAAACGCCAATTTTATCGCGAGCAACCTCGCTCCTTTCAAGCAGGAAGCTTAAGACACCGTTCAGATCACTGATTTCTGAGGAGACAGTCATTTTTTCAAACTCGCCCTCGCTCTCGCCGGACCCTCTGAAGTCGAACCTAACTGCAGCGATTCCTTCTCTACTCATTTTCCTAGCGGCACGTACAAATAGCCTATGTGCCTCAATCCTGTTTCCCGTGAAACCATGGCAGAAGACGACTGTCGGCGCGGGTGTTACGTTGGGAACATGCATAACGCCATGTATTCTCCCCCCCATAACGTTTACAAAGATCGGTATCTCCTCCATTTCTGTGGAATCAGGCTATAAACACTATTTATAAATATGAGTATTAAGCACGCTGGAAACCCTAGCCTTAGAGGGTTTACTCAAACTCTATTGTTGCAGGAGGTTTGTCAGAAATATCGTAAAGCACCCTGGAGACTTCAGGGATATTCCTAATTATCATGTCCCTTACCCCATCAAGCTTGGTCCAGTCTAGCCTAACGTATTTTGCAGTAATAGCGTCTTCAGACTCAACTATTCTCAGGGCAATCATGTATCCATATTTCCTGGTCGAATCCCTGTCTAACCCTGTAGCCCTGCCCTCGAGAAGAACAGGGAAAGCCTGGAAACACTCTACGTCTTCAAGCTCATCGTCAACTATGGCCGTTGCCTTCTTTATTATTGAAAGCTTCTCCTCAGTGACCTCGCCGAGTATTCTGATTGCCAGCCCCGGCCCAGGGAACGGTCTTCGATTAACTATCTCGTCGGGAAGCCCGAGTTCTCTCGCAACCATTCTAACCTGGTTCTTGTAAAGCTCTTTCAACGGTTCAACTATTTTAAACCCGTATTTCTCAAGCGGATTTATGCCTATCTGCTCCAGCACGTTATGCTGGGTTTTCACTCCTCCAGCGGTCTCAACTATGTCCGCTGCTATCGTTCCCTGCAGAATAATCTTTGCACCCGCCTGTCCAGCGATCCTTGAAAAAGTCTTGTAGAAGGTGTCTCTGAAGGCCTTCCTCTTATCCTCAGCATCCCTAATGCCTTTTAAAGCCGTTAAAAATTCTCTTTGAACATTATGCACATCCACGTTGATTCCAAGGTTTCTGAAAACCCTGCTAATCTTCTCAGCCTCCCCTATCCGCATGAAGCCATCTTCGAGAAAAACCGCCCTCAGGTTTTTGCCAACCGCCTTGAACCCTAATACGGCTGTTACGGAGCTGTCGACTCCGCCGGATAGGGCGACAATAGCCATTTCTCCACCGATCTCTCTTCTTAAAAAACCTATTTTTTCATCGATGAATTCTCGCGGGTTGAACTGCATCATGCTGTCCTCCTTCCCGACACGGGCTTAATTTAAGTTTTCCCGTGGTTCTGTTTCTGAAAATATTCAGCACATCATTTTCAATCAACCGCTTTTACGCTTTTATCCTTTTGTTGAAAACCTTTGCGAAGCCTATCTTCATAAGAGCCGGTAGCCCTATTAGATCAGTCGCTGTATAGAAGAACCGGTAGAGAAGCGATACGGACACGCCGTGCGAGAGAGGAGTGCCGAACAACTGTAGCAATGCTGCTAAAACGCCTTCCTGCACACCTAGGCCAGCTAGGGTTAAAGGTAGGTAGGTGAAGCTTGAAACAAGCGAGTATATGAAGATGAATAAACCAGGGTTCAACTCAACGCCGACGGAGAGGGAGAGAAAGTAGAGGGCCATCGAGTCCAGGATGGATGTTGACAACATTGATAAGACAACCGGCCCCAGGGCCCTCTTTGCTTTAATACTCTCCCTCTGGAATTTTTCAATTCTCTCCAAGTAAGGGTTTAGAACTCTACTTACAATTCTGAACGAGCTTAGCCTTAACGCGAGCTTCCTAGGCTTATCGGACCAGAGGAGTGCTGCGAAGCATAAGGCACTGGTTGCCAGAATAACGGCACTTAAAACAACAATCAACCTGACTCCTGAAATTGATTCAATAGGGCCTATTAAATATGCTACTGAAACTATTGTCAGTAAAGCCCTTATGAGGAAGTCAATCATTCCAGATAGGACTGTCGCCACCAAGCATGCTTCAAAAGGTGTTTCGCCGAGCGCCTCCATTACGAATGGGGTTATGAAGTATCCTGCACGTCCAGGTGTAAGGTCACTCGCCAACTGGCCTGCAAAATTTGCTTGGATACAGCTTGACAGACTTGCTTTGTATTTTAGTGATGAAAGGATGAAGAAGAAGGATAACGCGATCATCGTTGAAGCCGCTATTATCAGGGAAGAGCCGATTATGACGTATTTGGTATCGGCTTTAAGCAGGGCTTTAAAAGTCTCTTCAAAATTTGCCTGCTGAAGCAGGATTATCAGGATGAGTAGGCCTAGTGCTAACTGGCAGATTACTAAAACCCCCTTCTTGGCGCCTTCCTCATATCTCATGCTCATGTCACCTGGAGGATGCGAGGATTATTAATGGTTGCTGGCTGACACTGGGCAAGATCACTGCTGCGTGTATCGAGTTAAGAGTCTTAATCACTCCAGACACCGGTTTTCCCTGTTCGCTCAACTGCCTCCAGTAAAGGTTCCCGTTATAGTTTAGATTCAACTCTGCTGGGAAAGATCTTTCTCAGCTAAGCTGTTCAATATTATCTTCCTCTCGGTCTCAAGCTCATCCAGCATTTTTCGAAGCCTCGCGCTCAGCCTATCATATGCTTCTCCAGATATTATGTTATCCTTCTTCTCATCCTCCAAAACAATTAGAAAGGCCCTGATTCTCGTCATCTCCTCTTCTACAACGTTTAGACTGGTTGACAGGTCTGGTGCTGTTGGCTCGGATACTTGAGAAGGCTCAGCCGAAGAAATTTGAGCCTCCTCTTTTGTGCCTGATAATGGTTTAAAGAGATCTATAGGTGGGCCGGATGTTTCCACAACCTCCTCAACAGGCGGCTGGGTTACTGCTGAAACAACCTTTCTCCTAGCGTTAGGCCTAAGCTTGCCTATTATGATTGCAGCCGCGGAGGCTGCCCAGACGACGAAATAACCTGCTCCGTAGCTTGGAACGTTAAAGCCCAATACAGGGTTGAAGACGGTTACTGTGGTTACGAGTACCATTCCAAGAATACCTATGACACCGGAGCGCAATGGATAGAGCCCTAGGGCTCCGGCAGCAGTCAGGATTATGAATGATGCTAGAATTATGATCTCATAGATTAAAAGGTTCATGGGCTGTTGTATGCCGCTTGCAACGTTTTCAATAAATTGTACCACCATGCTGAATAAGGTTGCTTGCCCAGGCTGGCCGGAGGGAAGTAGAAAGGAGCCGAAAGGCAGTAGGAATGTTGCTAGAATCATCACCAAGCCCAGTGTTATCCCGGCAATCCTGTCCATATCCATCTTTACATTATTTTAATCTTGTTGAAAACATATATTAAGCTTCCTTTTCAGCATTCCCTGGGGTTAAAGCTGGAGAATGCTGATTCCCGCCTTACGTGCTGTTTTTTCCTGCTACGCTGGAGGAGGTGGAGGCGGCGGAGGGAGTGGTTGGGCGTAGGAAGGCTTCCTTCTTCTCAGCAGGAGTATGGCAATGATGACAACAATTAGAGCTAAGACAGCTGCGTATAGCCAAATAGGTATGCCGACGGTGTATTTTGACACGGGTGTTCTGGCCTCATTGCCCACGTTATCAACCGCCTCAACATAGTACTGGACCTCTTTGAAGAACATTTGAGAAGGTATGGAGCCCCTGTAAACCCCTTCTTCAAGAACCATCGCGACCTTTGTCCAGGAGGAGCCTCCGTCTGTTGAGTAGTAAAGGCCGGCCTCCTTGACTCCTGAAACCGCGTCTGAAACCTGGCATATTATTGTTGTTTGTTCTCCGAAGACAGGGTTTGAGGGCGCTGACAAGCCTGTGATCATGGGCGGAGAATTGTCCACCTTAAGCGTGAAAGAGCCGCTCCAAGACGCCGCATTATCCATGTTGTCAACTGCCTCAACACTCCAATTGTGGCTTCCCTCGGAAAGGGTTATTGTCTTAGAATACTCGCTGCCGCCAGCCATGGTTCCCTGCGGAATCCCGTCGACAGTGAGCCTAACCTCCTTAACCCCTGAGCCGGCATCCTCAACCCTGACTGTGAACTTTACGGACGTTGAGCCCATGACTATGCTTCCGGTGGGTGAAACGCCACTTATGGCGGGAGGAGTGCTATCAAGGATTACGGATACTGTTTTCTCAGCCTCATTGTTATCGGCCCTGTCTATACTGTAGTATCCTATCGTATGGGGACCGTCTGAAAGGGCTGAGAGAGTAAAGCCTGATGTATAGATATTCCAAGAGCCGCCATCAATCCTATACTTAGTCTGTTTAACCCCGCTCGCATCGTCTGTCGCTGAAAGCTCGAACAACGTTGAGCCTGAAACAAAGATTGTTGCACCACTCGAATGCTTGGGATCATAGCTTATGGTTGTTACTGGAGGATTTGTATCAGGGATGACTGTGACTGTTGCTGTGCTGAGGGTTAGGCCTGTGGCTGAGGCTGTTAAGATCCATGTCCCTCCTTTCACATCGTAATAGTCAACCTTAACCATGCTTGAGCCCGCTAGAATTGTTATGCTCGTTATCCTGGTTGTGGTTCCGAATTTTCTGAACTCTCCCTCAGGCGATGTTGTTGAAAGGCTTACGATTATGGGTGTGGCGGTGGTGGTTTCATAGCCGTTAGCATCCCTGATAGAGATGTTGAGGTATGAGTATGTTACTCCAGCAGCCATGGTGAAGCTTGAAGGCGTTAAAGCAAGCTTCTCTGGAGGACCCGCCTTAACGTTGAAGGGGTTGCTCTCACCAGTCTTACCCGCGCCGCTAGTAGAAATCTTAACACTGTCCCCTATCCTGCTTATAGTCACCATGCCGGTCCACTTCCCGTTTACGAACGCACCTGTTAACCTGGGCTCTATGGTTCCAGTGGTGTCTGAAAGGGTGTTTGTCCCAGTGTAGTCGGTCTTAACATTGCCATAGGCATCATAGGCAGTAATGGTTATTGAGAATGGCACTGCAACCTGCTTCGGCGAAGTTATGGTGTCGAATGCGAAACGGTCAAGCGGCCCCGGCTTAACGGTCAACTGTTTAGTATCGTCTCCGTAATTAGGCACGAAAATTATGAAGCCGCCGCTCCAAGTAAAATACATGTAATCGTCTGTCCAAACATGAATATCCCATGTCCCAGCCTTATCATCATAATACCAGAACTCTTTAGAGTTTCCATCGGATTCAGATATTGTCAGCTCCGTTATCGCTGACCCGCCTTGGGTTAGAGAGAACTTCTTGTTGGCTGAGGTTGAGGTTGAGCTAAGCTTAACCTTTAAATCTCCACGGGTCACGGGCTCACCGTTATAGGTTTTCCGGGCGACGGTCAACTTAACCCATTTACCAGCTTCAAGCGTGGTGCTTGCAAGACTAAGCTCCAAGTGAGGAGGATAATACTTAACCTCAAGGTAGGGACGCAGGCTTGAATCATCGTGTTCCTTAGAATACATATACCAATAAATTTGAGTAGCGGCCGATTCAGTGCTGTCCTTAAGCCTCCAACCGAAGTTTGGCATCGCGCCAGCAATATCCTTCGACGCAAACTTTTCAACTGAACTCTTCACATCAACACTAAGCCAAACGTTTGAAGTGGTGCCGACTGTTATGGATGATACTGAAACCATGGCTGGAGGCTGATTGTTCCACGTGATTGTTCCCTCGTCCCAACCATCTGCATTAACAAGATGACACGCCAACGTTCTGCTTGAAGAAGGAGCTTTATACATGAATAGCTTGAGGCTGGCTGAAACGATTACTGAGCCCGGAGGAATCGTGTTCAGATCAAACTTTATGAAGGAGCGCCAAACTTGAGAATCGCTGGAACCAGCGCTAACCCCTATATGTGTAAGAGCACCGTAATTGTTACTGCTAAAGGATCCTCCTGCAACTAACGCGTCCCCTACAGGGGAGAAGCGTCTGGTTAGCAGAGGAACCTCGTCACCTGCTACTCTCGTAACGATGCATGGTGTTTCCGAGCATACGATTATTATGATTATTAAAAGGCCTAATATTAGACTTGACTTATTCAACTCTTTTCATCTTAAAGGCGGCTTCCTAGGATATAAACGTTTCCATGTTAAAGCGAATATCTTGGCTCATCCTTTTTCTTCCAAACATCTTTTTCACTACTTCTTAAGAAGTCGTATAATAATTAAGCGACTGTGCTTTAAAAAGTTAAATAACTCCTTATGGCTAGTCAATTTAAAATGATAGAAGAAAATAAATTTAGAAAACCTGTTTCAATATTCAAGGGCGCTCCATTCTGGTCGATAAACGACCTGTTAACTGAGGATAAAGTTAGGAGGGAGGTTCAGTCCCTGGGCAGTGCTGGATACGGAGGCGCGTTCTTTCACGCTAGAGAAGGCCTCGTCACACCGTTCCTAAGCGAGGAATGGTTTAATGCTTTCAGAGTTGCGGTTGAAGAAGCGGAGAAAAACGACATGTTAATCTGGATTTACGACGAGCTCTGGTGGCCCTCCGGCTTCGCAGGGGGGCTTGTTCCTTTTTTAGGCTCTAAACACAGGGCTAAGGCACTGGTCATGATGGTTGACACTAGAAGCTACAAGGGGGAAGACATCATAGCGGGCTTCGAATGTGTTACAGATGGAAACGGGCTTCCGACAGAATTTAAGAGGGTTTTCGAAGAGAAGGCGGATTCGGAGAAGCTCTATCTGACATTTCTGAGGTACGTGGCGCCAGTCGGGGAGGCCTGGTACAATAGCTCATGCTACGTTGACCTTCTTGATTACGGGACAGTCAAGCAATTCTTAAACCTGGCCTACAAGCCTTATGTCGACCTTTTTCAGAAGGATATTGGAAGGACTATTCCAGGGGTTTTCACGGATGAGCCCAACTTCTCGTCAAGCAGGCCGCCCCCTAGGCAAGCCATGCCCCCAAGAGGGCCGAGGATACCGCCCTTCTCAGTGCCCTGGACAGAAGTGCTTCCGGAGAGGTTTAGGGAGGTCAACGGGTATGATTTAATAGATCATCTTCCGAAGCTTTTCTTCGACGTCGGCGACTATATGAAGGTGCGGTATGACTTCTGGAGAACTGTTACTCTTCTTTTCTTAGAGTCTTTCTCGAAACAGGTATACGAGTGGTGCGATAGGAATAATCTGAAGTTTACTGGCCACTATTTAAGCGAGGACGACCTTCTTGGTCAAACAATCCGCATAGGTGCAGCGATGCCTCATTATGAGTATCAGCATGTTCCTGGAATAGATCACTTGGGTATGCATGTCTGGAGGAGCCTGCTAACCGCTAAACAGGTTTCCTCGGCGGCGAACCAGCTTGGAAAAGAAAGGGTTCTATGCGAAGTCTACGGCTGCACCGGAAACTACCCGACTTTCGAGGACAGGAAGTGGATTGGCGACTGGCTTATAACGATGGGCGTGAACCTGATGTGCCACCACTTGGTTCCCTACTCGATGAGGGGTAGGAGGAAAAGGGACTACGGGTTGAACTTCCACTGGGGTCAACCATGGTGGGATTACAACGAGTACATAGAGGATCATTTCTCAAGACTGTGCTACGTGCTTTCCATCGGGAGGAGGATCGTAAACGTGCTCGTTGTCCATTCGATTGGAAGCGCCTGGGCAAGCTATTCTCCGCTGAACGATTCCACTGTAAGGGTTCTGGACAGTCAGCTTAAAGGATTGCTAATGTCCCTTCTGAAACTACATGTTGACTTCGACCTTGGCGACGAGATGCTTATGGAGAAACACGCTAGTGTCGAAGGATCTAGGCTTAAGGTTGGGAATGCTTTCTACGACGTCGTGGTTGTACCGCCTTGTCTAACGCTTGCTGGAAGCACGGTTAGGCTTTTAAAGAAGTTTAAAGACTCAGGGGGAGAATTAGTGTTCGTTAAACCGCTTCCGAGCCTGGTTGATGGGAAGCCGAGCGTAGAACTGGCGGAGCTCATCAACAGGTGTACAGTTAAAGAGGATTATAACACAGGGTCTTTGAGCGACGTTTTGCCGGACCACTGTAAAATTTTGAAAATAGATGGCGATGAAGAGGGTAATCTCCTATACCATTTAAGGAGAGACGATTCTGGCGACATGGTTCTGTTCGTTTTTAACGTGAGCAGGGATAAGGCTGTGAACGCTAGAATCGGGCTTCGCGGTTCTTTCAGCATTAAACTGTTAGATACTCTAAGCGGTTTAACATCGGAGTTTGAAGGCTATGTGGAAAACGGTTGGACGTATCTGGAGCATGTTTTCCAACCTGTTTCCTCGCTCCTGCTCGCTTTCTCGCCTGGAAAGCCGAAGAAAATGTCCGTCAAGCCTAGGAAAACCTTAGAAATCCCACTGTCTTCAGACTGGAGTGTTAAACGGATTGATCCTAACGTGCTGGTTTTAGATTACTGTAGGTACAGGACGAGTGGTGATTGGAGTGAAAAAATGCCTCTTTGCAAGGCTAGAAAACAGATAGTTGCAGAAGGTGTTGGAACAAGGTTTACTTTAAAATTCGATTTCGAGTTGAAAACTACTCCTCTAGGTAAGAGTATTAAGCTGGCCATGGAGACACCCCACTTGTTCAGGATTAGGATAAACGGGAAAGACGTTCTCTGGAAGGATGAAGGAAACTGGGTTGACGACTGCCTCAGGGTGATGAGTGTAACCGAATATTTGAGAGAAGGTATGAACGAGATTGAGCTTGAAGGGCTCGTCGGAATCGAGCCTGAGATGGAGAACATTTTCCTCATCGGCGAGTTCGGGGTTGAGCTTCCCCCTGGGAAAAATCCAGTGGTTGTCGAGGAGCTTGCTCGGGTTGAGACTAGGGATCTGGCTAAACAGGGCTACCCGTTTTACGTCGGCTCCTTCGAACTGTGCAACGAGTTTCGATATGGTGAAGACCCTGGCAGTAAGACGGTCGTCCTGAGGCTGGATGGCTTAAAGGCTGCGCTCGCCGTAGTCTATATTAACGGTCAGGAGGCTGGCAAGGTCTTCATGCGTCCTTTCACTCTTGACGTGACAAGGCTTGTTAGAAAGGGGTTGAACGAGCTTAAAGTGAAGATCGTTGGGACGCTGAGAAATGCTTTCGGACCGCTGCACTACGTGGGAGGAGACCCGCTATACATAGGCCCGGAGACTTTCGAGGATGAGAGACACTGGACTGATGAGTACGTTTTAAAACCGTTTGGGCTGGAGAAAGCGGAAATCATTATTTACGAGAAAAGCCTTTAGCAAAACATCTTTCACACCGTTTTCATATTTCTGCTAACTTTTTTTAACGCGATTCAAATGGAAGGTTTAAAAGCCTCTTTAAAAGCCTCCGTTCGGTAAAAACGGTTGCTGAAAATAATTGTTCTCATAAAACAGGTTCCGGATATCGAGAGGGTAAGGTTCGACGTGGAAACAGGGAGAATAGATAGGAGTTCAGCGCCGGCAGAGATAAACCCGTTCGACCTGAACGCTCTCGAGGCGGCTGTACAGATTAAGGAGAAGGTGGGAGGTTTCATCACTGCCTTAAGCATGGGTCCGATGCAGGCCCTAAGCTCTCTGAGGGACGCTATGGCTAGGGGCGCTGACGACGCGATCCTTCTTGAGGACAGGAGGTTCGCCGGAGCCGATACTTTGGCTACTTCCAACACTCTCGCTGCTGCAATTAGAAAGATCGGGCCCTACGATATTATTCTCTGCGGAGAGAAGACTGTCGACGGCGACACCGGGCAGGTTGGCGCAGAGGTTGCCCAGCTTCTTGAAATCCCTCATGTCTACTATGTTTCGAGGATTGTTAACGTTTCTGGAAACTCTATTACCGTCGTCTCCGAGACGGAGGATGCTTCCTACGTTTTGGAAACGGGTTTCCCGGTTCTAGTCAGCGTCACGAGGGATGTCAACAAGCCTAGGCTGCCAACATTGAAGAGCAAGATGAAGGCGATGAAAAGCGAGGTTAAAATATGGCATGCTGAGGACTTGAGCGGTTTTCTAGACCTGGATAAGGCTGGTTACGCCGGCTCTCCTACATGGGTTCACAAGGTTGTTGTTCAAAGGGAGAAAACCAGACAGGTTAGGATATACAGGCAGGTTGAAGACGGGATTCAAGAGTTGATGCGCCTCTTAGAGTCTAAAGGGTTGATTTAAAAATGGAGGGTAAAGGCTCAGGTGGAAAAGTACTCGTTGTCGCGGAGCTCAGGGGGGAGGCAATACACCCTGTTACTTTCGAGCTTCTCGGAAAAGGCAGGGAGATAGTGGAGCATACTGGTGGAGAACTCTGGAGTGTGGTTTTCGGCAGCAACGTGGATAAGGCTAAGGCTTCAGAGCTAATATATTACGGTGCAGACCGGGTTTTCCTCTTCAACGACCCTGTTTTTTCCAGTTTAAACACGATGGTTTACGCACACAATCTCACTAGGCTTTGTAGGGAGGAGAAGCCGGACATAATCCTGATAGGGGCAACATGCTTCGGAAGGTCTCTGGGCCCAAGGGTTGCGGCAGCGAGAGAAACAGGTTTAACAGCAGACTGCATAGATTTAAGGATTGACGAGAACGGTGAGCTGATACAGATCAGGCCAGCATTCGTGGGAAACATCTTAGCGTACATTAAGACTAAGACTAAGCCCGTGATGTCTACTGTGCGGTACAAGGTTATGAGGGCTAGGGAGAAGGATAAGAGTAGAAGCGGCCTGATTATCGAAAAAACGGCTGAGAAATCTTTCCAAGACAGGATCAGGCTTGTTGGGGAGGCAATACCAAAGAAGCTTAACATAGCGGATGCTGAAATCATAGTTGCAGGCGGCAGGGGACTGGGGTCGGCGGAAGGATTCAGGCTACTGGGGGAGCTTGCCAGCCTGCTTGGAGGAGTTGTGGGCTCAAGCAGGCCGCCTGTGGACGACGGGTGGATAAGGAAGGAGCATCAAGTCGGCTATAGCGGGAGCATAGTTAAGCCTAGGCTGTATATTGCTTGCGGAATCTCCGGCTCGCCGCAACACCTGTTCGGCATGAAGGATGCTGAAACCATCATAGCCATTAACAGCGACCCTTCGGCACCCATATTCAGGGTTGCTGACTACGGTATTGTGGGAGACCTTTATCAGATCATACCACTTATGGTAAAAGAGATAAAAGCCAGGAGGAGCGGCTTAGGTTGATGGAGGGTTTAGCGGAGCAACTTGAGGAAATCGTAGGCAGGGAGGCGGTGGTAAGCGGTAAAGACAAGATTGAGAGCTACTTGTCCGATGAAACGTGCTTTCCGGTGAGACCGTCTGCCGTATCAGACTGCATACTGGTTAAGCCTGCTAACAGCACCGAGGTTTCAAGGATCCTTAGGCTGGCTAACGAAAAAAGGATTCCAGTATACCCTAGGGGAGGAGGGACAGGCCTTGTGGGAGGGGCTGTGCCGACTAGAAGCGGGATAATCGTTTCCCTGGAGAGGATGAATCGGATTGAAGTGGACGGAGAAAACCTGATGGCTGTCGCAGAAGCCGGGGCAACGCTGGGGGAGCTCCTGAAGGCTGCTGAGGAAGCAGGCCTCTCTTTCCCGCCGCATCCCGGGGACGAGGGTGCTCAGATAGGCGGCCTCGTAGCCTGCAACGCTGGCGGGGCTAGGGCTGTTAAGCATGGTGTTATGAGGAGCTTCGTAAAGGGCTTGGAGGTTGTACTGCCCACTGGGGAAATCGTAACTTTCGGCGGTAGGCTTCTGAAAGACAACATGGGCTACAGCTTGATGCACTTGATCATAGGAAGCGAGGGCACACTTGGAATTATAACTAGGGTTGTTTTAAGGCTTAACCCTAAAGCGCCATACTCCTTCACCCTGCTGCTTCCTTTCAACTCGAGGCATGACGCGCTTAATACTGTCCCGAGAATACTGCGCTCTGGGGTGACTCCCCTTGCTCTAGAGTATGTCGAGAAGGAGTTGATGGAGCTGTCTGCTGAACACTTGGGCGAGAAATGGGTTTTCGAGGGAAAAGTCTTTCTCATAGCAATACTGGCGGGGGAGGAGAACGTTGTCTACTCTGAGGCTGAAAAGCTTTCCCAGCTATGCGTTGAGAACAACGGGCTTGAGCCTTCAGTTGCAGAGAGAAGGGACGAGCAGGAATCCATTTTGAGAATAAGAAGCAATATTTACACTGCTCTTAAACGCGACTCCATGGATATTCTTGACACGACGGTTCCACCATCTGCGATTGGAAAGCTGGCGGACGCTATCGACACTATTGCCGAGAAATATGGCGCGCACATTCCTGTTTACGGTCATGCTGCAGATGGAAATGTTCACTCTCACATAATGAAGAAGGATGCTGAGAAATACGAGTTGATTAAGAGAGAAATATATGAGACTACGATAGGCCTTGGAGGAACCATCAGCGGTGAACACGGTGTTGGGAAAATCCGGGTGAAGGAGCTTTACCGGTTCACGCATCCGAAGAAAATCGAGCTTATGAAGGGGGTTAAAAGGCTTTTCGACCCGAATAATATTCTAAATCCTTCCACGGTGCTAGAGGTTTAGGAATTAACGGGTGAAAAACAGTAAACATAAGAGTTAAACCTTCCGTGAAGGATGTGGTATCCCTATAAGATGCAAGTCTTTATATACTGCCGGTTTGTCAGAGAAGGATTTGAAATGATAAAAACTGTTTGGTGCGTCACATTCTATGTTTCCGAAACTTGAAGAGTGTAAACATGTTGCTTCAAAATCGCCGTCAGTGGAGTTTCTTGTTGAAAACGTGGAAAGGTTTTATGAGGAGTTAAAAGGTAAGGGTGTAAAGTTTATTAGGGAGTTGCATGAGGAGCCGTGGGGAGGGAAGCAAGCGACTTTTACAGACCCTGATGGAAACATTTTAGAGATAGTGCAGATCGATTGGGAGAAATACTTTAACGTATCTGCCCAAGGAGCGAAAAAGAGGGCATAAGTATTAGCGTGTGCTACTATGAAGGCATGTAAAACCTCTCAGGGCCTTCCATAATGGATCTGTAACGCTACCCGCCCTAAAACAATACCGCTACGCCTCGAACAAGATTCCTCCTATGAGGGTCATTCGAACCCTGAAGTCTTCACCTATTACAACCATGTCAGCATCCTTCCCCTCTTCTATGCTTCCTTTACACTCTTCAACACCGAGCAATCTAGCCGGGTTATACGAGGCCACTTTGGCTACTGAGCTTAAAGGAACACCTGTAAACTTGGCGAAGCGTCTAGCCAGCTCGCTCATGCCTGCTGATGTTCCGATCAAAGTGCCGTCCACGTATCTCGCCGTCCCGTTTGAAGAGATGAATTCAATGCCATTGTAAACATACTTGCCGTCAGGTAAACCCGTTGACCTCACCCCGTCTGTTATCAATACGATTCGATCTTCACCTAAAATCCTCGTTGCGAATCTTACCATGGATGGGTGAATGTGAACACCGTCGGATATTATCTGCACGGTCACATCCTTAGACTCGAATATGGCTATCGCCGGTCCTGGAGCCCTATGGTGAATAGGCGGCATAGTGTTGAAGAAATGAGTAACATGCTTAACGCCAATTCTTATGGCTTTCAGGGTCTGCTCATAGTCTGCTGAAGAATGGCCGAAGGATACTATCACCCTGTTTTCAAGCAGAAGGCTTATAACCTGCTCCGAGCCCTCAAGCTCCGGAGCCAGAGTCATCATCTTCAGCCAGCCCTTACACTTATCCATTATCTCAGACAAGACTTTAACCGAAGGCTCGCAGACCGAGGATTCTTGGATCATTCCTCTTTTCTCCCTGGAGATGAACGGGCCTTCCAAATGGAATCCTAGAAACCTAGCTCCGTTTAAGCCCTTCGAGAACCCGTTCAACGCAGCCTCTAAATGCTTGTTTTCAAAACCCGGCTTATAGACGGTGGTTGCAAGAAAACCTGTGACTCCAAACTTGACGCATGTTTCAGATATAGTGCTAACTGCTTCCTCATCCTCGTCGAGAATGTCAGCTCCTCCTGCACCCTGTATGTGAACATCTATAAAGCCTGGGAACAAAAAGTCACCTTCCAGATCAATACTCTCGCCCTCCATGTAGCCGTAGAGTGGTTTACCGATCTTCCTTATCCTCCCACGGTCGATTAGAACGTCTCCAAACGTTTCCCCCCAAGGGTTAACTATCCTCGCGTTTTTAATCAGCATTCAACACTGGTTTAAGCCCATTGAGCTATTAAATCTTCCTCCTTTGGAAACAACAGGTCTCTAAAAACCGAACAGACTTTTTGAAATCGAGCACTTCCACCTCAATCTCCTGCCTCGTGTTTTTAAACCTCATCCAGTAATTGTAACCGCCTTGAAGCTCAAGATTCCCAACTGTTTTCAACCTGTTTTCCAAAAGCCTTCCGTAGGGTTTAAGCCCCATTTTTCATCCTCACAAACATGTATTTTTCATCGTCAATGTTCTTATGATTATTAAAAAAATTTATATTTGAGCTCAAACATAAAATAAATCCGAAATGAAATTCGTACCTCTCCAAAAAGGAAGTACACCAGAGCCTGGTACAAGGCCGCTCACATGTTGTGGTAGTAATTTCCATTTTGGAACGTATTGCACGCCAGTAAAGGGGCCGACCCAGATTATCAGCGATATTAAGGCGCTTAGGGAAGACTAATGAAAGTGAAAGCTTCTAGGTTTAATTTTTTTATACCTTTCTCAGATGGTTATTTAATATACAACACGTTTAATGGTGCACTGGCTTTTATTGATGCGGAACTTAAGAACTTAGAGGCCAGCGACTTTCAAAAATTGCCTCCCAATCTTTTAAAAAGTCTCTTAGATCAGGGATTCTTAATCGAGGAGTTCGTCGATGAATTGCTAATGTACGAGTATTATTTCAACCTAGCAAGATACTTAACAAGTTCTGTAGGCTTTCTTCTATTAACTACGTATGATTGCAACTTTAATTGTGTTTATTGTTATGAGAGACCTGTTATTTCCAAAGTTTATATGGATCTTGATGTCGCAAGAAGAACCGCTACTCATATTACCAAATTTACTGATGGGAAAATGGCTAAACATGTTGAGATAACTTTGTATGGTGGTGAACCCTTGCTGAATCTCAACATAGCTCAGGTAGTGTTAGATGAAGTTTTGAAATGGTGTCAGAAAAATGGTGTATCGTTGGATATCAATCTCGTAACAAATGGCTCACTTATAACTCCTGAAGTTGTTAATAGTCTTAAAGCATACAATCTTAACTCCGTTCAAGTGACGATGGATGGTCCAAAGGAAATTCACGATAAAAGAAGACCCTTTCGAAACGGCATGGGTTCTTTTGATGTAATAATGTCAAATGTTCTTAATTGTATAGATAGTCTGCCCATAACTATAAGGGTCAATGTTGACAAGGGAAACGTCTCTTATTTCCCTGCTTTTTTGGATTTACTAGACGATTTGGGTCTAAAAAATAAAGCGGGATTATGGATTGCAATGCTTCATGGATTAGATGACTATTGTAAAACTATGAAATTTAATGATAAAGAAGCAAACGAAATACGTTACAATATGTGGAGGCTTGCTCTCAAAAGAGGCTTCAAATTCGGATGGTATCCCTCAAGATTCCATTTATGCGATGCGATGAGGGACAACGCTCAGATAATCGATCCTAAGGGCAATATATATAAATGTTGGAGTTTTGTAGGACTTGAAGAGTGTACTGTGGGTAAAATAGGAGAAGGAACTTACAAGCCTTATTTTTATGAATTGTTAACTAGGAATCCTATAAGAGACGCAAAATGCAGCAGATGTAATGTACTGCCATACTGTAATGGGGGGTGCCTATATGAAGCTTACTGCCATACTGGGAATAGATCTAATTTTGTATGCGGTGTTCTTCAGGGAAAGGAAGCGTTAGAGAGCATGCTTACTCTACATGTTATTAGTATGTACAAGGAAAAACTTGTAAAGAGTGAAGTAAGCGTAGGCAATGAAATCTATGATTAATGCCATTGTTACAGAAGAGCTTACAAGAATTTTCAAAACCTATGTCCTAAAGGGTTACTATGAAAGCGGTTGGGAACATGGAGGGGTTTTTCTTTACAATATATGGAAAAGACTTAGAGCTGAGAAGACAATGGTTCAAGCTCTAAAGGGAATTAACCTCAGAGTTAGAGAGGGAGAGTTCGTTTTCCTCGTAGGTCCGAACGGCTCCGGTAAGACTACGTTGATAAGGATATTAGCAACTTTTCTCCTACCTACCAGCGGAAAGGCCTTCGTAGCGGGATATGATGTTACGCATCAGAAAAGAGAAGTCTTGAAAAACATTAGTTACATACCCTCTCTTCTCGCAGGGGCTGCTTGGGCCCATGTAGGGCTTACAGTGGGAGAAAACCTAAAAATAATGGCAAGGCTCTTCGGCTACTCGGAGAAAACATTAGACGAAGCCTTACGGACGTTGGAAATAGAGGATCTTAAGAATAGAGTCTTCGGATCCCTTTCCACGGGCCAGCAAGCCCGGGTCGTTCTAGCTTTAGGCATGATCAAGAATGCTCCAATCTTCCTTCTAGATGAGCCAACGTTAGGTCTAAGCCC
The DNA here is from genome assembly GCA_017601395.1 of Candidatus Brockarchaeota archaeon. Classification (GTDB taxonomy): domain Archaea; phylum Thermoproteota; class EX4484-205; order EX4484-205; family JAAOZP01; genus JAAOZP01. The sequence goes on from JAFNIQ010000001.1 coordinate 34,470, forward strand.
TGAAGCCGTGCGGATAGTCCTAGATTATTTAAAGTATCTAAATGAAAAGATGAAGGTTACAATTCTTTACGCCACTCATCACCTTATGGAGGCTCAGAAAATGGCTGATCGAGTGGTCTTCCTGAAAGACGGTACCATATTGGTCGATGGAGATCCAAAAAGCATAATTAGGAGCGTGGGAATTACAGAAACAATAATATTGGAGATTCATCATGCATACTTCGATATTGGCAAAGTCCTACATGAAATTGAGGACCGCTGTATATTTACCAATGCCGAGTTATTGGAATCTGAAACGGGTGAATACGTCGTCAAGCTCGGTGTAAAGGATAGTGGGGAGGTTCTCCCCGAGATAATCCACAAGCTAGTGTCGAGAGGTTCAAGAATTAAGAATGTGAAAGTGTTGGAACCCTCTTTAGAAGATGCGTTTATGTATTATGCGAGGAGGGGTCCTGGGAGTGCGGAAATACAAGGAAATAGTTAGGGTCAATCTCCGACATGTTCTCAGCTTCTACAAGGAGGAGGTGAGTGTAACTACTGCTTGGTGGGCTTGGAACATACCGTTTCAGCTTGCCAGTATCCTAATATCCTTACTCATCTATTACTATTATGCATTAGCGTTTGGAGGCTATAGCCCTCTTTTTGGAGAAAACTTCATGACATTCATAATAGTGGGGCTCATGATGAACACTTATCTAGATATTTCTATGGATGCTTATTACTCCGCGATCAGCGCGCTCTATATGGGCAAAGAGGGTATAGGTGGACTAGCTATAAGTAGAATGGACTACCTTAGTCTGGCAGGAATTTCGCCTTATGTATTTATCTTTGCGAGGATCAGCTATTATTACATAACGCAGACTATCGTATTCCTTTTGTATTTTCTGGCTGGACAGTTTTTCGGCGTTAGTATCCCTTTTTTAGAGAATCTCGGTTTGGTCGTGATAGCCATGATGCTTGGTATAATTGCTTGCAGTGGCATAGGGCTGATATCGGCTAGCATGTATTGGCTTGCTGGTAGCTATAGGGGTGTTGAACCAATTAGATGGACTATAAGGATGCTTGTACCGCTTCTCTCCGGGATATTTGTACCTCTTCATGTTTTACCAGAATCGATCAGAGCAATAAGCATATTGCTTCCTCAGACTCATACATTACAAGCAGTCAGAGCATCTCTTGCAGGAGCTACCTTATCTCAGATACTTCTGAACTTAGAAGCACTGATAATATTCTCGGTAGTACTCGTACCGGTCGGATTATTACTGCTTAAATACTCACTTAATCTGGAGAGAAAAAGAGGCACGATCTACTAAATAATGGCTTAGCCCGCGCATGTCTCCAACGATTTCCTCTCTGGTTAACTCGAATCTATGCATGCCGGTGGGGCATACGAGAGGTCAAATATTTAGGTTTTTAGAAACCGATTAATTGACCTTAATCATACTTGTGAGACAAGTTTTCTTGCTCTTTCAGCAAGTTCCGCGCGTTTCCACATTATATCCTTCGGCAGGGTTAATGAGGCAGCGGTGAGAACCACGGCGCATATCGACCAGGTTATGGTTATTATCACCACCATTCCCCATTCCAATCCTATGATGTCTGCCAAGTAGCCAGTAATAAGCGGGGCAAAAGCGGAGCCTGCGTTTTCAACGAATACCTGTACTGATTGAATGGTGCTCCTGACCTCGGGAAGAGCTATGTCTTGAAGGGAAGCTGTTACAGCAGGGCCCGCCATAGGAATGAAGAAGCCGGTAAGCGCTCCGAACGCGGCGAAGAGCTCCACGCCACCCTTCGTCAAAAGCGTCAGGTCGAAAAAGACCAGGCCCACGGCCACCGATATCCCGGCGAAAATCGCCCTCCCTTTCAAAGTCTTCCTGAACGCCCAGTCGCTCGTTATTCCTGCAACAACGTTACCGGCAACCATCGCTGCAATCGCAACAAGCATTATGAACAGCTGTGAATCCGGGTCGAACCCCCTCTCATAAGTCATGTAGGCAAAAAGCCAATAGGTTATTATCTGCCAAGGGAAGACTCCGAAGAAGCCCTGCGTAAAAAGGAAGATCATCGATTTTCTCCTCAGCACTTCGATCAACGACTCCTTTCTAAAAGTATCTTTCAACTTATCCTTCACAGCAAGCAGTTCCGGCTCAGTGGAACCCCTCGGCTTGTCTCTTAACGTGGCCACTATTAGAACTGCCAATAGCAAGCCGGGCACCCCAGTTATCATGAAGGCGCTGCGCCACCCTAGGGTGCTGCCCATGATGGTTCCAATAATGGTTCCAAGTAGGGCCCCGATTGCAGCGGAAGTATTCAGTATGCCGAAAGCTGTAGACCTTTTCTCAGGTGGGAAATGGTCGCCAATGAACGAGACTATCCCGCTAGTCGCCTCATTATCAATCCCGGTTAAGGCCCTGGTAAAGGCCAGCTCCACGAAATTCCTTGAGAAGGTTGAGAACACGGTTGTTCCCCCCCAGATAGCGCTGGCTAAAGCGGCTAGGTGGGGTCTAGCGTACTTGTCGAAAAGGTAGCCCCAGAGGGGCATGAAAATCACTGCAACTACTGCGGCGCCAGTCTGTATGGCGCCCAGCTGAGTATATGAGAGAGTAAACTCATCCTTTATCGAGGGAAGGAGCGGCGAGATTAGAAACTTATCCGAATTATGGAGCACCATGAATAGGAAGAACACGAAGACCGCGTACCAAGCTTCGCGCGATATACTGTAGGATGGAATCCTAGCCATCCTGTGCCCACCCCTACCTAAGGTCCCTCCAGCCAACCAGAGTGAAACCCAGTTCCTCAACTATTTGTCGAGCCTCCTTAGAGGTGACCAGCTGGTAATCCAGATACCTGTCTACGTGGCTCGTCACGCCATGGCTAGGTATTATTGCCTTCATCTCCTCTTCGGGAAGGCCAAGGTGTACTATTATCTGAGTCAATGTTCCAGGCTTAATATCCTTCAAAACATCTCTAAACCATTTTATTCTTTCCTGCAGGTCGGAGCCGAATGTAATGCCGATGAAATTATCAAGCATAGACGTACCGGATTTAAGAATCCTGCTTACAAGATCATCTGATATAGTTATGCCCATCTGCTTAGCCACTTCGAACGCGCTGTCAGTGGGTTTAATCAACATCGGGATAAGGCCGTTATCCAAGGCAACCTTCACATAGGTCTCTAAGAGATCCGGCCTGAAGAAAACAGTGCCCATGTGAGTATCAAGATGAGAGGGCTGTAGACCAAGGTCGAAAGCCCTTTTCACCTGCACCCTCAGCTCAGCCTCAACCTCCTTCCGCGAGGCTTTTGCAGCATCCTTCGCCTCCTTATGCAGGTATCCCTGCTCATCTAAGAGGGTTGGAACCTCGCTCCTTGAACTAACCGGGCCCCACCTGTAGAGCCTCCACTCGCTCGTCAGCGTCGAATGTATCCCGTAGTCGTAACCCGGGTTCTCCTTGAAGAACTCAACCGCTTCGAGTATCCATGGGCATGGCATCATAAGGCTGCAGCTTGAAACCACGCCGTTTTGAAACCCTAGGAAGGTTGCCTTATTCTCTGCGTGACACATGCCGACATCGTCTGCATGGATAATCAGAAGCTTGTCATTCCGGTCGAAGCCGCCAGTCAACGGCATACTTGTGAGCTAGAAATGCTAAAATATAAATTTTTAAAAAACAAGGCAGTTTCTCGCCATGTATGCAACATATTACTGCATCCTCAATAAACTCCTCATCTTAAGATAGTGGAATAATCCTTAAGTATTAACAGTCTCGCTGCACTATCTTTTAGAGACAGGTCGACTTTCCGAAGCGTTTTAGCTTAAATGACTAAAATATTCGCTTTTTCAAGACGCGCAAAAATTACGACTCAGCGTATTGCTTGATTCTGATTCGATACGTCAGTAAAGCTAAAGCCAAGAGTATAGCAGTCGAGGAAAATATCTTAACAGAGTCTAGAATCAGGGTCTCGGCAAAAGTTTCGAACACGAGTATCCTGCGGCTGGTCTCAATACTCCAGGCTGGGGGAAAGATTACAGCCAGCAATCTTACGGGTTGAGGCATCCATTCCAAGGGAAACCAGATCCCGGTGGTAAAACTAAGAAGAAGGCCGAGGACGGTACCCATGCCTGAAGCACCTCTCACCGTTTTTGATAACAGTGAGACTAGGGCTCCGATGCTCATGCTCATCAGGGCTCCGCAGACCATGAAGGCGACAGCTAGAAGGTGTATCGGATTCAATGGGTCTAAAACGATGCGTGCCCCCACAGCTGGAGAGATTCCTACAAGTATCAGTATCAATGCGGATATTAGTAGGGTCGTTAATTGAGATAGGAAGCTTCCAACTATAAACTCTCCTTCAGTAAGCGGGGTTGAGAAAAGCTTCCTAAGAGTCCCCCTCTCCTTCTCGGAGACTATGAGTATCGCGCCGCTGTTAAACCCGAAGTAGAGGAACATCATGCCTATTGCTCCAATCGTATACCAGCCCAGTGTTCTCACACGGTCTTCAAAGAACTCTGGAGATACGTGGTCAATAGTTAAGTCTAATGGTCGCATGATGCCTTGTACAGTAGCGTTAAACCACCGTTTCTCCTCCTCTGAGACAGGCAACCATTTGATTATGTTCACTGCTTTTTCAACCCTCTTAAACGAGATTCCTTCAGAGAACCTTTCGAGAAAGCCTATTATTATTGAGGAAGATATTTGTGCAGACTCCGGGGTTCTTGAACCAACGTATGCGTGAAGCCTTGCTTTCTCAACCGGATTGATTACAGCGTAGCCTAATCCTTCAGGCACAACTATTACGCCGTCAAGCTCACCTCTCCTCAAAGCCCGTAACGCTTCCTCCTCAGATTGATAGGATTTCACGTTAAACAGCTTTGAATCGTTATACTCTGCCTCCTCCAAGAACTTAATTAAAGACGAGCCGTTAAGCGGCGTTTGAGAGCTGTCTAAGTTTACAATCCCAAGGTTAAGCACTATTGTTCCCCCGTCACCGGTCGGCGGCACGAAAATGTATGCAGTCATGAAGATCCATATCAGCGGCCATGCTACGAGCCAGAAAACAAACGTCTTATCTCTAATCATCAGCTTTAAATCACGAATGATGAATGAAACCATTGGTTTTATTCTCATTCCTCCAGCCTCCTTCCGGTTAGCTTTAGAAAAACATCTTCAAGCGTAGGCTTGACTACGCTTACACTCAACACCCTTACTCCTTTCTCACCGAGGATTAGTATGGTCTTAGGCAGATCCTCGTCGGGGTCGTCAGTATGAACACGTACTTCGCCGTTACAACTATAAACGTTTCCCCAACGGCTCTTTAAAACAGCAGAAGCATTCTCGACTTGTTCAGGAACGGGCTTAATCACTAGCACAGCTGGCGGGGCATAGAGTTTTTTAAGCTCCTCAGCACTGCCCTCCGCGATTAACTTACCCTTGTCTATTATTGCAACCCTGTTTGCAAGTCCTTCTGCCTCGTCAACAAGATGAGTCGCCATGAGGATGGTAACTCTGTTTGAAACTTTTTTGCGTAACAATTCTAGGACGCTTCTGCGCATAGCCGGGTCTAAAGCTGTAGTCGGCTCATCAAGTATCAGCAGCTCAGCCTCAATGGCTAGGGACAGTATGATTGAAGCGAGTTTCATCTGCCCCGTTGACAGTTTGGAAGAGAGCTTGGTTGCCAACTCCTGAACACCCAATTTTTCAAAAAGCCACTTAGCCTCCTGGCGGACAGTATTCCTGTTAAAACCGTATAACGATGCGTAGAAATCAACATTCTCCATTACTGTTAGCCAAGGATATAGTGGTGGAGTCGCTGGAAGATAGGAGATTTTTAAACGCGTTGACGGATCGAAAGGACTACCCCCAAGAACCCTAATGCTTCCAGACGTCGGCTTCATAACGCCAGCTATAATGTTGAACAACGTTGACTTGCCTGCACCATTCGGCCCTATGAAAACGTATACCTCGCTAGGCCTAACCGTGAAGCTGACCGCGTCCAGCGCGACGACACTGTTATATGATTTAGAAATTCCTTGAGCAGCAACCACTTCCTGCCCCATGATTCTATCACATTGTTTCAATCGCTATCTTTAAGTCTTATTCTTAATCTATTATCCTAAAAGATTAGGCTCATATTGCATAATGTGCAAGCCATATGGAAATCTATATCGGGTTGTTTAATCTGGAACCCATGTATGTGCCTAAACGTACGTTCAGACTACTTGAGCTAAAAATTTCGAAAATATGATTAAGGCTATTGGGTTTGAGGAGCAGGATAGTTTTCCCATATGGGACTACGTAGACGATTTGCAAGTTAGGGATTATTTCACCCCCAGGTGGATAAGGATTTGCTTAACGCTCAAGGTTAGAACGACCTAGGTTTTGATTTGTGCAGGGTTCAGCCCTAGCTATAACTCGGAAGAAAACTGGATTGAAGAGGCTAAACGACTTATAAAGTGGCTTCCCAAATGGAGGTCATTTCATCGGTTCCTCTAACGAGATGCGCCCGCTCCACTCCTTGAAAACATGTTTCTAAACTGTCGAGCAATCGGTATCCTGTTATCAACTATCTTCTCGCTTCTCTGACCATGTGGCCGATTTCAGGAAGTATCAGCCTCCTAATCGCTAATTCCACAGCGTTCTTCGAACCCGGTAGACATATAAGTATCTTTCCCTTTACAACTCCTGCGAACGCTCTTGTAAGCATCGCAGCCGTACCTATTTCACTGTAGCTGAGGAACCTGAAAAGCTCGCCGAACCCCTCAATCCTCTTCTCAACTGTTTTAGAGACTGTTTCAACCGTAACGTCCCTCCTGCTCAACCCGGTTCCTCCAATAGTCAGTATAACGTCGATTCCCCCGTTGCTAAGCAGCTCTTCAATGATCCTCCTTATCTCCCCCTCGTCGTTCGGCACGATAATCCTCTTACACACCTCGTGCCCACTGCTCTTCAAAATATCCTCCGCTATCCTACCGGATTCGTCTGTTTCAACCGTTCTGGAGTCGCTTACAGTAACCAGTGCGAAAACGAGGCTTCTGGGAGAAGCCTTCCTATGTTCTAAATAGTCCAATCCTTAACCTTCTCCTCGATAACTATGCTTTCTATCGCTGTGAACGGATACTGCCCTTTCTCATCCTTCTCAATCTCCTTAACCATGTCCCAGACCGTTAGTAAAGCTGCAGCCACCCCGGTTAAAGCCTCCATCTCCACACCGGTCTTAGACTCTGAGACAACCCGACATACTACTGAAACCCTGTCTTCCCCTGTTTGAAACTCGACAGCTATATGTGTTAGAGGAATAGGGTGGCAGCCGGGTATCAGCTCAGGAGTCTTCTTAACAGCTAGGATTGCTGAAACCTTTGCAACAGTAAGAACATCGCCTTTCGCAATCCCACCGGTTTTCAACGCATCCACTGTTTCGCGCCTAAGCCTTATCCATCCTTTCGCAACAGCCATCCTGCGCGAAGGCTCCTTGCCGCTTATGTCGACCATCTCCAGCCCCTTTTCGTTCCAGTTCAAGGTTTAAACAGCCTCCTTAACCCATCTTTCCCCTCTGGGTGTAACCTCTTTTTTCCATATTGGTGCACGCGCCTTAACCTCGTCTATAATCCAGCTGCAGGCTTTGAAAGCCTCCCTCCGACTTTCGGCTGAGGCGGCCACCAGAACAATGTTTTCAGCCTGCTTCAGTCTTCCAACCCTGTGAATAATGGCTGCATCAATTATTCTGAATTTTTCTAAAGCGTTTCTCCTTATTTTTTCAAGCTCCGCCTCCGCAGCCTCCCTGTATGCTTCGACAATCATCTCGCTAACGGTCTCCCCCTCCCTAAACCCCTTCACAACACCTAGGAAAAACACTATCGCGCCGGTTTCCATTCCCTTCAGTGTTGAAGCAACCTCGTCTATTGAGAAATCATCCTCGGTAACGCGGATCATTCTAACCGCCTCCTGCTGGAGGGAACACGGCTACTACATCTCCCTCGTTTAAACAGGTGTTCAAATCCACCGTTCTCCCGTTAACAGCTATAAGGAAGTTCTCCCCAGCCAGGTCAGCATGCCTACCCCTGAGTTTTTCAACGATTTTCCCAACGGTTGTCCCCTCGTCAACCTCCAGTGTCTCCTTCTCGCCGATTTTCTCCCTAATCCAAGCGTAATATTTTACTTCGATCCTCATCATTATTCCTCCGGCTAACGTAATGATTTAAAGCTGGCTATAAAAGGTTTCTAACAGAAAAGCGTTTAAGCATGCTCTAGTAGTGCGATACTGTTATTCTCTTCCTGAGCTCTGGTTTTGAGAGCGGCCTATCCAGCTTTACCAGAATCCTTTTCTCAACACGCGGGGGAAGGTCGAAGAAGTTATCGCTGAACTCTGCTTTCACCCCTCTAATCCTTACTTCGCATGCTTTTACAACATTGTTCGAAACCAGGGTTAGCTCATAGGTTGCACCGTCCTTTCTGCCAAGCTTCATTCTAATTCTAGGCTTGGGAAGCGTAATATGCTTCACTTTTTCAAGGAATACCACGTCATACCTTGGCTCAGAGTCTTCAGGCTCGAAAACGCATACTAGAAAATTGCTGAACCTGTCTTTCACTCTTAACTCGCTTAGGCTTAGCTCCATACAGGGCTTTGAAGAATTCGCCTGTACAACAACCTCCATCTCTACTCCTGCCTTCCTGTTCCCCTTCAGGTCGAAAGACATGATCCTAAGCCTGCCCTTCACAGGTTTAAGAAGATCATTGCAAACCCAGGCCTCCACCTTATCCTGCTTAACAAGCAGGCTAACGTTAACGGGGTCGAATGCCCTCTTCACGTAGTAGTATGAAGCCTTAAGGTTACCGTAATAGTCGATCAGGCTCCAGCTGAGCACTGGCCAACAGTCGTTGAGCTGCCATATCAAAGCTCCCCCCGTCTTAAACTTCCTCCTCCTCCAGTGTTCTACACCCGTCTTCATAGCTTCCCCTTGGTTTATTTGAGTCAAGTAGACAAACCTGCTCAGGTTTACAGCCAGCTTGAAATGCAACAGAATGAAAAGCCAGAGTCTCTCCTGCCCAAAATGCTGCTTATTATGGAATTCGATGACCCTGCTCTGCGGATCCCTGTCCCCGGGAAGAGTGAACCTTCTAATCGTTTCCATCGAGGGTGCCGACTGGAAGCCGAATTCGCTTATGAACCTACCCTTATCATTAAGGTACTCCGTGTAATCTCTTAGCATAGACCAAACCTCCCAGTTATGCCTGTCTCCCTCGCTTTGCGAATTAGGATCGTCACCCCCATATGGGCTACTCGGCCAGTAGAAGGTTGCAGGGTCAAGTTTAGAGCAAACCTCTGGAAGTATCTTGTGATAGATCGTCTCGCCATAGAACCTATCCTTCATGCCGTACCAATGCGCCTTGAACCCCCAGTGATTCTCGTTGTTACCACACCATATTGCTAGGCAAGCGTGATTCCTGAGCCTCCTCACCACTTTCTCAGCCTCCTTTCTAACTAATTCGAAGAACCATTCTTCCTCAGGGTACTCTGCGCATGCGAACATGAAGTCCTGCCAGACAAGTATCCCCTTCTCGTCGCAAAGCTCGTAGAAAGCCTCATCCTCATACACACCGCCGCCCCAGACTCTTACCATGTTCATATGCGCCTCCTTCACCCTGCTTAGAAGATAATCGTAAACCTTCCTGCTGACCCTAGTTAGGAAGGAGTCTGCAGGAACCCAGTTTACCCCTTTACAGAAAACTGGAACATTGTTAACTCTGAAGAAGAACGTTTTACCCTCTTCATCCTTCTCCTGAACCACTTCGATCCTTCTTATTCCAACTTTCTTTTTAACCATGTCTAAAACACCCTTCGAGCCCTCAACAACAATCTCCAAGTCGTAAAGGTTTTGCTCACCATAACCGTTTGGCCACCATAGTTTCGGATTCTGAATGTTAAACTCGATTTTAACATCGTTTAATCCGGGTGAAACATCCACATGTTCCTCCCTAACCTGTTCTTCGCCGAAACCCTTCACCCGAGTCATCAGCTTCACACCACCCGTTTCGAAGGCCTCTATAGAGACGCTTACACTTATCTTCGAGCTTTTAAGGTCGCTGCTAAGTTCGCTGGAAAAATGGAAGCTTTCAATCTTACACACATCGTAAGCTTTAAGCTCCACGCTTCGCCAAATCCCTGAGGTTCCCAGTCTCGGGCCCCAATCCCAGCCGAAGGAGTATTGCGCCTTCCTACCGTAAGCGACTGGGGGATAGAACGCTCCACCCAGCTTAACGCTGCTCTTGTCATACATTTCCTCAAGAACCCTTTTAGGCGAATCAAGCCTAACTACTAGTGTGTTTTTCCCTTCTTTTAAAAGATCTTTAACATTAAACTCATGCTCGTGAAACATGTTGGCTGTCCTGCCGACCTCTTTCCCATTGAGCCAGATTGTTGCAAAAGTATCCAAGCCGTGAAACTTGAGCTCAACATGGTCATGGTTGAGAAAGTCTTTGCCTACGTGAAACTCTTTCATATACCACCAATCCTTATCCTCCACCCAAGCTACCTCAAGCTCGTTCATTCTGAAGAACGGGTCGGGGATCTTTCTATTCCTCAAAAGGTCAAGATGGACAACGCCCGGCACGGTTGCCTTCAACCATGGGCCTGAGCTCGGCGGCGTCTTCTCATCTCTCCCGCATTCTTTGAAAAACCATTCCCCGTTAAGACTTATGGTTTCCATGAGTTTCCGCAATATTGTCGCAAATATAAAACTTTATGCCTTTCAGTTTAAGAATCAAATAATGGGTTTGCAAGCTCTTATCGAACCCTTTTAACTTGAGTCGAAAATCGGCGATTGAGAAAACCATATATACTGCGAACAATGAGGGTTGGGAAGCCAACGGGAAAAAGGGAAATTGTCCAGAGAAGCCTCTTCAAAAAGGCAGGATGGCGGAAAGAAAATAGTGTTAACCGCGTCTGCAGTGGAAATGAGCGATTTCAACCTGAACCCGTTCATAGCCTTTTCAGCAGGGTTCCCCCTGCCGTTTTCTAAGAGGCTCCTCAGGGAAAGGCTTTATCCTCCGCCACCGTTAAACGATGATGGAACCGTTAAGCACGCCCCCTACGGCTTGAGAAAAATAGAGTCTCTCCTTATAGACGAGTTTGGCGAGGAGAATGTTGCAACCGTTTACCCAACCATGCTTGAAATGTTCGTTGGGAAGGAAACAAGGGTTGTAGGGATTTCTTCCATGGATCCGTTGGGGATAGGCTTTGTAAGCAGGACCTACACGAGCCTTATCGGTATAGACGGTAAGCCCGTCACGAGAGTGGAGTTTGAAACACTTCTTTCCAACCCTGTTTTCAAGAAGTATAGGCCTAAAGTAGTTTTGGGCGGAAGCGGTGCTTGGCAGGTTGTCAAGACAGGGGTTCAGCAGAAGCTAGGGATAGACAGCGTAGTGATGGGCGAGGCTGAGGAGGATGTTGTAAACCTCTTCAGAAAAGCCTTGAACGGTGAAGAGCTTCCGAAGCAGCTGGTGTGTAGCAGGCCTGAGCTTGAAAAAGTTCCGTGCATTAAGAAAGCATCCCTGTTCGGTGTTGTTGAAGTCACGCGGGGATGCGGAAGAGGATGTCAATTCTGCTCTCCGACGCTTAGACAAAGATACTCCTTTCCTCTGGAACACGTATTGAAAGAAGTTGACATAAACGCTAGAAGCGGAACCAGGATGATAACTCTTCAGACGGACGATATATTTCTGTATAAGGCGGATTCTAGTTTCACGCCGAACGGGGATGCGGTGTTTGAACTGGTCGACTCAGTAGCTAAAGTTAAAGGAGTAAAGTATATTCAGGTGGCGCACGCGGCTCTTACGCCCGTAGTCTATGATCATGGGCTTGTTGAAAAAATAGCGCCCACGCTCGTTGAGAAGTCCAGATGGACTTACTTGAACAATCAGAGGTATGCGACTTTCGAAATAGGTATTGAAACCGGGAGTGTCAGACTGATAGAGAAATACATGAGGGGGAAGGTGCTGCCATACACGCCTGAACAGTGGCCGGATATTGTGGTTCAAGCTCTTGGGATACTTAACGACAACCAGATATATCCTTTAGCAACACTCGTAATGGGTCTTCCCACTGAAAACGAGGAGGACGTTACTGCAACCCTTGAGCTGCTCGACAGGTTGAAGAATAATAGGGTCTTCTTCGTCCCCCTGCTCTTCACATCTGAGGAGGATTGCATTTTAAACAGGGAGAACCATGCCGACTTGCATAGTTTATCAGAGCTTCACTGGGATGTTTTCTCAACGTGTTGGAGGCACAACGTGAAAACATGGAGGGGAAACGGCTTTCAACATTTGATCAGAATCGGAGGATTATTCGCCTACTTGGTTTACTACAGGCGGCTGCACGGCCCCAAGGTTCTAAAACATATTCTAAAGGTTTCAGGTTGGGGTGAAGAACTGCAAGAGAGGTTCTAAGGGTCTGCAATCATATCTCTAAGCGCTTTATCAACTATTCTCGCTATCTCGACTAGCCCAACCAGTATGCAGGGCACTCCCCTGAGCCTAGCCAAGTCAGCCGTCATCTGGTCCTGCGTGATGATTACGAGGCTGTTTCTAGCCGCGTGTTCAACTATTATCTCGTCCTCCGCTCCCTTTAAACCCACGTCGTCAACCGTCTGAGCGTCCCACCCAAGTGTTTTAAGAAACGGCTTTAAACCGGAGTACATTTCGTCCAATAGTATCTTGACGTTTTTCACGAAGAGTATCTTGTTCAGGCTTTTCTTTAATCTTTTCTGTACTAAAGTTGAAAACAATCTTAAACGCAAAAGTCTTATAAAAGAGAGGCTGCATTATGATTCGGCGTCGGATGTGGGTTCTCAGAAGCGATGCGATAACCGTGTGGAACAATAAGGATGTTCAGAAAAGGCTCTCATGGTATAGGGCTGTTATGAAAAACCTTAAACCAGCCAAATTCCTAATAGCTAAAAGCATCCCGGCACAGGTCGGGGTTAAGGATCTAGAGAACATGAAGGAGGAGGAGCTCTGGAGGCTTCATGAAAAGCTTAGTTTAGAGTTCAGGAGAATCCATGAGTCTGTGAAGACAGGTAAGGCTGGTGAGACCACCCCTACAGAAGTAAGCTTCCTAGATGTAAAGATAATGCTCTCCGAAAGACTCGTTGAACACTGCGAATTTTGCGAGAGAAGATGCAGAGTGAACCGGAGGAGGGGGGAGCTGGGGTTCTGCAGAGTAGGGTATGTAAGCAGGGTTTCAACATGGTTCCACCACTTCGGGGAGGAGGGACCGTTAATAGGCGAGGGAGGCTCCGGAACAATATTCTTCGCAGGCTGCAACTTCGGGCCTTGCGTCTACTGTCAGAACTGGGATATCTCTTCAGACCCTGGGAACGGGGGCGAGGTTAATCCGAGAACACTGGCGCTAATCAGCAGGAGGCTTAGCGCTGAGAATGCTGCAAACATAAACTACGTGGGGGGAGACCCGACGCCGAATCTCCATACAATACTCTCATCCCTTAAACATTTGGATGTAAACATTCCGCAGCTCTGGAACAGCAACATGTATTGCAGCACTGAGGCTATGAGGCTTCTCGCTGAAGTCATAGACATATGGCTACCGGACTTCAAGTATGGCAGCGACGATTGCGCCAGAAGGCTTTCAAAGGTGGAAAAATATTTCGAAGTGGTGGCGAGAAACCACAGGATTGCCTACGAGAACGGCGATATGATAATAAGACACCTGGTTCTTCCTAACCATCTAGAGTGTTGCACCAAGCCTGTTTTAAAATGGATATCTGAAAACACTCCTAACGTTCTCGTGAACATAATGGGCCAGTATCATCCGGATTACTTGGTGGCGAGAAACCCTGGAGCGTATCCAGATATCGCTAGAAGGCCTAGTGCGAGAGAGATGCAGGAAGCCTATGATTACGCGAGAAGGCTTAACATAGTTTTCGAACCCGTGTCCTAGCTAACCCGGTTATCCCAATATGGTTTTTTCAACATAATTGCCTCCATAAACCTCCTTTTTAAATCATCATCGCCGCCGCCTGAACGCATCAACCCCACTATGTCTACCAAATTATCGTTTCTCAACAAGCAGGGCTTCAGCCTCCCGTCGCAAGTAACCCTTAGCTTGTAGCAGTGGGAGCAGAAGTCAGGATTCCCAGTTGGCGAGACTATTTCGACTAGAACTGTCCTTCCGTTTCTGGGGAGCATGTAGATGGAGCGTTGTCCAGTGTAGTTGACAGTTTTCCCGGCTGATTTTGAGGAGATGGTTTTTTCAACATCCTTAAGGCTGACGTGAAACTCTTGGAAAACCTTCTCGCCACCCGGAATCGGCTGGAGCTCTATGAGCTGGAGAACAGCCCCAATGGAGCCAGCGTAATCCAGCATCTCTTCAACATCCTCCTCGTTAACCCCTTTCAGAACAACCATGTTTATCTTAACCGGGTTTAGGCCAGTCTCTAATGCGGCATTTATCCCTTTGAAAACCCTTGAAACATCCCCACCCCCAGTTATCCGGCTGTACTTTGAAGAATCGAGACTAGGAAGGTTAACGTTAACTCTTGCTAGTCCCGCATCCTTAAGGTCCCCAGCGTATTCCTCAAGGAGGACACCGTTTGTAACGAGCGAAACCTCGCTGACGAGCGGGGAGATCGCTTTCACCATGTCGACAACGTCTTCTCTAACCAATGGTTCCCCACCCGTTATCTTAACAGTTTCAACGCCTGTGCTGCTAGCGACCTCGACGATTTTTCTAACCTCGTTTAGAGTCATGCTTCCCCTAGGAGGAGGGTTCCATTCCCTGTGGCAGAAGAAGCAATTAAGGTTGCAGTTATCCGTAACAGATATCCTGAGGTTTTTCAAGGGTCTGCCGGCCTGTTGAAACATTGCGACAATACTAAAACTCTGTTATAAAAAATTTTACTGGTTGCTATAAATGGTGAATGTTTAAGCTTTACAAAACGCCTCCTGAAAACGTCTTTAGTTTAAAAAAAGGATGGCCTAAGGATTTTTATACCCTAAAACTTTATAAGTTCGCAATAAGTATTTTATGTGGTGAAAAGAGTTTGAGTGAGACTAAAACGGTCTCCGTCATAGAAGAGTTAAAAGCAGGTTTTACCGTTAAGGCAATAATCCTTGCAATAGTCTTCGGCATTATAGGACTCTTCGCAAACATAGCTACATGGTGGGGCCTAGGGATAAGCTTGGAACCTGTTTTTGCAGGTAGGGTAGGGGCGCCAATATACCCCCCATACGGGCTCGTTTTTATACTGGTTCTTGTAAGCCTATTCATGAAGGCCCTGACAATCCAGGAGATTGCGGTGATCACTACAATAGCGTTCATAACTGCAGACAGCCCGTTCGTCATCGGCGCCTTCTTACAATTCATATTTGCAGGAACCTACTTGGTTAAGACCAACCCGAACGTGGAGGCCCTGCTTAAGTATTACCCGCCGCTGTGGACCCCGGGCGACTATGACCTGATCGCCCCAGCTTGGGCGGGAGGGGCAGCCGTACCATTGGGCAGGTTGCTCCCCTACCTAGCGTTCTGGATGATAATGATAATCATTTGGTGTCTAATGATGGTTTTCCAAGCCGCGTTAATCAGGCTGCAGCTGATTAAAAAAGAGAGGCTCCCGTTCCCAATGATGATTCCGATTAACGAGATGCTTTCACAGCATCAGAAAGGAACCTTTACGCAATACATGAAGAAGCTTCCGTTCATAGCAGGGATAATACTAGGATGCATAATAGGAATACTTGGGGCTTTAAACTATATTATTAAATTCACGACAGTGTTCTTCGCATTCGGACAGTTCTACCAGCAATGGTTCGCCGACCTTATGAGCTCGATCTCTCAAAACACGATACAATCCTGGTGGATGTTCATACCCGCGGATGCTGCAATCATGTACCTTGCCCCCTTAGACATTCTTTCCTCAATAGTCATCTGGCTGTTCATCTTCCAAATTCTGTTCCCACTGGTCCTCGTCAACACTGGGGTGATAACGCCTAACACGAACCCGGCTGGTACAGGTCCCTTCCCATGGCTAAACTTCAGCTACTACTGGGCCCCGTTGGCGATAGGCATCTGGACAATAGTCTTCGGCTACAAGACTTATGCTGAGAGCTTGAAGAAGAAGGAGTTTGCCCCGGGTGAGCTCCCCAATTCAATCGCATGGTACGGCTTCGCAGCCACATGGCTTCTCTGGCTAATCCTGTGGGTCATATTCGGAGCAAACGTTCTCCCGTTGCTAGTGGGCTTCATCGTGTGGTTCCTGTATACGACGGGTATGGTTGCTGTCTGCGGGGCAACAGGTACCTGGGTAGCTGGAGGAGACGCTGTTCCCGCGAGATTCTTAGCGTGGGGAGTAGGCACTGGAATAGGCCTGTTCCCAGCAAGCGGTGCGGCTGCTAAAACTCAATCCGCGTGGGCAACGATGGCCGGCGTCAGCATAACTGCCAGCATGGGTGGAGTGATTCATCAGAACACGCATTCCGCTTGGGCCTACACGTCAACCTACACGATGGTTGAACCAGCTAAGGTGAAGGAAACAGACATTCTAAAGTCGCACATCCTAGGAATACTTATAACGGTGCTTATCGGTGTTCCAGTTGCCGTCTACATAATCTACGGGACTGGAATAGGCCAGTTGAAGGCCTGGGGCCTCGGCAGCGGTGCAAACATCACCGGCTTCCAAGTGCCGTGGGTAGTGGCTGATTCAGCACCGCCTGCGGGCTTCCACTGGTGGATGTTCCCACTGGCTATAGTCGTGGTCGGCATCTTGTTCTTCCTGAGAGCTAGGTTCGCATGGTTCTTCTTCAGCCCGTATGCGTTATTCTTCTACTCTGGAATGTGGCTGATAAACGCCGGGGTAGCGTGGATACTTAAACTCATAACGCTTAAAGTGTTCGGAGCAAAGGCCTACGAAGAGGTTGGAGTACCCGTAGCAATAGGCTTCATGGTTGGCGTCACTCTCATGGCCACTATAATCATGGGAGTGAACTCTGCTACCGGAGGAATATCCGTAGGACCGACAGGCTATTAGATCCAAAACCTCTTTTTTTGTTTTTTTGAGCTAAAGGCTTAGTTGCTTCCATTCGCCTTAAGCCTCCCTATCGACCCTTGAGGGCATGGGCTTTAAAAACATTAGGAGGTTTTAACGACGTAAAGTTTAAATCAATCTTGATGGAGTTCCACGTTAATGATAGTGGTTCGACGAAAGCATTTGCTTGTTATTGTGTTTTTAATGATGCTTGTTGCCCCTCTCATAGTAATACAGGGGAATCGGGAGGCCGTTGAAGAAAAAACTTGGTTAAACCAGGAAGCCCCATTGGTTTCAGCAGACAGGATAAGGGACTATGTAGCGTTGTTTTCGTCAATACAGTCAAGGTTCACAGGCTATCCTGGGTCCCTAGAAGCAGCCCAAATCATAATGGACAAGTTTAACGAATCTGGGCTGAAAGTTAGCCTTTTCGAATACACGGTGCTGGTTCCGTATGACTCAGGCTCATACATGAAAGTGGGCGGCAGAATGATTAAGGCCTATGGGCTCTACCCTAATGTCGTAGCCACGGGTTTGAAAAAGGCTTCCGGAAGGCTTGTCTACGCTGGTCACGGTACTCCGGAGGAGCTTAGGGGACTTAACGTGAATGGTAACATAGTCCTCCTCGAGTTTAACTCAGGGTCTGCATGGGTAGACATGGTTAAGCTTGGTGCATCTGGAATCGTTTTCCTGGAGGACGGTGACACGAATCGCTTTGAAGCATTGAGAAAAATCTCTTCTGTCCCACTGGATACTCCAAGAATATATGTAGTGGGCCAGGAAGCGTCTCAGCTCAGAGAAATCGCTAGAAATAATCCGGATGCAGAGCTTTTTAACGGTATGGAGTGGAGAGAAGTTGAGGCTGTTAACGTGATTGGGGAAATGAAGGGTGTCGAAGACCCGTCTAAAGTAATCATTATAACGGTGAACTATGACTCCGGGTCGATTGTCCCAGGGATCGCTCCGGGGGCTGATGAAGCCATAGGTATTTCTGTCATGCTCGAATTCATCAGATCTTTGAAACAGCAGGGCCTCTCGCCGAGATACACAGTGCTTTTTATAGCGATGTCTGGACATTGGCAGGCCCTAGCCGGTGCTAGAAGCTTCGTGGAACAATTCTACTTTAACAATTCCGCTATAGGCAGGGAAGTCTTCCCGTATCTCGTCATAGACATTAAGATTAGCTCAGGAAGCCCGCACTTAAACCTTGTTTACAGCGGCATGATGTACTCCATTAATACTCAGTATATTGCAAGCAGGTTCAGAGACCTCCGAATATTTTTTGCAAATTCAATTAAATCTTTCATTAACTCTTTCCCAAGCTATGGCAAAAAGGTTTTGACCAGCAACCTATACCCCGGCCTCTACGGCATCGCGTATGACTCGGCCAGTCCCGGTTTTCAGAAGGGCCTTGCCTTCAAGCATATTCTCGAAATGGAGCCTTTTGAGCTGGCTAACAGCATTGGGCTCGGAATAATTACTTTCGACGACTTCAGGTATCGCGTTTTCACCCCGTCTGACAGGCTGGATTTCATCGATTTCCAGAACGTCATACCTCAAGCACAGCTAACATTCCAGATCCTGTTCGACCTGTTGAATGCTCCGGTTGAAGAATGGTATCCAGGCAGTTGGGAGGGTTTAAGACCGTTGAGAATGGGTGAAACCTACACTGGAGTTGGTTTCACTGTGTTAAAGGTTGAAGTAGTTGAATACGACCCTACTACGCCAGGCCTATACAGCCCGGTTTCAAACGCTTTCGTCACGGTGGGGAGCACGTTGGACCAATTCACGCTGATGTTTTCCAAATCGGATTCCTCAGGCTTCGCAGTGTTCAGGGGTTTAAGGCCATATCCTGAGGCGACGACTGCGTTGCAAACCCCTATTCAGAGTTACGTGATCGACGAGGAGGGGAGAATAATCTATGCTCCAGACAGGGGACAGCATGGTGCCGGAACATATCCTTCAAGCGTAACGATAGTCTCACCTGAACAATTCACGAGGAACGTTGTGTTTAAATGCGGGAGCGCCGTCATGTTCGATTTAACCGACCCGGACACTCTGCAGGCTGCAGTCTCTCCAAGCTCGATGTTTGGAACCACGAATGCTTATTCGGCGCAACTCAGGAATTACGGTGGCTACGAGACCCCGCTAACGATAAGCGTGATGGTGATGCAGATACCTGGATACTCTATTCTAGACTCGTTCGGCTACGAGTTCGACCCCATTCTGTCGGTTGCACAGGTTTACGCCCCGCCCCGCATCAGGTTCGGCTTCGTTGTTAAAAGCACGTCTATGGCTAAAACGGTTGCAGTCTATACGAATGTGACTCTGCAGAACCAGGATGGGTACGGGTATTATTTGGGTAAAGAGGGGGACAGGCTGCTCGTAAAGGGTGGAATACCCGGCATGTTCATGGAGATGTTGACATTAGCATATGGCAGGTATTTGGCTCAAGCAGACATTCAAGTCCTGGACCCAAAGACGATGGAGAATTTGAATTATGCGATAATGTTTAACCAGACGCTTCTTCAGACGGCTTCGAAAAAGGATTACAGCGGGTTCTTGACGAGCGCTTTAATGGCTTGGGGGTTCTCCAGCAAGGCTTACCAAAGCTCTTTGAGCGTTGTCCGCGACGCGGTTACGAGCATAATTCTCGTATTCGCTTTAGCAATACCCTTCATCCTTCTGTTTTCCTCCCTTGTTTACAATTTGAGCAGCGGCTTCAGAAGCGTCGCCCTTACTCTTGCTGTGGCGCTGTCCGTGGCGTTGCTTTTAACAGTATTCCACCCGGGTTTTGGGTTAGCGGTAAACGTGCCTGCAATATTCATAGGGACACTGATAGTTGCCCTGGTTATTCCAGTGATGTTCTTCCTGTTCTCCAACTTCTCCACAGGGCTTTCCAGGTTGAGGAGAGAAGTTCTTGGTGCACACTTCCTTGAGAGAAGCGGATTCGACGTTTCGTTTTCAGCCGTATCCATAGGAATAGGCAACTTGAAGAAGCGTAAGTTTAGAACAGTATTAACGATGCTGTGCATAGTAATCATAAGTTTCTCGCTTTCGTCTCTGACTTCCGTGACGGAGATAAGGGCTTTAAGAGTTACCCCGACGCCCACCGAGGTTACTTGCAACGGAGTGCTGCTGAGAACAGCTAACTTCGCCCCGTTAAACAGGAAGTTGATCGACCTAGTGTCAACCTACATATCTGGCAAGACACTTTATGCTCCGAGGTACTGGGTTTATCTTCCTTCCACTCCTGGAGAGGGGACTGCTGGCACAATAGTGATATCCTCTGAGAAAAGCAAGGCTTTGATCTACGCGGCTGTCGGAATAAGCCCTGTAGAGTTGAAAGCATCTTTCAAGCAGTTTGAAAAAATACTTTTAGAAGGATCCATGTTTAAAGAAGAAGAGGTTTTCTCAGCATTATTGCCGAACAGTCTTGCGGAAAGCCTGGAGGTGAAGACAGGCGAATATGTCTGGGTTAACGGCTTCCGCTTAACAGTAGCAGGCATACTTAACACGACTGCAATTCTAGCATATGTGAAGGATTCAGATGGTTTCGTGGACGTCCTGCCCATGGACACGTATATTCTTTCGAACGAGAGAACTCCTCCCCGTGCTGAGGCAGCGTTGAGCCCAGGATCCGTAATATTCGTGCCCGCCGGCCTGGTTGAACTGATTCCGGAGGCATGCTTGACAAGCGTTTTCATACCGGCAGACGGGATGGTTTTCGAGGAACTTTACGAGAAATGCGGCGAGGTTTTCTCAGCTTTCGAAGGTTTAAACATTTATCTGACGTATAACGGCACTGTATACCGGTTCTCCAAGGAGAACGTTATCTCGCTATTCGGCTTCCAGTTCATTCTAATACCCATGGTGATCGCGGGGCTGATAACTATGTCGACGATTCTAGGCGGAGTCATGGAGAGAATACGGGAGGGCTACATATATAGCAGTCTAGGCCTAGCACCGGTTCAAGTAGGCTTAATGTTCTTCGGGGAGAACATCATATACGCTATCGTAGGCTCGATGACGGGCTATCTCGGCGGAATCTCAGCCTCATACTTGACGAGGAAAATAGGCTTGATAAACCTCCCTGTGAACTACACGTCGTCATTCGTCATGATAGCTGTCGGTCTGGTGATAGTGCTGGTTCTGGCAGCGTCGCTCTACCCGTTCTACAGAGTCTCCGTCACAGTAACCCCGTCTCTAGAGAGGAAGTGGCGTCTCCAGACTAAGCCGAAGGGAGACTCGTGGGACATACCGATACCTTTCCGTATAAAGGAGGATGATAGGGCTGCAGGAATGGCTGTTTTCCTCCATGAGTATCTCTGGAACAAGAGGATAGAGAGGGCAGGAGTCTTCTCCATTGAAAACGTTGAGGTCAGCAAGATAGAGTCTGGAATTAGTGTTAAGTCAAGAGTATGGCTGGCGCCATTCGAGCAGAACATAAAGCAGGATATGAACATAGTGATATTGAAGAGCAAGACGGAGCAGAATTTCCTTATTTTAATGAATCTAACCAGGGTGTCCGGACCCTACGACTCATGGGTCAGGTTCAACTATCCCTTTATTGATGAGATAAGGAAGCAGATGCTGATATGGAACGTTCTCAATCCAGAGGAGCGGGAGAAATACATACGTATGGCTAGGGATCGTAGCCTGGTAGGTGAGAAATAATGGAAGAGGCTGCACGTGAAAAAGAAGCCTTCATCCCCGGGCTGACAATCGTATCGGTCTCCGCAGTATTGTTCGGGCTTGTGGTAATCGTGCCCGCAATAATCTATTTAGGCTGGGCTGTCGGCTCTTTAGGTGGAACCGAGAGGTTCATCCCGGTTTTCGTCACAATCCTCCTATTCACCGAGGCGGGGAGGCTCGTTAAGAGGTATATAACATCGCAAGAGGCTTACATAATATACTTCATGCTTCAAGCCATAGCCCTATGGTTCGTCGGCGGAGGAATGTTCGGCGACTTCCTTATAAGGTATTACTACAGGTCCGCCCCTTACACTATCCTATATGGTATAGCTGAAAAGCTTCCCACATGGTATGTCCCTGAGCTCGGGAGCTACGGCCCACTCCACAGGACTTTCCTCTCCCCAGACTGGGTGATTCCAATATCGATTTCTCTAGCTGTTAACGTTTGCGTGCTGATGATAGATTACGGTGTTTCTTTCATAACAAACATGCTCTACATAGAGATAGAGAAGCTCCCGTTCCCCGTCGCACCCATAGACTACCAGGCGATTTCAACCCTTACTGAGAGAACACCTGAGAAAATAATGTACTTCTCTTTCGCCGCTGTGATAAGCTTCATCTACGAGTTCGCCATCTACGGGATTCCAAACATAACCTCGATTTTCCTAGGCAGGGCTATAACCGTCATACCGTATCCCTGGGTGGACTTAACCACGGGGATTGAAAGAATCCTGCCGGGAGCAGTTTTTGCAGTCGGAACCGATATTGCTCAATACATGGTGGGCTGGCTTATCCCGTTTAACGCCGCGGTATGGATGTTCATCGGGTCGGTGGCAGTCTGGGTTTTCGGAAACTCTATAGCGCTCAGGATTGACCATCCCTACTTCAGCATGTGGCAGAGAGAATGGACTTACGGCGCGTCAATCCAATGGTGGTGGCAGAGAGCAATCTACGACCTGTGGGCAAGTCCACAAGTAGGTTTAACACTCGGGATCGCGCTTGGAATACTTGCTGTAGGAGCCAAAAACATTGCGCGAGCAATCCTCTCCCTCAGACATCTTTCGGCAGAGCAGCTTAAAACATCATACTTGCCTTTCAGCTGGATAGTTGCTTTAATCGCCGCCGGGTCTATAGGCGGGTTGCTTGTTTCAGTCTCCCTTGCCCCAGAACTATGGTTCGTCTGGGTGGTGACCTGGACGATAGTTCCGTTTATTCAAGGTATTCTGACAGCCAGGGCTACTGCTGAAACCGGGTTATCTGTCACCATACCCTACATTAGGGAAGCGTTCTTCGTTTCTTTCACAAGGCCTGGAGACGTGGTCCCGTGGGTGGTTCCGACGCATGTGACAAGCAGCGCCGGGATAATTACGCACAGGGTCTACGTGGCTAAGCTCCTGAAAGTCAGGCCCCTAGACTACTACAAGGCCTACCTCATATTCTTCATAGTGGCTATTCTCCTATCCCTGCTGTACGTTTCAATATTCTGGGCGATGACGCCCATACCTTCTGCCTTCTACCCGTACGCCAGCTACTCCTGGCCTATTTCAGCCCTCTACTTCTCCCTATGGGTCTCTAGGTCGATCGAGATTTTCAAGGTGGACGTGATAGCTATCTCAAGCGTCTTATCCTTCATAATGGTCGTCGTCTCCTCCCGTTTCCCAACGCAATACTTCTCCCCAATAGGCTTCCTATACGGTTTTCAAAACATTCCCGCTTACACGCTTCCACCATTGATCGGAGCCCTGATCGGAAAATGGCTTGAGAGGAGAATGGGTAAGGATAAATGGGTTGTGCGGAGAGGAGTGATAATCGCCGGAACATTCTGCGGGATCGCGCTTGCAGTAGCAGCCGCTGTCGCCATCACTATAATGGGGAGAGCGATAACAGCTAAACCATTCTAAGTTAGCCTCTGTGCTTATTTCCTTTTTAGCGCGCCTATCTCGGAAGTATAGAGAATTAGTCGGTCTACCTCCGTGCTCCATCCAAGCTCCCTGGTGTGGTTCGGATCCACCGCCTCAACCCATATTAGCCACCTGTCGCCCCTTATCCTGTCGAATAAGGCTTGAGCATAAGTGTGAATCGGGTACTCGCCGTGTTCGAAACGTGAAAGCGGTGTCCAAACTTTTTCGAAAATGGTTTCTAAATTAAGCCTTCCTAAATCAATACTGTAGGCGACAAAATGTTTGGTAAGCGCGTTCCCCCTTATCACATCCAGCGTTTTCGTGCCGATGAAAATCAGACCCGTTGAGCCTGGGATTATTGAGCCGCTCAGCAGGAAGAAGTCCGGTTGACTCTTACCGTCAACAGTAGGCACTCCAAGCTTAACCCAGTTCTTCCCATCGCTACCGACAGCCAACGCCGTCTTCACGATGCTTGTGCCCGCCCTCCTAGCCTTGTAGAGGCAGAAGTATCTGCCATCAACTATGTCTATAGTAGCGTCTCTCGATTCTCCGCTGTCGTATTCCTCGCTTCCTCTGATTACGAAGCCTTCAGGCTCCCATGGGCCGGAAGGATCTTCCGAAGTCAGTAGAAAGGTTTCCCACCTGCTCTCCGTGAAAGCCTCTCCCTCGACAACCAAGTTCTCCCTTGAAACATTCAGCGAAAGATAAAGATGGTATCTCCCACTCAAGGGGTCTTTTAAAAGCTGCTGGTTCTCAATGCTTAGAATCTGGTTTTTCGTCATCTCGCTCAACTCCTCCTTAGTGATCCATGTTACCAGATCATAATTCTCACCATCCTTCGACCTGTATATTTCAACAGCGTACCCCCTCCTCATCTCCTTCATCTCTCTCGGCCTACTCGTCAACCAGTATTCACTATTCTCCTCATCGATCCACATTTTTCCAGCGCCGCACCAAGAGCCGGGGTTGAAATTGGGAGGGTCGAGGAGCACCTTCATAAACCTTCTTTTGGAGAAGATGGCTTGAGGTGGGTATAGGCCACACCAGCTCATAACAACGTTGAGAAAAGAAATGTTATTTAAGGCTTTCGCCATTGTTTTCACTTTCTATATTGCGGATCGTAGTCTTTTCCACTCATCTATGAAAGCCTGAGCATTCTACCTGGCCACTGCTCGCGGATAGAGGGCACTGCGTGAAGAATGAAGCCTCTTCGGCCGAAAACTTGGAAAGCATTCTGAACTGCTTTACGCACAGTCTCTGGCTTCCCCTGGCCTATGTGGACGGGCGCGCTAACACCTCCCCCAGATACGCTTTCTACCGCCAAGCTTCTGAGCCAGGATCTTCATGTCTTGGTTTCCAAGAGCCGGCTCGATGCCGTCATAAGCGTCGAAGGGGAGTTCAGCCAAATAGTCTAATATGGGCATCACGCCTGTGCAAACCGTGTAGCTGCAAACCCTGTCGGCGGAATGTACCTGCTCAGCCTCCTCTCGCAACCTTTCCCCCTGAAAGGTTTGTAGCTGCCTAGGCTCCAGAAATCCGTGGTCTCGTAGAAGCCGTTGCGGCGCACAATATCCACGCCATTTTCGAGAGCTAACTCCAATTGGTGCGTTGTTGTCTCATGCTCAATTTCCAAGAATCATTCTATTACCTTGGGGTGTTTAATTGAAAGGTAGATACTCCTTGTGCCAAAAAGCAGGAAAGCCGCTGTTAGCTCCATGTCGATTGTAGCCATAGTGGCTGACCCTAACTGTTCGACCAAGGCTCTAGCCTTCACCATTTTTTCCTGAAAGGCTGCAACCTCCCGCCTTCTTGGGGGCATGTGCACATAAGCCCAGCGCTCAACGTCCTCCATGTTTTCAAGCCAAGGCTTAACGAAGATGGAGACGTTGAAGTCTGAGAGTAGCGGTATTTCCATGCCATGTGGCCAATCAGGGGTTCTCCTAACAGCGGCGGTAAGAGGCCCGGCGGGAGTCATGAT
Source organism: Candidatus Brockarchaeota archaeon (assembly GCA_017601395.1). Lineage (GTDB taxonomy): Archaea > Thermoproteota > EX4484-205 > EX4484-205 > JAAOZP01 > JAAOZP01. Next base: position 60,077 of record JAFNIQ010000001.1, read on the forward strand.
CTCCTTGTGAAGAATGGGATAGAGCTCACGCAGGTTCTCCCAAACCCTAAAAGATACTTCAGGACGCTGGCCCGCTGGAACACCCAAGGGTATAACAGGGTCGATGCCCCGCTCCTCCACTTGGAACCGGAGTGCTTGCTCACCATATGGGTCTTGCCGTTGCCAGTCCCTATACCTACCAGGCTCAACCTGGGACTCATGAAAAAAGTTGAGAGCGGCACGTAGTCCACATCCCCTCGACGCATAGCTACTATTACGCGTTCACGAGGGTTCATCCATTTCTACCTAATTTACATCCAGCGACTTGCTTACATATATGTTTTTGAATTATGTTTTAATCAACCTTTAACGGATATTCAAAAGTGGCATCGTATTAAACTCAGATTTAGAATATGTCTTCCGCGTAGGCTACACCTGCCGCATGTATGCCCCATTCTCGATATTTTAAGCATGTGGCTGAGTAATAAGCCGTATAGATGGTTCCGTCATCAAGCTGGACACTACTTGGGTATCCGCAGTCAGCGTCTGTCGCATAAGAGACTAAGGCGGCTCTCCTGTTAAACATCCATGATCGGCCGCCGTCGAGGCTTATCACTGCATGAACCCCGTAAGGCACCCTCCGGTGTCCAAAGGTTAGCAAAACCTTCCCGCTCTTAAGGTAACAAAGGTCCCCGGGGTGTTCACCGCCAACAGTCACCTGTTTAGGCTCAGACCATGTGTAACCCATGTCTCGAGAGCGACTGATGGCAACGCATTCGCCGCCACCCTGAGCATGAGGTCCGCGGAGGGCTGCCAACAAGTCTCCATCGGGTAATTGTAGAAGAGCAGTTTCATTATATCCTTTAGCGACGATGGTTAAATCCTTCCATGTGAAACCATTGTCTTCGGAGCGTAGAATATAGCTGGTCTCTATCGAGCCTTCTACAGTATATTCTTGAGAGTAAACAGACATAAGAATAGTTCCATCATCTGTCTGAAGCATTCTCCCATAGGGTGAAACCGCCCCTTTAAACGGAAACTCCAGCGGCTCGGGCTTACTCCACTCCCTACCACCGTTGGTCGACCTCGTTACGAACATTTGCCACCTCATCCCATTCCTCTTCCACAACCCATTCTCATAACCCCAGACTCTTACAAAGGCAACCAGCAGAGTACCGTCCTTCAATTGACATAAGGCCGGATTCCTATCATCAGTCTGAGAAACGGTTACAATTCTTGGCATTGTCCATGTCTTACCCCCGTCTTTAGATAACGAGAGCTCTAAGCGGCCTCGTTGACCAACATGGTAATCCCCCATGCGGAAGACAACTGCTAGGTTTCCGTCACGGAGTTTAGTCAAAACCGGGAAATATCCACCCATAGGAGTTATAAGATATCTTCTCACCCGCTTGAGGGAACCAACCATCGCCTCATCGCAAAACTGCATTCCATACTTGAACTCCTCATCGGCTTTCATGTTTTTCCACGGCCAACCGTTTTTCCGTATGCGGGCGTTCTTATTAATTTTGATGTTCATGTTTGCGGTATAAGTATCACCATTGCCCTTCGTATCCGCGTGCTAGCTGTGTAGGTGAGCTTTTCCTCACTATAGTCGCAGAACGTTAGCGCAAGAAACTAGGAATTTTAAGGTTTTTTTCACACGCATCAAACGTTTTATTCTGCCCTAACCAATAACGCTATGGTTTGAGGCCCGATTTGGAGTGCTAATGCCTTTAGTTTTTCTCTACAGTAAAACGGAGAATAAATTATCGTCACGTTTCCCTGCTTTAAAACATACTGTGCGAATTCTCCACCATCCCGGGTCCAAGGCAGAATAGGGATTATCTCAAACGATCCATCCTCATACTCCACTTTAACCCCGGCGGAGAACATCTCAACCTCAGATACGGATGTATTGCCGTAAAAACATTCATGGAGGCGGAGTATTGTTGACGCAAGGTAGGTGAAGACTACTCCTCTGAAGACTATTTTCGTACCGTTCTCCAGCTCGCTCGCCGTTACCAGCAGGTATCTGAACCTTAAGCCTCCCACTGTGACAAAACCTTCTGAAAGATCCAGGTTTTCGTAGAGCGGTATTTGCCTTGACGCAACCCGATGAATCTCAGGGATCGTCACCGCTGATAGCAGGACAACGATTACAACTAAACTTAGAATATTAAGCATCCTACTCTTTCTTACACTCATCTGTTCAACGAGCTGTGTAAACCGTAAAGCCTCCCTCCCATCGTCACTTATCACATACTTTCCATAGGCGTCCTGTTTCACAAGGTCTCTCAGCCTCTCTAAGTGGTACTGAAGATGGCCACTGCTCTCCATCCCCAGAGCCCTTTTAAGCTCCGAAAAGCCCATGGGTTCCTGCTGAAGAACCTTCAATATCCTTATCCTCACAGGATGCGCGAGAACGTCGAAGAGCCCAGCCCTTCTTATAGAATCATCCCTCTCCATTGATTCCGAATGTTTCACATATGATTTAAGGCTTTTCAAGTCTAAAATTCTGGACAAGCAGGAATATAGATACCTGATTAGGTCTAGAAGAGAGGCATTATATATGCACTTCCAAATACTCCTTAATGGAAGGAAGTGAGAAGATGAGAACAGTAAAAGTGCTGTCTAGGAGAAGTTCTACTATCTTAAGTTTTGCTCTAATTTCCTTTCTCGCGGCAATAGTGCTGTTACAGGGTAAGGTGAGGAGTCAAGCGGCCGGTCCAGAAAAATTAATCCCGATCAATATTCAAGCAATAAAGCTCGAGAATCCTACAAACGATCCGTACAAATGGCCCCCTCCATTCCTAAGGGAAATCATGTTGGATGACGGAAGAGTATTGAAAGTTAACCTCTGGGGCTTCATCCTCAGGGCTACAGGGCAACTTTTTAAAGAGGAGGGGTATTTCTGGATTGCATCTTGGAAGTTCATGTATATTGCCGGACCCCCTAAAGGTTCAAGCTCCGCGAAAGCCACCTTTCATTTCAAATTCTTGACCTTTGAGAGGCCGGAGCCATCTTCAATAGGCGAACCAACCGGAGGAGTGCTTTCTACTCGAGAAGCTCGCATACATGGCGGTTTCTATGAACCGGCGGGTGTACCGATATGGGTAACAATCACGTGGGAACCAGCGGATAAGCCAATAATAGTATCTGCCTACTGCGCCGAAACCAGAAGAGGGCAAGGCTATCAAATCACTGGAGGTAGCTGGACCGGAAACCTGACGGTACTCGACTCGGGAATCAACTATGTTGTAGTGGGGAACCCAAATGACGATGTCACTATAACGTATTCAGGCGAGTTAATCTGGCCATGATCCAACTCTATACTCAATCTCCTCTCTCTTATTTTTCCGCTTCACTGTTTTAAACACGACATTCTCTTAATAAATTTGAGACCATGTTTATGGAATAAGTATCAGCGTCATCCCTTATATTCTGTCAGGCGATATGCGCTAAATAGTGATGCAGCGCACCTATACGATTGCTGCCCCTTCTTGAGAGAAAATGTTCATGATGTTTCCTATGACCTTTGGCGTCAATCTGCATAGACAGTTATTGCCGCGAAGAGTAAGGGGCCTCTTACTAAAACCAAAAATAGGAATAGGGCAGAAATATTTCACTTTCTTTCCAATTTCAGAAGGAAACTGGATGCAATTTTGAAATCAAGAATGAGTTAAACGCTTCCCTACTGGATTTTAGATTTAGCTGATGAAGTTACAGGTCTCATAAAACTTCTAGAGAGGCTTAAATACATGAGGCTTGAATGATGCTGGGCAAACAAATTCAAATATTAGAAAATGGCAGATGAAATAAAAATGAGGGCATGAGGTTTAGGAAGGGTCTTTATGTATATGCTCCGTATTTTCTGATCAGCTTTATGTATTCTTGAAATGCGCTGAAAGAAACATCAGGCGGCACACTGTGGTCTGAACATGCTATGTATCCCCCGCCCTTTTTTGCGGCGGGTATCTTGCGGGATATTTCAACCTCAATCTCCATGGGGTTGCCAATCTTCCTCGCATCGAGGTTTCCGATGAAGGAAAGGGTCTTCCCATATTTCTCTTTCAGCTCGACAACGTCCATTCCCGCCTTAACTTCCATCGGCTGTAAGGCCGTGAAACCAGCTTCGATCAATTTGGGGATCAACAGGTTCACGTTGCCGTCAGTATGCAATATGGTCGGCATATTCCTCACCCTATAGGCAGAGGTCATTTGAGCATGCGCCGGCTTCACGAACTCGTCGTAAACCTTCGGGGAGAAGAACGGCCCCTTGTTGTAACCTATATCATCCCAAACCCACAGTCCGTCAACTCCTAGCTTAAGATAGGTTTCCACGATCCTTGAGAAATACTGGCCCAAATGTCTGAAAATATACTTAACGAGGCCCGGATCCCTGTGGATCGCGACCAACACCTTGTCCACGCTTTCCCCAAGTATATGTCTAGTTGCTTCAAAAGGACCTATTATCGAGCAGAATACGGCGTAACGCTCCTTCAACCTCCTTATGCCTTCCTCAAGCTCCCTCTTAAACGGGTATTTGCTGCTTGAAACCCTGATTGGCAGCTCAGGGTCTAATAGGGGCTCAAGCTTCTCTTTAAAATCCTCAATCGTCGAGACCGATGGTGGTCCAGCAGGATGAGGCGTACCGCTCCTACCGATCCAAGCCTTCACCCTCACGCCCCAGGAATCTATGTATGTTCTAAACTTATCATTCTCCTCGAGTATGATGGTGTCGTACTTAGGACTTACATCCGGACCTATTAGGTAGATATCGTAGCCAAAATAATCATGTAAGGAGACTCCTCTAGGCAGGCCCTCGCTATACCATCTCTCAAGGGTTTCGCCCCATGGGAAATCTATGAAGGGAACCCTGTCTGCCTCCTCGTGGTTTAACACTCTTAACACCCGTTCTCTCGAATCCATGTTTTTCAAAAATCCCACTTATTACTTAAATCTATCCCTAAGACAAAAAGGGATGAGCCACATGTTCTCAAGCGGCTTTTCTAACTAGTAAAAACAATAGGGTTGAGAGCAGTGTTAAAACGCTGGCTGCGTAAAATATGGATGTCGGCCCAAGGCTTTCCCAGAGAAGGCCTCCCAGTATTCCTCCAAAAACCCCACCCAAACCATTGCTTAACTCTATGAATCCCATTGCTTCCCCAAGGTTTTCACCGTGGCAAATCTCTGCTGTGAGAGTCCTCCTGGCGGGGAGGTCCATCGCCCCTACGAGACCGAAAACAAAAACGTAAAGCCCCATGGATGTAAAACTATCTGATAAAGCGAGAATAATCCAGGTTGGCGAGGATGCTGCCAGATGCGTCAACATCATTCTCCAGCTTCCCTTTCTTGTTGTGACCCATGCCCAGGGAAGGAAGCCGGCCGCCAGCCCAATGTTCCAAATCGAGATGACCATTCCGACTCCCGCCATGTCTAACCCAACGATTCTCTGGGCGAAAAGACTGATGTATGGGGAGATCATGAAGAAACCCAGTTCGTGAAAGAAGATTGAGAAACCGTAGAAGATTAGCCGTGGATTCTGCCTAAGCATGTGTAACGTTTTTCTAATGTCGACTGAGCTCGCTAAAACTTTCAGCCTGTTTCCAGGGGGTCTGCTTTTTCCTCCAGCAATATAGAGAGAATAAATCGGGACGGATAAGAGAAAAAATATTGAGGCGGTAAAAAACGGGAGTTCTACTGTAAAGATTTTTGAAAGCCAGCCTGCTAAAAATGAGCTCAGCGACGACCCGGCTAGGGTTGCAAGATAGAAAACTGCGAAGAAGAGTGGAGCCTTAGAGGATTCCGTGCTTTCAAATATCAGGGCACTATTGTTAGGCGTGAATAAGGCTGTCGAAAAACCGATTAGAATATAGAGTGATAAGGCTGTGAAAATGTTTGCTGCGAAATACACCAGTATGCATGCTACGGCGCCCAGAATACTGGAAACTATGAGTGGGGTACGTCTACCGGTGAAGTCGGAGAGTCTGCCGAACGGCATGGAGGTGAAACTGATGATGCCCCAGCTGACTGAGTTTAATACACCTATTTGACTAGGAGAGACCCCCTTGCTGTTGAAAAATGGGGAGGCTATTGCCCCCTGCATTGAGGAGGCTGCCTGATGGAGCAGGCCGCCTGCAAGAACACCTTTGAAATCCCTGTTTATCCCTTCTTTCAAACCCATTGAGGAGATCCCGTCTAATCCTTCTTTAAATTTTTAGAACTTCTATCTGACCCTTAAACTTGGAAACCTGTCTCTCACGAAGTTTTCAGTAGACCTGTCATATGTTTTCTCAGCCTCCTTGGAGAAGAAGCATGCTGGAAGCTCTCCGCGTACCCTATGGTAACTTATGCATTCGCAGCATATTCCCTTCCTAACGCAATCGGGCCATGTGCAAGGACAGTTCTTCAAGTTTTTTTCTCTTTTGCAATCCATGGTGGAAAAGCTGGGCCTCAAGTATTTTAATTTTTAGTTTAGTTTTTGAACTTGGCTGACAAATAAGTTTATAATAATCGAAACCTCATCTGAAAACGAGTGATCATGGTTAAGATAACTGTTATTGGAGCAGGAAGCCTAGCTTGGTCGGCGACGCTGGTTCGCGACTTATGTTTGACTCCGAGCCTGAGAGGTTCAACAGTAGTGTTCATGGATATAAACAAGGAAAGGCTGAGCCTGATTGACGCTTTCGCTAAGAGGTATGCTTCCGAGGTTAAAGCCAACCTGGTTTTTGAGAAAACAACCGACAGGAGGGCTGCGTTAAAGGATTCAGACGTGGTGATAAACACAGCCATGGCTGGGGGCCACTCTTACTATGAAAACATGAGAATGATTTCAGAGAAGCATGGCTACTATAGGGGGATAAACAGTGTTGAGTGGAACATGGTTTCAGACTACCATACTATATGGGGATACTACCAGTTTAAACTTGCCTTGGATATCGCGAGGGATATTGAGGAATTAAGCCCAGAAGCATGGCTTCTCCAGCTCGCCAACCCTGTTTTCGAGCTAACCACTCTAATAAGCAGGGAGACTAAGACAAGGATCATAGGTCTTTGCCACGGCCACCTGGGTTATCTAGAGATATCCAGTATCCTAGGGCTTAACCCTAGGAATATTGATTTCGAGGCCATAGGTTTTAACCACGTCATCTGGCTAACCAGGTTTAAACATGATGGGGAAGACGCTTACCGTTTCATAGACGACTGGATTAGAAACAAGGCTGAAGAATACTGGAGGATTTGGCGCGAGGATCAAGTAAACCCGTTCGACATACAGATGTCTCCAGCAGCCGTCGACATGTACAGGACCTACGGGCTTTTCCCGGTAGGGGACACTGTTAGAGGTGGAACGTGGAAGTATCATTGGAACCTTGAGACTAAGAGAAAATGGTACGGCTCTCTAGCGGGCCCGGATTCTGAAACCGGTTGGAAAGTATACTTAGATATGCTTCAGTACAACTTTGACACGATAGCTGCGGCGATAAAGGATCCGGCGCCTTTGACAAGAGTGCTTCCCCCAAATCTTAGCCGGGAATCAGTTGTCCCAATAATAGACTCTTTGATGAACGATAAGGTGGGAACCTACCAGGTTAACGTTTTAAACATGGGTGTGATAGCTGATTTGCCTGATGACGTTGCCGTCGAGATTCCGGCTAAGGTTGACGGGAGAGGCGTGCACAGGATGAGGGTTGAAAAACTGCCTAGGCGAATAGTAAACTATGTTCTCCGGCCAAGAATGATGAGAATGGAGTGGGCTCTTGAAGCTTTCTTAGATGGTGGTCGTGACACTCTTTTCGAATGGCTGGTGACAGACACTAGGACAAAGTCTACAGAGCAGGTTAACCAGGTCATAGACGACATTCTTTCAATGCCGGAGAACCTGGAGATGGCGAAACATTTCAAGTGAATCCTTGCTTGTTAAAGTGTTTTCTGCCGCGTTGTCCAAGCTTATTTGACTGAAAGAGGTTCGGCGGGAGGATTAACGTGGGAAAATATGGGAAGCGTTACAGGGTGCTGAGTAAACTACGCTAGGGCAAGACCCTCCTTCTTAGCCTTTCTCTCCAAATGGAATATTGCAGCTTTCGCTAGAAGGCCGAAACCTAGTGTGAAGGCGATTAGCATTCCGATCTCGATTTCCACAGGCCACACGGTGCTGGTTCCCATTATGAAGTGGCGTGAAAGATCAATCCCGTGGGTTAGAGGTATTAGGAATGCGATGATTTTCAACGGGTCAGGCATAAACTGGAGGGGTACGAACATTCCCGTGGCTATTTGAAAGAGGAAATTTAGGATGGACATCACCGCTGAAACATCTTTGAAAAGCAGTATGGCGCTGGACATTATAACACCTATCTGGCATAGGGCTAGGAAGGTTAGGAGTAGCGTGATGCAGGTCATTAAGAAAGCAGGTAGAGGTGGAAAACTGCCTAGGAGGATGAATGCTGTCGCAAACATAGGTATTATGCCGAACAATGTTCCAACAACAGCCTGGGAGACGGATGAGGAAAGCATGTAGACATATCTGGAGACTGGCGAGGCAAACGTATACTCGATCTGCCCCCTAGTTAACTCGTCCCTTATCTCCCAGGCTCCCCAGGTTGCAGCACCCTGGTAGTTTTGGAAAGCAACCCCGATTAATAGAAATACCGCGTAATTCGTGCTTCCAATCGAGCCGAGTTTAGCAGGGTCTATTACGAACCCGAATATCATGAGGCCAAGACCCCATATGAAGCTCATTATCAACTCGACCGTGAAATTCAGCTTGTAACGCGTTATCTCTCTTATTCTCCTCCAGACTGTCATCCTGATCATTGTCAGAATATTGCTCATCCTCCCCCACCCTCAACCATTATTTTAAACGCTTCTTCAAGCGTTAGATTCTCTATCCTTATTCCAGGCCTCTGTCCTTTGTCTTTTAAAAGCTTGATCACAACCGGCAGAGTTTCATAAGCATCCTTACAGTAAATCCTAAGATCAGAGTTCTCCCGTTGAACGCTGATAACTCCCTCGACATGGGTCAGCTGCTTCACGAGTTCTTCGTGAACATTATTCCCGTTTATCTGAATGACCTCGGTTCTAGTGACTGATTCCCTCATTTTCTCCGGTGCACCGTCGAATATAATCTTGCCCTTGTTCATCATGATAACCCTATCGCCTATCTCTTCAGCCTCCTTCATGTTGTGGGTTGTGACGATTATTGCTGCCTCTCTATTCTGAGCGTAATCCTTCAAATATTTTCTAACTTTAGAGGCAGTAAGGGGATCAAGAGATTTAGAAGGCTCATCCATGAACACGATCCTCGGCCGGGTTATTAGAGACCTCATTATTACGAAAGTCTGCTTCTGTCCTCCTGAAAGAGCAATGAAATACTGGTCCAGGCAATCTTTAAAATCGAACTCCCTAGCCATCTCCTCAATCCTCTCGTGAGCCTCAGACCTGTGTAACCCGTGGAAAGCAGTGGCGAAGAAAATCAGGTTCTCCCTAGCGGTCAACCTGAAGAAAGCGGATCTCTCACTATCTTGGCCAGCGTAACCTATTATTCTCCTAACCCTGTCGGCCTGAGAAACCACGTCGTAGCCGCCGACCCATGCTTGTCCCTCGTCTGGAAACAGGAGGGTGCTCAATATCTTTACTAAAGTAGTCTTGCCGGCTCCATTAGGCCCGAGAAGACAGACTATTTCCCCCTGTCTGACACTGAAGCTGACGCCTTGAAGCGCAACCGTCTGCTTTCCACCGGACCTATATGTCTTGCGAAGACCCGTAGCCTGAACCAGGGTTCTCGAAACCGGTTTTTCCATGACGGTTGTCTCGGCTGCGGCTCTTGCTTTAACACTCATGTTTTCATCACCAGACCAATAACACTGTTTTTAAAAATGACTCACGAAATGTGAATTCTGAATGTAATTGTCTGAAGAGAGTCGCCCAATGCCTTCCAGGGTTGTTTCCCGCCATTTCAGAAATGCTTCTCTATGAATGCTTTTAAGAATTTTGCAACTTTTTACCCAAGTATTTGCCCACCCGGCGCGTGTTGCATTATGAATGACGATTATCTACCTCGATCTAACTTTTACCTTTCTTCCACGAGTGTTAACTCTCCGTCCTTTTTAACCACCACGAATAGCGCTGCCAGAGCTGTGCATGTCGATAGTGCTCCCATGTATCGCGTAAGGCCAGTTAAATCAACTGTCTGAGACGCTACTTTGAACACGTAGTTGATCGGCTCGCTCTCCACAATCCGGTATAGCTGTCCATATAAGACGATGCTTACTGCCCGCGTTGTCAGGTTTCCCTCGCCACTCCTCAGGAACCCGTCGGAATCATAGGTTCCAGTAAAATAATGTATAGTCGTATTCACGTTGACAACGCTGACTGTCGACCCCCCTCTCACCATTACTGGGAGTCTAATGCTCTTACTGCTTAAAATTATCTGCCTGTTAGAATTGGCTGCATTGTAAAGCAATCCCGCCGTGTTCAACCTGTTTAGCAATATTCTCGTAGTGTCCAAAGATACGCTGGCAATCTGAGACTCCAGGTCTGGCAGCTGTATGCCCACGTAGTCAACGTAGGGGGCTCCTTCACACGTATATTGAATTGTTGTTGACTTTACAGTGCCTTGAACAGCTAACCCTGAGGAGGCGTAGGCTGCTCCAGCTAAAAGCAGAACCATGAAAACTGTGGTAATGGCTTTGGAGAAAAAGCCTAGTCCCCTCGTCTTCAGGTTGATAGGCATCAAGTAGGGGAGGAGGCTGTATGCCCGCAGCATTCTAAACATGGCAATCCTCCTTTTATCGACAATGAGCGGAAGCAACGCTATTCCCATTACGAATCCCCCTGCGTGAGCAAAAACTGCTGTGCTTCCCGCGGTCTTGGTGAAGCCGTAAATCACCTGTGTTGCAAACCAGAATATTATGTAGTAGGCGGCCTTGATTCTGAAAAACATTGGGAAGAGTATGAAGCTCCAGCCTACTATGAGATATGTACCCGGGTAAAATATGAGGTACGCCCCCAGGATTCCGCTGATCGCTCCAGACGCGCCGATTGCAGGAACCGTGTATGCTGAAAAACCACCTAGAAAGCTGAACGCGGTGTGGAATATGGATGCTGCAACTCCTGCCGTCAAGTATAAAAGTAGGAATCTTAACTTGCCTAGGATGCTTTCAACAGCCCTGCCGAAAACATATAGGAAATACATGTTGAAGAGTATGTGGAAGAAATCGGCATGGAGAAACATGGATGTAAAAACCCTATACCACTGGAAGGGGGTTTCTATAAGCGAAGGGATGAAACCACCTATGCTCACCCAGTATTCACTGGTCTCTATGAAGAAACTCTCGTAGGAGGTTAAGACGTATGTTAAAACATTAACCATTATTATGATTATTGTAACCGTCGGCTTGGTTTTAAAACCAGCTGGACTACCAATCGGTATGCCGAAACTCGTTCTAAATCCGCCGGAAGCCATTTCCCTACTCATACCTCAGTGCATCGACAGGTTTAAGTTTTGAGGCTTTCCAAGCAGGGTAGAGAGCGAACACCATGGTGACCGTCAGGCCGAAGACGAGGGCTCCAAGTATAACTGTTGGAGTTAGGACCGGTGTTATCGTGATGCCGTTTGATACTCCAGCCTGGTTTCCCTGCCGTATGATGCCCACTCTATCCGAGGAGCCGAATATCCTTAAAACAATTTGCGCTAAGCTCCATCCTGCACCGATCCCGATTAAAGTCCCTAGCAAACCTATTATGGCTGCCTCGCACAAGAATATCAGTAGCACCTGGTGGTTCTTCATGCCTAAAGCCTTCAGTATGCCTATTTCCCTGGTTCGCTCCATTACAGATACGATCATAATGTTCATTATGCCTATTCCTGCTACAAGAAGCGAGATTGCCGCGATCCCCGCTAGGAAGAGCTCAACCGTTGAGAATACGCTTGAAATAATGTTTAAGATGGCTGTTGAAGAAGTGACTGATACACGGCCTCCTAAGGCTTCCTTTATGGCCTTCGCCGCACTGTCGATTGTAGCCCTATCGTCATTCCTCAACTTAACGATTATCATCTCGCAGGTTTCAGTTCCGAAGAAGCTTTGAGCCTTCGAAATCGGAATATATATCCTGTTGTCTGAGGGGCCACCGATGGTGAATCCCCCGATCTCACGGAGAACAGCCGCAACTCTACCTACATACGTTTCGTTTCTAAGTGGTCTTGCGGTCGTGTTGGTCCAAAGTATCTCTAACGTGTCGCCAGTCCTGCAGAGAATTGTTCCATTACCCCAAGGGTTGCTCACCTGCTTTCCTATTACGATAGCATCGTCTTCAGGGTTTAACGGGATTTCCCCCTCCTCGGCTGCGAACGCGCTGCTGTAAATCTCCCTGTAGGCGGCAAAATCGACGCCGGTTACCGTTACTCGACGCGTCTGCCCGTTTGGCATTCTTATATAGCATATTCTTTGGATCACTGCTATTGAGGCAGTAACGTTGTCCATCTCTTTTATTGTTTGAGCATCCTTAACCAGCAAGTTGAACTCGTTTACGCCACCCAAACCCCCGCCTGCGGTGACGATTAGAGTGTCTGTTGCAAAACCTCTCTGAAGCTGTGCGGATATTGCTACTTGAAGCCCCTGAGTTATTGAAAGCAGTGCCACTATTGCGGCTATTCCAATGACTACGCCTAGCGTCGTTAAACCTGCTCTGAGTTTACGCAGCTTTATCGCGCTGAAAGCATATGAAAACACGTCTATTATCCTCATTTCAATTCACCGTCTCCCTGACAATCATGCCGTCAAGCATGTACACTATTCTCTTAGCTTCCGTAGCCAGCTGCTGATCATGGGTAACCATTATTATTGTTACACCCTTATCCTCGTTAAGCCTTTTTACGAGCCTTATTATTTCGTAAGCGTTTTTAGAATCTATGTTTCCAGTGGGTTCATCCATAAGCAAGAATCTCGGGTTGTTGGCTAGGGCTCTGGCAATCGCGACGCGTTGCTGCTCACCCCCGCTGAGCTCCGTCGGCTTATGATTCATCCTGCTTGCTAAACCAACCATTTGCAAGAGTTCCTCAGCCCGTTTTCTCCTCTCGCCCTTGCTTAAGCCGGCTATCGACATGGGTAGTTCAACGTTCTCCCTTGCTGTGAACCTTGGAATAAGGTTGAAGAATTGGAAGACAAACCCTATTTTCATCCTTAAATCCGCAAGCTGGTTATCGTTCAGGGCTGACACATCAATGTTTTCGATGAAAAGCTTTCCCCCCGTAGGCTTGTCTAAAGCTCCTATCAGGTTTAGAAGAGTCGACTTTCCGCTTCCCGAGGGCCCTAGTACTGAGAGAAACTCGCCCTCCTTCACTTCAAGGTTTACTTCCCGAAGAGCCTCAACAGGAATCTTGCCCTGCATGTAGGTTTTCCTAAGATCAACAGTTTTAATGATGGTCTTAGCCATTTCTCCAACACCATCCTACTTAGACAGGTATCTCCAGGAAAGCACTATTCCTATTGAAGAAAGCACGGTGGCGAAGAAACCTAGGTACATAAAGTCAGTGATAAGCTTAGAAACGTCTAAAGTCAGGATTGTCAACTGTCTTAAAGCGTCTGTCAGATAGCTAAGCGGGTTTACATAAGCCACTGCCTGCAACCAGTCCGGCATTAAAGTGATTGGTAATAAGGTGTTGCTTGCAAACATCAGCGGCATAGTGATTAAGCTTATGAATTGCATTGGCCTCTCCAACTTAGTTGATCTTAAAGAGAATGCTAGGAAAACCGATGAAAGCCCTACGCTGAGTAGGAATATTGCAGCGTAAACCCCAAATATGTTAATCAGGGTGAAGCTTGGGCTCAACTGCAACCCTAGTACTGTTGCGAGAGTCAGGATTATCGTGGCCTGAAGCATCGCTCTTAAAGTCGCGTTAAGAACCTTCGAAAAGATTATGGCCCCGCGGGGCACAGGCGTGCTCAAAACTTTATCTAGGAACCCTAGACGCCTATCCCAAACTATAGACATTCCGCTGAACATAGTCGTGGTCATAACTATCATTGAAATCATGCCGATGGACATGTAGCTGAAGTAATCCGTTACTCCGAAAACATTCCTCATAACGTTAGCACCAATATCTGAAACCGTCTGCTGGATTATCTGGGAAACCATTGTGCCGCTAACATATATCACTCCGTTAGCCGGAGGAATCACGTAGTTTCCCGGTATCGGAATTTTCTCCGGAACCTCTATGTTGCCCAGGTTGCTTGCTGAGAACATTGCACCCAGGTTCATCGACTTCCCTAGAAGCCCCATCCAGATTAAAGGCTGGATTACGAGCATTAGAAGCATTATGGGGTCGTTTAACCATTTTTTAAGCTCCCTGACCGTTAAAGCCCACAGGCCACGGAGAAGGCTCGGATGATACTCGTTCACTCTGCTCATCTTGCCCTCGCCCTCCTGATGGTAATCCTCTGGCTTCGAAAAGCCTCTTTAGACTCCTCCGTGTCTCGCATAGACCTGCCGGTGTATTCTAGGTAAACCTCGTTTAAAGTTGGTTCTGTAAGCGAAAGCCTGGTCACAGTATAGCCGTTCCTTCTGAGAGCCTCGATTATCAGAGGAGCAGTTTCCTCCCCCGACTCCACCTTAATCCTGTAGGAACCGTTTTCGTTTCTAACCTCCTTAACGTTTTCAACGCTCCGGATTATGCTACTGATGTCAACATCCTCCTTTATGCTTATCGTTATGATGTCGCCGCCTAAACTATGCTTCAATTCTTCAGGGTCTCCAGTTACGATGATTTTCCCGTAGTCGATTATTGCTATACGGTCGCACAGGGTGTCAGCCTCCTCCAAGTAGTGCGTCGTCATGAAAATAGTCATGTCATATTCCTCTTTCAAACGTTTAATGTAGTTCCATGTTGCAGCCCTAGTTTGGACGTCTAAACCTAGCGTTGGCTCGTCTAGGAAAAGAACCCTCGGCCGGTTTATCAGGCCACTTGCAAGCTCGAGTCTTCGCCTCATCCCTCCGGAATAGGTTTCAACCTTCTTATCTTTGAAGCTGGTGAGTTCAACGAGCTCCAGCAGCTCAACAGCCCTCTTCTTCGAGACTTCTCGTGGAATGCCGTAGAGGTCTGCACATAGAATGATGTTCTCGTAGCCTGTTAAATCCTCGTCTGCCGTGTACTCTTGTGGAACAACGCCTATAACCTTCCTAACCTCGTTAGCCTGCTTCACAACGTCGTATCCTAGAATTGAGGCTGTACCTTCTGTCGGCCTTAAAACAGTTATCAGCATATTTATGGTGGTTGTCTTACCGGCGCCATTAGGACCGAGGAAACCGAAGATTTCACCGTGTTTAACGCTGAAGCTCACATGGTCGACTGCAACCAGATTCTTGTTGAAAACCTTAGTAAGGCCTCTAGCAACTATGACTTCCTCAGACACTCTGAATCTACCCCCTAATCCTCTTGTTTAACTCTTCTATTTTTCCTGCAGCTTCCTCAAGCACCCTGCCTACTTCTGCAAGATCCTCTTCAGTCGCCCTGCCTCTTGAAAGAATCATGAATTCCCTGAAGGCGGCGAAAAGACGTTTAATAGGATCATGAAGCCCCCCAAGTCTATCCTCTGGAAACCTGCCGACGAAAGGAGGCGGTGGAAGTAGGAGAGGGAAGGAAACCATTCTTTCGACAAGCCTTTCCCTTATCTTACCCTTCTCCTCAAGGAGTTTTCTACCCTTGTCAGTCAACTCGTAGCGTTTAACCCCTGTCTCATCCCTTGGAAGAGCCTTTATGAATCCTTTTTCATGCAGCCATGTGAGCAGGGGGTAGATTGAGCCTGGGCTCGGTCTCCAAGCCCCGTGGCTTTCCTCCTCAATCCTATCCATTATTTCAGAGCCGGACATGGGCTTCTCACTCAGCTTTTCTAGAACCAAGTATCTTAGAAGACCCTTTGGCGCGTAAGCCATGTGCCTCATCCAGTGCCTAAACATGTCGCTGTCGATATCGATAACGATATATAAACTTTACTGTTTTTTCCAAATTTCTTACGAGTAGGCTCACGCTAAAGATATAAACCCTTAAAAACAAATAGTCGCCATGCTCGTTAAGATACCTTTCGGAAAGGGCTTTGAAGAGTGCGAGGTTGAGGATTCCAGGATCCATGCTTATCTCGAGCCGTCTTGGCCCACGCCTGGTAACCCTGATTTTTTCATTGAAAACGCTTTATCAAATCCAATAGGGTCTAAAAGCCTTGATGAGCTCGCCGAGAAGGCGGGCAGAATACTAATTATTACTAGTGATAACACTAGGCCCGTTCCGAGTAAAACTACTCTTCCAAGGCTTATCGCAAAAATGAAGAAGGCGTCACCACAGGCTTCTATACGGCTGCTGGTGGCTACCGGGCTACACGAATGGTCTCCCAGTGGAAGCGAGTTGAAAGAGAAGTTCGGTCAGGCGCTGGACTATTTAGATGAGTTTATTATTCACTCGGCTAAAAACATTGGTTCGCTGGTTAACCTTGGATCGTTGTCAACCGGCAACAGGCTTTACGTAAACACTCTTTTAAAAGAGGCTGACCTAGTGGTTTCCGAGGGATATATTGAGGGCCACTTTTTCGCAGGCTTCACCGGGGGGCCGAAGAGTATTCTCCCCGGCGTTTCAGGGGTTGAGACTATAATGAACAATCACTCTCCGGGAAACATTGATCACCCGAACGCCAGGTGCGGTGTTGCTGAGGGAAACCCTATATACGAGGAGATGCTGGAGGCAGCAAACATGGCAAAACTCCGCTTCATTCTGAACGTCGTGTTAGACGGTAGGAAGCGGATGCTTTCAGCCTTCGCAGGAGACCCGCTTGAAGCACATAGAAGTGGCCGTGTCTTCACTTTAAAATACTGTGGTGTGAAACCAGTCCCAGGCGATATAGTAATAACTTCAAACGGCGGTTATCCTTTAGACCGAAACCTCTACCAGCTTGTTAAAGGTATTTCAAACGGTGCCCTGACGGCTAGGGAGGACGGTGTAATCGTGGCGTGCGGCGAATGCGTAGACGGGGTTGGGCACCAAGGGTTCTACGAGATGCTTGCCTCCTCAAGCAGCCCAGGCGAGTTTCTAAGGAGACTTAGGTCTGGAGAAATATGGAGGGAGGCACAATGGGAGGCCCAGGTTTTGGCGAGAGTCTTAGAGAAGTTTCGCGTGATAGTTGTCTCAAGAGGCGTGGATTCGAAAACAGTTGAATCCATGCATATGATGCATGCGAAAAGCCTGAAAGAGGGTTTGGAAATCGCTCTTAGCCTCAAGCCTCTGGGCAGGATAACTCTTCTCCCCGACGGCCCTTCTACAATACCTCTTCCGCAATAAGCGGTTAGCAGCATACTGTCTATGCGGATTATCTGCCTACATTACCATCTGGTGAATTCAACCGTCTTATCTCTCTTAGGCGGGATGCCGGATGTGTGCACAAGATACCGGATCTGAGAGGAAGCCTCAATCATACAGGTGACGTGGTAAGCCTCTTCCAAGAGCTTAGCCGCGGCGAATGTTCCGTGACCCCTCACCACAACCCCCTTATAGTGTTTAAGCGCCTCCGAAACCTTTTCCTCAAGCTCCTTGGAGCCGCTCACCTCTTTGACAACAAGCACAGGTATTTTTCTAAGCACGTAGTCTCCCTCGGCATCCATCGGAATTATCTCGTCAAAGATCAGTGAGCAGACTATCGAGTAGGGTGGGTGAGCATGTACAACGGCCAGTGCTGAAGTATTAAGATATACGGCCCTGTGAACCATGGTTTCAGAAGAGCTTAATAGTATTGAACTATCCTCCTCGAAAAGGTCTACTTCAACAACGTCCTCCGGCCCTATCTCGTCGGCAGCCGCGCCCCTCCTTTTAATATACATCTTATTGCCAACCCTAACGCTTATGTTTCCGCTATGGCTAACCATGTAGCCTTTATCGAAAAGCTTCTTGCCATACTTGCTTATCTCCTTCCAAACCTCGCTTACACCACTAGGGTTCAATCCTCTCAATTTTCCTCCTCATTAAAAGTATTATTTAAAGACTCTGGGCGTTACTACGCAACTCTTTCCCCCATCTTGTTTCACAATAAACCTGCCTGAACTAGTCTTCTCCTTGATAAAGATGAGGAGTTCGCTATGCTGTGGCTGGGAGACTAGGGTTATCTGAAATCTTAAAGAGGCTTGATAGGCCTGAGGAAAAACTAGGTTAGGCGTGGGAGAATCAGAATAAGCTTTGGGAAGAGGTTAGGAGCATAAGGAGCGTGATGCGATACGTGAGAGCCGAGGTTAAGAGCTTCGGAAGAGCTGTTGTAAGGACTTTAGAGGACTATACAATGGCATTCGTGGAAATTATCTTGGAAGAAAGGGGTTATCCTAGGGAAAAAATAAGGGGGGAGAAAGATGTGGGGAAGTTACGACTTACGTAGAGAGTTAGGAGAAAGCAATAGATGAGATAGGGAAGGTGTCAAGGAGAATAAACCTTGTGCAGAGAATGTTTGGAAGAAAAGTAGAGCACGCCTTCCTTGCCGTGGGGAACGTCTCGAAGGATGCTCTAGAAAAGCTTGAGGAGGAAGCCGGAAGAAACGGAATTGAGCTCATCTTTGGAAGAACGATTGGAACGCAAGAACAATCATAGGGTTCTCGACACAATACTTGAGCTTTCTGATTAGAATATCTTGATATTTTTGTAATGCTTTAGTAATCGATGTCTTCAAACATTTCTTTTAGAATATGCTTCGAGTAAGCGATATGTAAAAGACCAGAAAGAAGGAAGCAAGAAAAATGCCCATATTAGTGCAATCACATAAGGCATAGGCCATACGAGTCGATCAGTAAAATAGAGGTACTGAGAATAAATCACCAGTAAAACGCATAGGAACATGAATAAGAAGGAAAATGACAATATGATTCTGTTTTTAAAGTTAAACTGTTCTATACATACTCCAAAGAAATACGCTATAGCGAAACTAAAAGCTGACCCAAAGAAAAGCAAGCTCGCAAATGTTTGATCCAAGAAATAAAGCATTATGGTTATTGCCAAGTATAGAAAAATAAATCCCATAGACAAAACCGATATTCTGAATTTTATTGAAAAATATTTATTTCTTCGCATCATCTCACCCTCACTAATGGTTTCACGCTCCCCAACTCCTAGGGATATTGGACATAGCTAGTATTTATTTTTTCTATTATGAATATAAAATAATCGTATACGTTGCATGTGGAAACTCATCCATTTTTGAAAAGAAGCTATCACTTCGGCTTCCCAGAAGCAAGCTTGTTGCCTTTATAAACATTATCTTCGAGTTTAATCCCCTCTGCTCTAACTATCCAGGCCCAATTTCTCAAGCGTTCTCTTGGCTGGGCGTCCCTCGTCATCCCATCCTCTAGCCCTATAGTATTCATCCAACATTTGATCTAATTCAACAACCTGGCCCTTAGTCGGTCCGATGGCCAGTGGCTCGCTCAGCAACCTTTTCGGAAGAGTATCATCCTTCCTACCGAATCCTTCTCTCAGGTTGAAGAGTTTCTCGAGATTCCATATTCTCTCGCCTATGAGCATGAGGTCTTCAGCCGTATATTTTACGCCGGTTGCAGCTGAAAGCATCCTTGAGTAGTATTCTTCGTCAAGCCCGTATCCTGTGAACCTGCAGGCTACTAGCGTATCCATGGCTGCGTAAAGGTTCTGCTGGTATATTACTAGGCCGGCCTTGTTGACTGTTGAAAACCTGTCTATCCTCTTCGGAACCCCAAGTATTTCCAAGCCTATCATGTACGACCTTAGGTGGCAGCCTCCCCTGTTGCTTGTGGCATATGCTAACCCCTGTCCCTTCGCCCCCCGGGGGTCGTAGGCGGGCAGCTCCAAGCCTTTAACATGCATAGCTGCATCTGGATCCCCGTATTTCTCAGCGAGCCTACGCGAGCCCTCTGCAAGATCGTTTCCGAAACCCTTCCTGTAAGCGGTTTTCTCAATCAGCTCCATGATTTTATCCCCATCGCCCCACTTTACTTCCTCAGGCGTCAAGCCTTTTTCGCTAAGCTCCATCGCGCAGGCTATCGTAACGCCTGTTGAAATAGTGTCCAACCCTAGGTCGTTGCACAAATTGTTTGCCCTCCAAATGGTCTCGAGGTCCCAAAGCAGGCAGCAGGAGCCCAGTGAGAAGACTGTCTCATACTCCGGCCCCTCGCCCTCAGCACTGTCTAGACGAGTCCTCCTGCCGCACGATATCCCGCATCCGAAGCATGCCTTAGGTTTAACCAGCAGCCTCCTGGTTATCTCCTCTCCAGCAATATTCCTTGCCTCAGGCATGAAAGTTGCTTGGAAGTTTTTAGCCGGCAGCACGCCAAGCTCGTTCATAAGGTTTACTAAAACAGCCGTCCCAAACCTGGGTAGGGCTTTACTCGTGATAGGGTTCTGGCCGAAAACCCTGTTGCATTCTCTGACTATGAAGAGAAAATTCTCCTTGTCAGCGATTTCAACTGTCTTACTTCCTTTTGCGACGATTGCTTTCAGCTTTTTCGAACCCATTACTGCGCCGACTCCGCCTCTTGCAGCAGCCCTGTAGTAGTCGTTCATTATTCCCGCTATTCTCACAAGGTTTTCCCCCGCGGGGCCTATGCACGCTACCCTGGCTTCCTTCCCGAACTTTTCAGTCAACATGCTCGTGGCTTCAAACACTCTCATACCCCAGTATTTTTCACCGTCTAGAACCTGAATATCCTTATCATCCATGTATATTATGACCGGGTTTTGAGCTGCTCCCCGGATTACAAGCACATCGATACCGCATGCTTTGAACTTGGTTGCGAAAAATCCTCCCGAGTTTGCGTCGAATATCGTGCCTGTCAACGGGGATTTGGTTGACACGGAGAACCTGCCTGAAGTCGGCGCAGCCGTTGCCGTAAGCGGGCCGACTGCGAAAACCAGCAAGTTATCCTTGCTTAAAGGGTCAACTTCAGGGCCAACGTTGTCGTAGACGATTTTAGCTCCTATTCCTCTTCCACCGATAAACCTGAGCTTCTCATCCTCATTCCACGCGTGAAAAGTTATCTTTGAACTAGACAGGTCTACCTCGGCGATTGATCCCATCCAGCCTGCCATGTTAAGGGTCGGGGAAGATGTTTTGTAAGTATTTATAAGTGTATTGTAGGAACACTCAGTAAAAACATATAAGCATGAGGAGGCTGGAAGAAACAGAATGAAGATTCTGGTTAAGTATTTCGCCTCCTACAGGGAGGCTGTGGGAAAGTACGAGGAGGAACTTGAGCTTACACCCGGCTCAACCATTAAGGAGGTTCTCGAAGAGATAGTTTCGAAACATCCTGGAGTTGAGGTTGATAAGGAGGCGATAATTGTCTTAAACCAGAAGATAGTTAGGGATAATCCGGAAGTTAAAGAAGGCGATGTTCTGGCAATTTTCCCGCCGCTGGGTGGCGGGTGACAGGTTAAGCCTGTTGACGGATGTTAGGTGGAATAAGCCTCATGTTTTTATGGAAAGTAAAGTTAAAAAGTGACTGAAAAGAGTGTAAGCGGGAAATGAAGTTCTCAGTCCAAGAGAATCTTGTTCCCGGTGCCAATTTAGAGGAGAAGCTGAGGAAGCTTGAAAACTATGGTTATGACGGTATTGAGCTTTGGGGGAGACAGGAGCTCGGCGGGGTTCTAAAGAATGTTTTGGACGTGTTATCCACTACTAGTGTTAAGGTGAGCACTATTTGTTCAGGATACTCGGGAAGCCTGCTTTCTCCAAGAAAAGAAGACAGGGAGGCGGCATTAAAAGGGATAAAGGAGAGGCTTGAGTGGGCTAATAGGCTTGGTGCGGTAGGGGTTATAACGGTGCCGGTCTTTGGGGAGGCAACTGTTCCAGACCTTTCTCCTCTTTTCAAAGACAAGTTTGAACTGGAGTGGAAGCTGGCTGTAGAAGAATACAGGATTCTTGGGAGGCATGCGAGGGATGTTGGAAGTATAGTGATTGTGGAACCGCTTAACAGGTATGAGACTCACTTCCTCAAGACGCTTTCTCAAGCCGCCTCGCTCTGTGAAGAAGTCGGCTTAGATGAGGTGAGAATAATGGCTGACTATTTCCACATGAGTATTGAGGAGGCTGACATCGGGTCAAGCCTGAGGAAACATCTTGAAAAGATTGTTCACGTGCATCTTGCTGACAGCAACAGGTTGACGCCAGGAAGAGGACATACTGATTTCAGTTCTTTGAGGGTTCTGAGAGAAGGAGGCTATAAGCATTATCTTACCCTGGAGTGCGGCATACCCGGCGAGCCTGATGAGGAGTTGAGAAGAACGCT